>WRMQ01000047.1 GCA_009777055.1 Oscillospiraceae bacterium
ACCGTCACCGTCGCGGGCTGGGTGCAGCGGCAGCGGGACCTGGGCGCGCTGATCTTCGTGGATTTGCGCGACCGCGAGGGCATTGTTCAGCTGGCCTTTGATGAGGACTGCCCGGCGGAGCTATTTGAAAAAGCGAAATCGCTGCGCGGCGAGTACGTGGTCATGGCCACGGGCGCGGTGCGCGAGCGCTCGGCCAAAAACGCCGAGCTCCCCACCGGCGACGTGGAGATCGCGGTCACACAGCTGCTGCTGCTGGCCAAGAGCGAGACTCCGCCCTTCGAGATCATCGAAAACTGCCCCACAGCGGAGCTCACGCGCCTGAAATACCGGTATCTTGATCTGAGACGGCCGGATCTTCAGCGGAATATTTTAATGCGGCACCGCATCACAAAGCTTACACGGGATTACTTCGACCAGAACGGCTTCATCGAAATCGAGACGCCGATAATGATCAAATCCACGCCGGAGGGCGCGCGGGATTACCTCGTGCCCAGCCGGGTGCATCCGGGCTCGTTCTACGCCCTGCCACAGTCGCCGCAGATGTATAAGCAGCTCACGATGGTAGCGGGCTTTGACCGCTACGTGCAGCTGGCCCGCTGCTTCCGCGACGAGGATTTGCGCGCCGACCGCCAGCCGGAGTTCACGCAGATTGACCTGGAGATGTCCTTCATTGATATTGAGGACCTGCTGGGCATGGTGGAGGGCTATATTAAGTTTCTGGACCAGGCGCTGGGGCTGGGAATTCCATTCCCCCTGCCGCGCATGACCTTCAAAGAGGCAATGAACCGCTACGGCAGCGACAAGCCCGACACCCGCTACGGCATGGAGCTCTTCGATGTAAGCGATCTGGCCGCAGGCTGCGGCTTCGGCGTGTTCGAGGGCGCGGTGCAGGCCGGCGGCGGTGTGCGGGGCATCACGGCGAAGAACGCCTTTTCCGCTTTGACCCGCAAGGAAATCGACAAGCTCACGGAGTTCGTCCGGGGCATCGGCGCGAAGGGTCTGGCCTGGCTGCGCATCGCCGAAGACGGCGCTTTGACCTCTTCTTTTGGCAAATTTGTCAGCGAAAGCACCGTAAAGGCCCTTCTCGCGCGCGCCGCGGCGGCGCCCGGCGACGTGGTCTTCTTCATGGCGGACGCCAAAACGAGCCTTGCGCTTTCCGTACTGGGCTCGCTTCGCCAGGAGCTGGCGAAGCGTTTAAAGCTCGTGCCCGGGGGGCAGCTGAATTTTCTTTGGATCACCGACTTCCCCTTCTTCGACTGGGACGAGGAGGCGGGGCAGTTCGTGGCCATGCACCACCCCTTCACCTCCCCCTCCGAGGAGAGCCTGGCCATATTGGAAACCGACAAGGCCAATGTGGTGGCCAGGGCGGCGGACCTGGTGCTCAACGGCATTGAGCTGTCGTCGGGCTCCATCCGCGTCACCGACCCCGAGCTGCAGGCGCGCATCTTCCGCCTGCTGGGCCTGACGGACGAAGAGGCGCAGCAAAAGTTCGGCTTTTTGCTGGACGCCTTCCGCTTCGGCCCGCCTCCCCACGGCGGCATGGGCCTGGGCCTTGACCGCCTGGTGATGCAGCTTCTGGGCTGCGAAAGCCTGCGGGACGTGGTGGCCTTCCCCAAGGTGCAAAACGCCTCCGAGCCCATGACGGAATGCCCCTCGCCGGTGGACGCGGCGCAGCTGAAGGACCTGGGCCTTGCCCTTGCCCCGATTTCGTAAAAAATAACGGATCAAAAAAACAGAAAGGGCATCGATATGAAGCGAAACACCAATCCGAGGCAGCAGCTAAAGTATCCCGTCGTCATCGAGATCAGCGACTCCCATGAGGTGGAGGGCGAGCTGCTCTCCTCCGAGATGATGTGCGACGGCGTTTTGGAGGAGCTCCCGCCGGAATTCGGCGGCGGCTGGCAGCTGGACTACACGGAGCAGAGCGAGGGCCTGGAGGGCAGCCGCGCGGCGCTGCGCATTCAAAACAGCCTGGTCTCTCTCTCCCGGGATGGCGAATTCCCCCTGGAGATCACCCTGGAGCAGGGGGTGCGCCACAGCTGCTACTACAACACCCCCGCCGGCATGATGCACCTAGGGGTCTACGCCCGCTCGGTGGAATCGGACATCTCCCGCGGCGGCGGCAGGATCAAGCTGTGGTATACCCTTGATCTATCGTCCGACCTCATGTCCATGAACCGCATGGAGATCAAGGTGCGGCGCTGCGAACGTTCCTATATGGCTTGAAGTTTTAGCAAAGGAGAGATCTGTGATGAAACACACGAAACAGCTGCTCGCGTTGCTTTTGGCCGTGCTGGCACTGCTTTTCTCGCTGAGCGTATCCGCGGCGGCGGAGCTTAATCTTGACGATTTCTACATCAAAAAGCAGCCCGAAGCCATAACCGTACCCTTTAATGAAAGCTTCACGCTCAGCGTGGAGGTGAATATTCCGGACGAAGTGGATGAGGTCAGGTATCAATGGCATCGGTATTACGCCTCCATTCCAGACGCAACAACAGACGAACTGAGCCTCAGCCCTGATTCCGACAACTTTTCTTACCCTTATGGCTCTGAATTTTCTGATCGCACACAAACATATTATTGCGTGATCACCGCATACATAGAGGATGAACCGGTAAAAGAGCTACCAACCGATCATGTTGTTGTAACCGTGCAGGGCAGGGCGATGACCTTCGCGGAAAGAGCGCAGCGCTATCTTGCGGCCATTACCGGAGGCCCGCTGACTGTGATGGGTGCAATCGTGGGGTTTCCGATTCTTTTAGGCGGCTTTGAAAATCCTCTGTTTTTTTTATTGACGCCGATTGCGGTGGTCATTGCCCCGATTGCTGGTATCGCAGCTTTTCTCTTTTATCTCATTGCCGGATTTTTCACATTCTTCATTTTTAATTAGAAAACGTTCCTGTCTATATATTGCGCAGCGGGTTGTGATTCGACGCATTTTGGAGGAGGCTTTTTGTTGAAAAAATTCGCGGTCAGGCTTTGGGGCAAACTGCCGCGTTTTGTGCGAAAAGCACTGCGCGGTGTTTTCCTCGCCTTGCCCAAAGGTCTGCAAATGCGCCTCGCGCGGCCCTCTTATTGGCGGTTCGGGCTCCTGGTGTCGGATTATTACCGACGGCATCCCCTGCTGGCCCGCCCCTACCGGGAGGAGCTGAAAATACTGCGCCGCCTGTACCGCCGCGACCCGAACGATCCTGCGCTTTACGAAGACAGCCCTATGCTGGTCTTCCCCTATGCGTTTTGCGGCGCCTACCGCGCCATGGATATCCCGGTGCTGCGGGGCGAAAACGGCCTGCCCTATGTCACGCATCAGGGCAAGCGGCTCTATTTTCCGGCGAGCTGGAGCGAGGACGCCCTGCGGGCCTGGTATCGAAGCCTGTGCGTTGAGCAGGATCCTGAAAGCCCGCACCGCTACCTCACGCCGGAATTACAGGACGCGCGCTTCGAGGTCTTTATCGATGCGGGCAGCGCCGAGGGCCTGCTCGCCCTGGAGATGGCCGACAGGGTGGAGCGCGTGGTTCTCATTGAGTGCGACCCGCTCTGGCTTCCGGCGCTGCGGGCCACCTTCGCCCCCTGGAAGGATAAAGTGACCATCATAGAGAAAAAGCTCAGCGATACAGACAGCGAAGACAGCGTCACGCTGAACACCCTCGCCCGGGAGATGAAGATCAAAAACGCCCTTTTAAAGATGGATATCGAGGGCTTCGAGGCCCGGGCCATCGCGGGCGCGGGCGCGCTGGGCGAATACGCAAGCGCGGTGCTCTGCTGCGCCTATCACCGTGCCGGCGACGCGCGGGAGCTTCCCGCCGCTCTGGCGCGGCTTGGTTACCGCTGCGGCTTTTCGCGGGGCTATATGCTGTTTGCCCACCCGCCCGCGTGGCTGCCGAAGCCGGAACCGCCCTACTTTAGAAAAGGGCTGATCAGAGCCTTGAAATAAACCGCAAATCAACGGAGGAGAAATTGTTATGTCCTATCTGGTTCTGTCGGCGCAAAAAACATTGGAGGCGGCCATCCGCAAGGCGGCGGAAGACGCCGCGGCGGCGGGCGAGCTGCCCGGCCTGCCCACAGGCGCGTTCCTGCTGGAGGTACCCGCCGACCGCGCCAACGGGGATCTGGCCTCCAACGCGGCCATGGCCTGGGCGCGGGAGCTGCGCATGCCCCCCCGCAAAATTGCCGAAGCCCTGCTGCGGCACCTTCAGCTGGAAGGCAGTTATGCGGCGCGCTGCGAGACCGCCGGCGCGGGCTTTCTGAATTTCACCTTCAAAAATGAATACTACGCCGATATTCTGTTGGATATCGCGGAAAAGGGCGCGGCGTATGGCCGCTCCGATTACGGCCAGGGAAAACGCGTCAATGTGGAGTTCGTCTCCGCCAACCCCACGGGGCCCATCCACATGGGCAACGCCCGGGGCGGCGCGCTGGGGGACTGCCTCGCGGCGGTACTGGAGGCCGCCGGCTTTGCGGTGTCCCGGGAATTCTATGTCAACGACGCGGGCAATCAGATCGAAAAATTCGCCCACTCCCTGGATGTCCGCTACCGGCAGATCTTCCTGGGCGAGCAGGCCGTTCCCCTGCCGGAGGACTGCTACCAGGGCGAGGATATCCGCGAGCTGGCGCGGGAATTCGCCGATCTGCACGGGGATGCCTACCTTCAAAAAGAAGACGCCTCGCGGCGCGAAGCGCTGGTAAGCTATGCCCTGCCAAAGAACATAAACGCCATGCGGGGCTACATGGACACCTACCGCATCCAATACGACACCTGGTTCCGGGAAAGCGCCCTCTACGAAAGCGGCGAGGTGAGCGAAATCCTCGCGCTGCTCAAGGAGAAGGGCCTCAGCTACGAAAAGGACGGCGCGCTCTGGTACAAGGCCACGGAGCATGGCTGCGAAAAGGACGAGGTGCTCGTGCGCGGCAACGGCGTGCCCACCTACTTCGCCGCGGATATCGCCTACCACCGCAACAAGCTCGCCCGGGGCTTCGATAAGCTCATCAACGTCTGGGGCGCGGACCACCACGGCCACGTCGCCCGCATGAAGGGCGTGCTGGACGCCCTCGGCCTCGACGGCACCAACCGGCTCCACATCGTGCTCATGCAAATGGTGCGCCTGACCCGCAACGGTGAGGTGGTGCGCATGAGCAAGCGCACCGGCAAGGCCATCACCCTGGCCGATCTGCTGGAGGAAATCCCCATCGACGCGGTGCGCTTTCTCTTCAACCTCCGTGAGCCGGGCACGCAGATGGAATTTGACCTCGATCTTGCCGTGGAGCAGACCGCGCAGAACCCCGTGTATTACTGCCAGTACGCCCACGCGCGCATTTGCAGCATCTTCCGCAAGCTCCAGGCAGAAGGCGTTCTGCCCCGGGCCTGCAGCCGCAGGGAGCTCTGCCTGCTGGAAGCGCCCGAGGAGCGCGAGCTCATCCGCATGCTGGCCGCCCTCACGGACGAGATCGTCTGCGCGGCGGAGCGCTATGACCCCGCCCGCATCACGCGCTTCTGCATGGAGCTGGCGGCGCAATTCCACAAATTCTACAACGCCTGCCGCGTCAGCTGCGGCGACGAGCCATTGATGCAGGCCCGCCTGACTCTGTGCGGCCACGTGCGCGACACCCTGGCGAACCTGCTGAAGATGTATAAAATTACCGCGCCGGAGAGTATGTGACTTGACATTTCCAGAAAAATCAGATATACTATCAAGGTGGCCTTGCCGGCTGCCCGCGCGGTTCCTTAGCTCAGTTGGTCAGAGCCCCCGACTCATAATCGGGTTGTCCTCGGTTCAAGTCCGAGAGGAACCACCACCGCAAATCCTTGTGCATCAAGGATTTGCGGTTTTTCTTTGCTCAGAACCCGCCACCAATCAAGGCCACAAAGAACCAGAGGCGGGGTCATGAGATTCCCAAAAACCACTTGACATCCTTCAAATATTCCGCTATAATAAATGCATCCCAACCAGAAAGCGAGGTGAGAGGAATGAATTTGACAGTGTTCAAAACCGGCGGCAAAGTGTATACAAACTGCGAATGCATCAAGGGCTATGCGTTCAAGATGGCCATACAAAGGGGTTATTGCGCCCTTTTGCCCCACAAAGCGGCTGTATCCGGCCTGCAAGGGGATGATTCTGCCCATTTTGACGCGAACGAGAACCTCTCGCCTGTGAGATATACTTTGTAGCATCACATTGGCATGAGGTTGCCCGGCACGGTCAAGATGGCTGTGCCGGGTTTTATTATGCTTATTTTTAGGAGAATGCCTATGAAAAGATATATCGCGACAATCAAGCTCACCGTGAAAGAAAAACTCAGCGGTGGCTTGTTGGCGCTGTATGCAAGCTATGCCTTTCGATTATTCTATCTCGTGCCATTGCTGTATTTGTGGCGCGGACTGTTTCAATCCGGCGTCGTCTCGGAGATGACGCTGCCGCAAATGCTGTCGTACACCTATATTTCCGCGCTCCTGACTGAGCAGCTGAATGTACGCACACCAATGTCAGGCTGGCTCAGCGGCGACGGCTTCATCAACGCCTGCAAGCGACCCACGCATATTCTGGCCGATTTCACGGCGCAGACGGTGGGCGGCTGGCTGCAAACGCTGCTGCTGTTTTCCCTGCCGTTGGCGCTGGCTGCCCCGCTATTGGGCGTACCAATTTTGCCGAAGACAATATGGTTTTTGCCAAGCCTGCTGCTGTGCGTCTCGCTGGGCTTCGCCATTGATTTCATCTTCGCGTGCTTTATCCTGCGGCTGAAGAACGCCACATGGCTGGCTTACTCCATTCGCATGGCGGTGACATACTTATTTTCGGGCAGCTTAATCCCCTTCGCGCTGCTGCCCTGGGGGATCGGCAATTGGCTGCGGCTTTCCCCCTTTGGCTCTTTGGCGGGCGCGCCACTGGCGATCTTCACGGGGATTGAAGCGCCCCTGCCACTGCTGGCCGCCCAACTGTTCTGGAATCTGGCGATATGGCCGCTGACAATTCTATACTTCAATAAAAGCAGAGAAAGGATGGTGTCCCATGGGGGCTAAAGATTTTTTTCGGCGCTTGTTCCGGCTGTACTGGCTTTACGCAAAAATGGACGCGGCCTGGATCATGCGGGACACCAAATACTGCTTGATCGGGATATTGGCGGATTTTATCGGCAACCTTTCGGTGCTCAGCGGCGTGTTTCTGATGGCGGAGCGCTTCGGCGGCGTGGGCGGCATGAACAGTGATGAGGTGCTGTTCATGCTGGGCTACAACGCCGTCACCACCGGGCTGTTCCTGATTTTCGTCAACGGCAACAACATCGGGAACATCAGCCGCATCATCGGGCGCGGCCAGATGGATCACAAGCTGATCCAGCCATTGCCCCTGCGGCTCCAGCTGCTGACCGAGGGCTTTATGCCTATTTCCGGCTCGGGGCAGCTTTGGGCGGGGTTAGCGGTCTGCGGGGTCGCGCTTTGGCGGCTGCAATACCCGGTCACTGTCGGCTGGATTATGCTGTTTATTCTATCGCATATTCTCAGCAAAATTATCTTGTTGTCCATGATGTACTTCGCGAGCTCCCTGGCCTTCTGGTTTCCCGTGGCGGCGGAGGAGATCTCCACCGACGTTTTGGATGTGCAGTGGCATCTTTCCAGCTATCCGCTGGGGCAAATGCCCATGGTACTTAAGATTGCGCTGAACACTGTCGTTCCCATCGGCCTGACGGTATGGCTCCCCTCGCTGGTGCTGCTGGGCAAGCAGCGGCTGGATTTTGGGCTGGCCATTCTGCTCATCGCGGCAGGCGTCGCGGCCTTCTGCGCAACAACGCTATTTAAGAAAGGACTGAAGCACTATGAAAAAATTGGATCGCAGAGATATAAAGACTGGGGACATCGCCGTTAGCTTTCACGGCGTGACCAAGACCTTCGAACAGTGGCAGCGCAGCGGCGGCATCAAAAACACGCTGCAAAACCTGATCCGGCCTCAAAAGAAAACAATTGCGGCACTTGACGACGTATCCTTCACCATCAACCGGGGGGAATTCACGGCTTATGCCGGGCCAAACGGCGCGGGAAAATCCACCACTATAAAACTAATTTGCGGTATGCTGCTGCCTTTGCAGGGCGAAATCTCCGTGCTGGGCATGTCGCCCGCAAAAAATCGCATTGCGCTGATGAAAAAAGTAGGCGTGATGTTCGGCAACCGCACGGAGCTTTGGTGGGATCACCCCGTGCTGCAAAGCTTCGAATGGAAGCGCGAGGTGTGGGATATCCCAAAAGAGCAGTACAAGCGCACGCTTGACCGGCTGGTGGAGCTGCTGGACATTCAGGATATTCTGCACACGTTTGCAAGAGAACTAAGCCTGGGCCAGCGCATGAAGGCCGACCTGACCATGACACTGCTGCACGCGCCGGAGCTGATTCTCCTCGACGAACCCACCATCGGCTTGGACGTACTTGCCAAGCGGCAGATGATCTCTTTCCTGAAAGAACTCAATCAGGAAAAAGAAACAACGATTCTCGTCACCAGCCACGACATGGACGATCTGGAGCAAATGGCCCGGCGCATCATCATGGTGGAAAGCGGTCATGTGGCCTTCGACGGCAGTTTTTCCTCGCTTCGCGCTGTAACCGGAAGCAAGTGCAAGATTTCACTGGAGCTGCTCACGGATGCCTCCCCGGAATTTGAGGGCGCGGCCTTGCTTTCGCGAGAAGGCAGGCGCTTCGAATACGAGTTCGATATGGGCCGGACATCCATGTCGGCGGTGCTTTCGCAGATCGGCGCGGTGGAAGGCGTAATGAACGTAGAGATAAAGAAAGCGCCAATTGAGGACGTGATCGCGGGGCTTTATGTAGAGTGGAAAAAGCAATAACTCTTGCCTTCGCGTTTTCAGCAGTGTCAAAACGCCACCGTCACCCGATGCATCCCTGCCTCGCCGGTTAAATATACATACCGCGCACCCGGCATGGACCGCTCATGCCCGTTTTCAATCACTTCAACTGTCAAATCGCCAGCTTCCATTTTGCCTTCGCGGGGCAGATAAATAATCGTGGGCTGGCCATTATTCTCCGTTTGCGTGAACTCTAGTGTGAAAACCCCAGCGGCCTTGTCGTATTGGTAGCTGGCATCCCTGCCGTTGATGGCCATGGGGTAGGGCCGGGCGAGAAAATCCAGGCCTTCGACTTCGAACCAACCCCAACCGCCCTGCGGAAAGGGATAAAATGTGTGCGACCAGCCGTAGGAATCGAAGCGCTCCAGCAGGGTTTCGAGGTGCTTCATCAACCGCTTATCGCCCCAGGCACCGCCCCATTCGCCTACGAGCACCGGCACATTTAACCTCTGCTGCGCCCGACGAGCCTCTTCAAAAATAGAGAGCACACGGCCGTCGCTGGGATTGGCATATGGAGGGGTATCTACCACGAAATCATAGCCGTGGGGGGAATAGGCCATGTTTGTTTCGTTTTTCGGAACGCTTGCGTGGAAGGGATGCCCCAGGTTGGGGTAGCCGTGCTCCATGAAGACGATGCCGTCGAAAGTCGTTTCGCGCAATGTATTGCTCATTTTCGCAAGGAACGGCGTGTACTTTTCTTCGTCAAATTTGCGCATGCGTTTGTCGCCTGCTCTGGTGATTTTTCGCATGATATCGCCGTCGAGGTCGTCCAGAATATGCAGCGTTTCACCCCGGATGGCACGCAGGCCCATTTTGATCATTTTGATGGGATGCCGCAGTCCTACGACAGGAATACGGGCAGCCATGCTGCGGAACACCTTGCCGAATTCGCTTCCGGCGAGGGGCTCGTTCATGAAATCGTAGCCCAGCATAGCCGGGGAATCGCCCCAGCGCGCGGCCATCATTGCCCAAAGCTCGGCGTAATGATCTTGTAAGCCTTTGTTGTCCACTTTTGCGTTCGTCCAAAAATTATCGAAGGATTTATGTACGCCCTTGCCCCAGAAATAGCCCTCCGCCCAAACGAATTTTGCTTGCTCACGCTGCTTGGCACCATCGTTCAGGCAGGCCCAATCGGGTGCGCCTTTACCAAAGCCTCCAGCAGCCTTGCCATAGAGATCCTGATGCAATTCGAGCATGATGTAAACGCCGTTATTTGCCGCCGCATCAAAGATAGGATCTATTGAGGCGAGATACGCTTCGTTCCAGGCATCCGGCTCCGGCTCGATTTCAACCCAATACAAGCCAAGTCTCAGCACGTTAAATCCCTTGGCGGCGTAGTGCTCAAACCATTTGTCGTCAAGTTGATCGGCAGGCCCTTGCTTGTCAATCACATAATTCAGCCCATTGAAAATACGCAGGCGTCCGTGCTCGTCCACAAAATGCTGGCCTTCGGTCGCGATTTTTGGCATCACTTCTTCGGCTTTGGCCTGCGAGGTTATTGCAAGACATGTGCAAAGTATCGCGAAAACAAATATATACGCAACGGCGCGCTTTATGTACTTCATCTAAAATTCTCCTTTGTAAGCGGGTAGGATGAGTCCCAGCCTTGTAAATGCGCCCTCTTCGGCAACGGTTTCATCCAAATGGACGCCAGCGACAAACCAGCCGTCCGGATAGGGTGGGTCGTGTTTTTTGCTCAGTTTTTCCCACATCGACCAGTAATTGTTTTGCTGAATGGTTTCATACTCGCCCAGGAAGACGCCGAAGCCGACCTTCACCGGCGGCAGGTCGTAGTAGCCAAAGCCTTCCGGCACGGGGGTTCCCGCCTGCATGAACTTGCCGATGAGGGTTTCTTCGCAGCTGTCCGGGTTCCAATGCTCCATATTGTTGTTGTGCGTCAGCACGCAGAGCTCGGTGATTTCCGTGGCGTATTCCGGCATGGCGTCGAGGATGGGTATGTATTCGCCGCGGCGGCCCCACATGTCGTCGTACATCGCAACGAAATCAGGCGGCCATTCCTGCTCCTGAATTTCCATGCCGATGAAGCGCGTGGCAGGCAGGTCGATGTATCGGATGCGCTCAAGCTTCACGATATTGTTCTCAAGCATACGCGCCGGGTTTTGCCGGGCGATGTAGCCATAGAGCGTCAGGCTGCCCGCCAAAACGGCAATAATAGACAGGGCGATGAGCAGGCGGCGCAGGTGCTTTTTATGTTTTTCTTTCTTCATGGGGTTCCTCTCTGGTAATCATATCTCCTTGTCATACAAAAAAGCCAGCAATATCCCGCCAATGAATCCGCCGCCATGCTCGACGAGAGTGGGTTCATTGGCAGCGATATTCGATAACAACGCCAACAAGATAATGACCCGCTGAGGCCAGGTGGTTAGTTCACGCATACGCTCAGGCTTTTTCAGCCACATGGCCGCAAGCAACCCAAACGCGCCGAAGATAAAGAGCGAAGCCCCGTAGCCAAACTCATTATGACATACGCGCATCACACAGATATTGGCGAAAACACCAGTGACAAACATCGCCAGCGCAAAGCGCTTGCCGCCGACCGTGCGCTCCACCAGGCTGCCCGCCACCCAAAACATGATGCAATTGGGAATCAGATGAAGCAGCCCGCCATGCAACAGCATGGAAGTCAGCACCCGCCAGACCTCCCCGCATAAAACGGCAGATGTTTGCAGGGACAACGCATGGAAGATAGGGCCGTGCCCTTCGCCCATCACCAGATGCGCAAAGCTGAATCGTTGCACATCCGCAGGCGCGAAAATCAGATAGTCCACAATAAATACGCCAATCAGCAGCGCGATAGTGGTCAGGGTGACTGGCGGCGGTATGGCCAGCAGGCCTTTATGCTTTTTCAAGTTCATGCTGTGTGTCCCTCCTTAATCGCTGGCCTTCCAGATCCAGCAGCTTTCTCTTCGCCCGCAAACCACCCGCGTAGCCCGTCAGGCTGCCGTTCGCACCTACGACTCTGTGGCAGGGGATAATAATCGAAACCGGGTTATGCCCCACCGCACCGCCCACGGCCTGGCTTGATTTTACGCCCAGCCTTTTCGCGATTGCGCCATAGGTGATCACCTCGCCATATGGAATTTCACACAGGACGCTCCACACACACTGACGAAACGCGCTTCCCATTGGGGCTAAGGGCAATTTTGAAATCACAGGCTTTTGGCCAGCGAAATATCTGTCCAGCCATTGCTTTGTTTGACGGAATATAGGCAAGTCACTTTTTTCGTTCATCGCTTCCGGGATGGAATGCCCGTGATATTTCTGCCCCTCCAGCCACAGGCCGACGAGGCTGTCGCCGTCGCTGGCGAGGGTGATGAGGCCCACGGGGGAGGGGTGGGTTGTGGAGTAATACATGGCGGCCTCCTACAGCAAATGAAAATGTTCTTCCAACAGTCGCAAAGAATTCTCAACCGTACTATCTGGGGTTCGAACTACGCTGAAAAGCTTTAATCTTTTAACGTCCTTAAAGGCTTGCTCGGTCTGTGTTCGGAACCATTCATTTTGCCGCGCAAGCTTTTGCTCGGCATCTTCCTGCGACGTAATCCATTCCAGCCAATCCCTGTGATCGTCCCTGTTTCCGTAGTTTTCGCAGGTCACCAGCTCGGGCAAGGCTAACATGCAGGCGATTCTGTTGTATTCGGATATTTCTTTCAGCAACTCAAACGGGATGCTGGCATCCGCGACAACCTTGTTGTTTTGCGCCAGCTTAACCAGCTCAATGATGACATACTCTACATACTCCATGGGCTGCACGCCAGAACCAATGTTTTTTGAGCGAATGGATTCCCACACCTTAAAATGCGACTGGTTATGGTTATCATGAAAGGGAGTAAAGCCGTATTTCCCTGCTATTTCTTTTGCCATAGTGGTTTTGCCTGCCAACGCCGTTCCCGTCAAAAAATAGACATTTTGCAGGCTGTGTTTCAAAATATTTTCCGCGATGTTCATTTTTGGGGTCCTTCTACAGCAAATAATTATTCTCCCGGTTGCCCACCTGCAGAGACATGAGCTTATATGTGCAGTAGCCGTCAATCACAAGCGGCTCGCGCTTGCAGAGCTCCTGGGCCTCTTCGTAGCTGCCGGCTCTGAGGATGATCATGCCGGCGAAGCCGGGGCACTTCCTCAATACGCCGCAAAGCTCCATTTGGCCGTCATCATCCAACTGTCTGATGTTGTCAACGTGTCGTATTACAGCGGCTTTGTTCATCTTCTTGTACGTTGGGGTCTTTTCAAGCAGCATGAGATATAATTGATTTTCCCCGGGTCAGCTCCTGCTCTATTTATAGTATAACTCCCAAGTCGATTCATCACCGCTCCAGGGGAGCACTGCTTCGCTGTATCTTCCTTCTTCGTGAAACAGCGGCGAAAGAGCGTAATGCTCGCATGAAAAGGTTTCTTTCGGCGCGGCGAACAGTTCAGCTGTGCCGAGCCAAAAATGCTCGCCTTCATTGTTTTCGGCGGCCAATTTTCCGGTGTAATCTGTTGTCTTATACATAAAGCAAAGATAGCGTTCGTCGTTATCGCGATTCACCCAATGAACAACGCCGCAATATTTGAGATGATTTACATCAAGCCCCGTTTCCTCCTTGACCTCCCGTACAGCGCAGTCATAGATGCTCTCCCCGCGTTCAACGTGACCGCCGGGAAATGACCAGCCCGGATATTTCCGCTTGCGGTTTTGGATCAGAAGCTCTTTCGTTTCCGGGTTCTGTATCATCACGCAGGTTACCATTTCAGCGTTCACTGAATCATTCTCCCTCACCATTTTTGTGCGGGCACACCGCCCGGCATTGCCAGCACTGTATCTCCAGCTTCTTATCCACGATCTTAAAGAATTGATCGCACTTCTTTCGCCCAAATTCGGCTGGATTATCCAGTGCGCCCGAGGGGCATATTTCAACGCACAGATTGCAGCTTTCACATATGTTGAGCTGTATTTTTTCATCAGGAATTAGTTCGGCGTCGGTAAGAACCGCGCTGAGCCAGAGCAGGTTTCCGTATTCGGGGCTGGTCAGCAGGTAGTTCCTGGTGATCACCCCAAGCCCGGCCAGCTCCGCCGCGTGCTTGAGCGAAATTATGCCCCAGTGCTTGCCTTCGACGGTCTTGCCTCCGGAGGCGCTGACTGCTTTTGCGTGCCCGCCCGCGTGAATGCGCTTGGCCGTGTCTTTTGCGATGGCTGTCATTCTCGTAAGTATTTCGTTGCGCATGGCTGTGTATTCGGGCGCGGGCAGGCTCAGGGCCTCCGGCGGGAAGGGCACGCCAAGGACTATCACGGAGCGGCAGCCCTCCAAGACATCAGAGGGCTTGAAGCCCTCCGGCGCCTGTGTAAAATCGCTCGCGGCGGCGATGCCGGCGACGGCCGCGCCGGCAGCCAGGGCGTATTGCTTCGCTATTTCGCTGGTTAGGGGGATTTTTGGTTTGGGCATAGGCGTCCCTCCTGACGGTTTCATTGTATCATATATCACACTAAAATGCAATCCAAAAAACATTCGGAATAATGCAGTTGACATTGTTCAGATTCTTGTTATAATAGAACAGGAAGGAAGTGATCAGCCATGCGCTGGCTCAAGTGGGAGAATGATGTTATAGGCACGATTGACGCGTCGAACGCCCTGCGCTTCACTTCGCCAAAATATAATGAAGTCGTGGAGCTATATACCCACGGCGCAACGCAGTGGTCGCCGGAGCAGTTCGCGCAGTTTTTGTCCGAACGGGTGGTCAGCCGTGACCGGCGGGACATCGAAAAAATCCTGTTCCGCTGCGGGCTTTCTCATTATGATGTGCTGCAGATTGCTGAAATTACCAGGGGCATCCATCCAAAGGATTTGCTGTGGGTAGCCCATCGCGAGGATGAGCGCCTCGATGATGTGATGACCGACGTGTTCGCTTCGGTATTCCACCAGCGGATTGACCTTGTCGGCGACAGCATCGACACGCCCGAGGGTTATAATATCAAGCGCTACGGCATTTTTGATGGGCAATACGGCATCTACAAGCAGCGCATCAGTCCGCTTGCCACAGATGTTGAATCGGAAGTCGCGGTCTATCTGCTGGCGCAAAAGCTGGGCGTGCCCTGCTGCCCCGCGTATCGCGTGGATAAAGACACCGTGTTTTCTGCTTTTTTGTACAACTTTTCGCAGGAGTACATCGTGCATTTCCGGCGGCTCTTCGATGGCCC
This sequence comes from Oscillospiraceae bacterium, assembly GCA_009777055.1. Taxonomy (GTDB): domain Bacteria; phylum Bacillota; class Clostridia; order Oscillospirales; family Acutalibacteraceae; genus WRMQ01. Next base: position 15,044 of record WRMQ01000047.1, read on the forward strand.
GCGCTCAGATAATGAATATCAAAACCTGCTGGCTGTGCGCCCGCAATACGCGGATGACATTGCCCGGATGATCCTGCTGGACTTCATCACGCGCCAGGACGACCGGCATCTTTCGAATATGGCCATTAGAATCAGCGGCAAATCTGAGGAGTTCTATCCGCTCTATGACAATGGCCGCAGCCTGTTTTACGAGGACACAGAGGAGATGGTGCAACGAGCTTTGACTGACCCCGCCGCCTATGCCACCAGCTTTGGCTACAGCGGCACCTACTGGGATTATGTACAGGAGATCGCGCGGGAGCGCGGCACGCTGGCGGGATTGATTAATATAGATGTCTCGCAAGATGAGATTGCTTCTGTTTTGCGCGAGGCCGGTTTTGCAGGATATCGCTATGATGGGGCGTTGGAGTGGATTGAGAAGGCGTTTGGAATGCTGCGAGGGATGTAACATGTACACAGGCTATTTGGTGATATAAGAAAGCAAGGGAGTTGATATCATGTTAAAATTACAAGGCGAACGAATCTATCTTGCCGCGCTGGAGCGGGAACACTGCCGCAAGCTGTATGAAGACGAGGAATATGATTTCGGCCATGTAGCCGATCCGTTATACATAGGCGCGTCGCTGGAGTCTTCTGATGAATGGTACAGCGATATCCAAAAGCGGAATGGCGACAACGTTCGGCTGGGCATTTTCCTGAACGATGGCACAGTCATCGGCGATGTCGCGCTGCAGGACATCAGCTGGCGCGCCCGTAAATGCTCCTTGGGTATGAGCATCGCTAAAATAGAAAACCGCAACCAAGGCTACGGCAAAGAGGCGGCGAGGCTCTTGCTGGACTATGCTTTCGGCAATATGGGCCTGCACCGCGTGACCGCGGGCACATTGGCGACGAATATATCCGGGCAGAAATGTCTGGAAGACCTGGGCTTTGTGCTGGAGGGCACAATGCGCCGGAACAATTGGGTGGCCGGAGAATGGGTCGACAAGCTCCTTTACGCCATTCTGCGGGAGGAGTGATTGTTTTATGCCAACGCTTGAAACACCGGGTTTGATCCTGCGGGATATCACAGAAGCGGATTTTTCTGCCATTCACAGCTACGGCGGAAACATCGACAACGTAAAATATATGGCCTGGGGGCCAAACAGCGAGGAGGGAACACGGGGGTTTATCGCACGTGCCGTCGAAATGGCGCAGGCCGAGCCCCGCGTGAACTACGACTTTGCCATGATACTAAAATCCACTGGACAATTGATCGGGACAGGCGGTATCTACCTCGAAATGGATTGGCATGGCCGCCGGTTCATTGCCGGAAACCTTGGCTGGATTCTTCACATGGACTATTGGAAGCAGGGCTATTGCACGGAGTTTGCGGCGGCGCTGCTGCGTTTCGGTTTTGAAGAGCTTGGCCTCCACAGAATTCGTTCCTCCTGCGATGCGGAGAATTATGGCTCCTATCGCGTGATGGAGCGCAACGGTATGCGCCGTGAGGCCGCTCAGAAGGAAGCAATTCTGAGCCGGGACGGCAAGTGGCATGACCAATATGAGTACGCTATTCTGCGGGAGGAGTGGATGCTGGGGCATGCGTATTGAACTCTTCCCCGCTCTGCATGAAGATGCCGATACTTTGGCGGCGATTCAAAAGCGGGCCTTCCGTGAACTGTACGCACAATACCATGATGAGGGCAGTCCTTTTTTGCGCGGCGCGGATGAAATCCTGCGCTGGCTGGAGCAGCCCAACTGGTATGTATTTAAAATCCATGCGGACGGTATGCTGTGCGGCGGAATTTCTGTTTGCCGGCGGCCAAAACCGCGTGGAGAGTTTTATTTGGCTCGGATCTATATAGCGCCGGATTTGCGGGGACAGGGCATCGCTCCGGCGGCCATTGCTCTATGCGAAGCGCGGTTCCCCCGCGCCCGGCACTGGACTTTAGATTTTCCGGCAGACCAGACCGCCAACCGCCGCTGCTACGAGAAAGCCGGCTACACCGACACCGGCGAACGCAGGGAGCAGAGCGGCGGCGCGATCACATTGGCGATTTACGAGAAGAAGATCGGCGGTAAGAGCGGACGCTGACCGCGCCACAGCCAAAACGAAAAAAATCTTGACAATTCACAGAAAAGTGTGTATAATAATCTTGTTTGCTGTGCTTTCGAAGCAGCGAACAAAGTTTGCGGATTTGTGTAATGGTAGCACGGCAGACTCTGACTCTGTTTGTCTGGGTTCGAATCCTAGATCCGCAGCCAAAATAGCGACGGCATCCGGGCAAGTCCTTGAACATCAAGGCTTGTCCGGTTTGCTTTTGCCCCTTGTCCGAGAGGAAAGCGGCGGTTGTCCAGCGATGCAGTCCAACAGATTTTAACCGCTTTTTCGGCGAATCTGTTTGACCAATCAGCATGAGGTCTGTCCCCTCCGAATAGGCTATAATAGCCAGCCAGAGGAAGGAGAGCGACCCAATGCCGAGAAAATCAGTCACAAAGCCCATCACGCTCCAAACAGACGCAAGCGAAGTCACCTTTGCCGAGCTATCGGAAGAAATCACGCGCTTCAAGCGGCTTCGCAACCTGTCGGCGCAGACCATCCGTTATTACGAGGACTGTGGGCGATACTTCGCGGAGTTTTTTGGCGCGGACAACACCTGCGACAAAATCAGCGAAAACACCTTTTATGATTACATTGAGTATATCCATGAGCACAAACCAGACTTGCGCCCCGCCACCTTGCACTCCTATCTGACGGGCATCCGTGCTATCCTCTATTATGGCATGAAAAAGGGATATGTCAAGCAATTTTCGGTGCTGCTGCCGAAAATGGATGAGGTGGTCAAAGAAACCTACACCGACAGCGAAGTAATGCTCCTGCTGAAAAAGCCGGACGTAAAGCAGGCGGATTTTTGCGAATACCGCAATTGGGTACTGGTCAACTATCTGCTTGGCACAGGCAACCGCGCCAGCACCATCATCAACGTAAAAATAGAGGACGTGGACTTTGATAGCGGCAATATCATCCTGCGGGTATTGAAAAACCGCAAACAATATTACATTCCCATCTCCAAATCCCTTGCCGCCACCCTGCGTGAATACTTGACCTACCGCAAAGGCGAGCCAGACGAATACCTGTTTTGCACGGTGTACGGCAAACAATTGACACTCAACGGGCTTGAGAACGAAATCGCTAAATACAACCAGCGGCGCGGGGTACAGCGCACTTCGCTTCACATGTTCCGGCATACTTTCGCAAAGCAGTGGATACTGAACGGCGGAGATATTTTTCGACTGCAAAAGATTTTGGGACATTCCAGCCTCGACATGGTGCGGAAGTACGTTAATATGTTCTCCGATGATTTGCGCCGCGACTTCGACAGCTTTAACCCTCTCGATAATTATTTGGGGGCAGCAGATAAGGGCGATAGAATTTCTATGAGAGTCCGCAAATGAAAGAACATCCTAGCTTTGAACCCATCCCCGATGAACTGGTGCACCAAGCCGCCAGCGTAGACATTGCTGAATACCTGATGATGCAAGGCGTGGCCCTCATCCCCGCCGGACCGGGCCGCTATCGGCACCCCGACCACGACAGCCTTGTTATCACAGGCAGCATGTATTACTGGAACGCCCGCAAGGAACACGGCAACGCCATTAAATTCATGCGCAGCTACTACGATATAGGTTTCCGTGAGGCCGTGGAGCAACTGCTTTCCAGTGGGGCAGGAAAAAAAATTGCCCTGCCATTAGAGCCACCGCAGCCCTACAATCCCGCTGAGCTTGAGATTGCCCCTAACCATGACCGCGTGATTTCCTATCTCACCGAGCAGCGCGGGCTTTCCCGCCTACTGGTGGATCAGCTCATCATTGACCGCTATTTGTTTCAGGAAGCCAAAACCAACAACGCCATTTTTCCGATTTATGAAAATCATAGAAATGTGGGCGCGGAAGTCGTGGGAACAATGCCACAGCAGCGATTTAAGCACATCAAAACCGGCTCCAAATACGGTTGCGGGTATAATCTATCTTTTGGGGAGCAAACCGCCTTTGCGCTGTTCTTTGAATCGGCCATTGATTTGCTTTCGTTCGTTGAGTTATCCCGCATGAGGGGCAAGGACTTAGCTGGATGCCGCCTCACTTCTATGATGGGTCTAAAACCAAATATCGTTGAGCACACCATGCAAGAACTTGAGGGAGCAGAGCCGTTTTTGTGCGTGGACAATGACGAGGCAGGACAGAGCTTCATTGAAGCAATGGGCATGAAATCCCGCCTGCCGCACCCTGATTTCAAGGACTGGAATGAGCAGTTGCAGGCTATGCGCCAGACTTGAACTTTTTTCTCAACCCAACAAACACATTATGCCGCCGTCAGGTGGCTTTTTTGCGTGCCCGCAGGCTACCCCACCCAAACCCTGACCCTTTTTCTAGGCGAAATGCCGCGATTGTCTCAGCAGCTTGGAGCGCTGCTTCGTATTTTTACCAGCTCGCAGTATAGCAGACAGTGCCTGCCTGCTGTTTGGCGGGCATTATGAAAAATACAAAACAGCACCCCCGCGCCGCCGGGCCAATCGCGGCATTCTTTGGAAAATTCAAGAAAAGTTATGCTATTACAGCTACCGCTACTTGGCAGGATGATGGACTATGGATTGAAGGAATGTTTGGAATAGACCAGTTTGAGGCACTGATTGAGCATAACGAGCTTGATGAATTAGTAGTAAACTATGCCGCGACTTGGTTTTCGGAGAGGAAAACCGAAGATGCTGACCACCCTTATGGTGTATATCTTGGCTGCGGGTATGAATTTAACTCAGAACTGCACCATGAATATGAAATCAAATTTTGCCCAAATTGCGGGAGAGAGATTGATGATTAACGATCAATGCTCGGCCAGCGGGTGCGCCCGCTGGTTTTTCTTTTCCCCACCCAAACCACTTACCCTTTGCAATATCATTTTTTCTCTGTCCCACTGCCGCCAACCGCCGTAAGGCGGTTTTTTGCTGCCCGTTGGCGGCTGCGCTGCGTGTTTTTTCACTGCCATAGGGGTAACAGACGGGGCGGCAACATCAAGGGTTCGTGAACCGCTGCCGCGCCCCTGACATTGCCGCCCCGCCTGTTGAGGGGAGGGCATTATGAAAAACACACAGCGTACCCTAAGCCAAAACATTAATTATCCCGGCGTTTCGCCGGATAGAAAGGCTGCTATGCAGCAAGAACATCAACCCAAAGGGACTGCCGCGTTCCCATCCCCCTCGAAGGGCGCAAATGAAAAAGTGCCTTTCCCGGTGCAATACGAAATCTGGAAAATTGTTCAGGCGCAGCCCGAAATGCCAAACAGCGTACAGTGTTTTATTTTAGAGGCTGTTGGCAAGGACACGCAAAGAATTATTTACATCAAGGATGTCGATACCCCGCCAATCACATTTACGGTGAATATGCCAGTTCCATTTTCCCAAGAACTGGGATATGCCGTCACCTGTGATGTTTTTCTCTTGCATGATGGCCATAGTAGCAAGTTGTTTTTGGAAAAAGAACTAGCCGAGTGGATGAGTTGCTAAAGCGGCTGCACGGGCCAGCGGGTTCGCCCGCTGGTTTTTCTTTTCCCCCACCCAAACCACTGACCCTTTTTTTCTGTCCCAAAAAAATCTTCAACCGCCGTCAGGCGGTTTCAGCCTGTCAAAGAACCCCCTGTCTCAAGCGCGACAGGGGGCAAATTTTTGCGGGATTGGAGAAAGCAGAGTCAAAAACAAGGGAAAAGCAGAAGGCAGGGAAGCTTTCCATCTCCAGCAGGCGAGCTTTTTGAGGTTCATGGCGGCGAACTTGAGCCCGACCCAGGCGGTTACCCTGGCCAGACCTCGCAAGTGGGTATATCGCATGGCGTGTTTCTCTTTGGCGTCGGCGAACACGCGCTCAATGGTTTCTTTTCGTCGCGCGTAAATGGCCTTGCCCTCGGGCGTG
>WRMQ01000048.1 GCA_009777055.1 Oscillospiraceae bacterium
CCCACCGTCACGCCACCCGCCGGCCCCAACGGCTTTGAGCCGCAGATCGACACCACCAACCCCGACCTGAGCCACGACACCCAGGTCGACGTCAGCGGCGGCGCGCTCACCAAGATGAACCGCTTCGCGACCATCGCCCTGGACAGCATTCTCAGCAACCCCGCCGACATCGTGGGCCTCACTGCCTCGGCCGTTGACCCTCTGCTTGACCCCTACATCAAAATCTACAATAATACCTTCACCTACGGCACGCCGCCCACCACCATCGGCGACGGCAAGCTTTCTCTGGTCTGCGAGTGGTATCCCCTCACACAGGGCGAGCGCAACGCCATGAATAACGGCCTTACTTCGATCACTTACAACGGCAGCTACACCCACATGTATGTGACCACCGATATTATCCTGACCAATGCGGCGGGCACGCAGAGCGCCACCGTTACCGTCACCTTCGTGTTCGCGCATTCCAATATGACACTTATCCCTTAAGCCATACCCGTTTTTAAAGGAGGCCAACTATAATGAAAAAACACAAAAGGCGCTGGCTGGCTCTGTTGCTGTCCCTGGCCGTGGCGCTGAGCGCGCTTGCCGTGGGCCTGAGCCTGACCTACGCCGCGAGCCCCTACCAGGAGCGCTTTAAACAGCCGAACGACTACCCCAGTGTCGTGGAAAAGGACCGCACGCTCAGCGTGGAAAATCTCGGCGGAAAGGACAGCCTTTCCAGCGACCCGGACATCGCCACGGCACAGCGTAACGGTATAAACGTCGACATCAAGGGCGTGAAGGCCGGGGTCGTTTCCGTTGCCATGGCTTCCATGGCCTTCGCGCAAAACATTCCCTGCCAGGTGACGGATTCCAGCCTGTTGAGCGGCTACGACCTGGCAAATAACGGCGAAATCAACAAAAAAACCGGCGACGCGCCCTTCAATGTGAACGATATCGTCAGCGGTTATGTCACGCCCTGGAACGCCATGGTGGATGGAACTGTGACGGATCCCAACTATCAGAACAATTCCACCGCCGTGGCTGCGAAGGCCGGCATTGAGTGGAGCTCGCGCAACACAGCGGTAGCGACCTGCAGCGTTACGGGGCAGGTTGGCATCGTGGCGAAGGGCACGGCGCTGCTCGTGGGTGAGTTCACCGACCGCTGGGGCGTGCCCCGCAGCATGTCCGTGCTCCTTGGTGTGGACACGATTGTGGGCAAAACCCTGCTTTCCGACCTGCTGGACGCCATCAAAAAGGGCGAAATTATCCTCGGCCTGAACCCGAATCCCTATGAAAACGCGGGCCTGGGCCTGCTGCAGATGGCCGTCAACGACGGCAAGACCCTGCTGGGCAGCGTCGATCCCCTCGACGGCGATATCCTCGCGGCGATTGACGCCATCAACGACGCGATTGACGCGTTAGTCCTCAAAAGCGGCGGCGGTGACGACGACATTATCGTCATTCCGCCCGGCGATGGCGGGCCGAAAAAGCTGCGCAAAACCGGCACGCCGAAGGTCTACGAGGTCCTCGACGACGACACCGAGCAGTCAAAAGTGCCGCCTGAATTCATCTACGACGAGGACGACAGCCTCAGCGGCGAGCCGCCCACGCTCAGCGATGACGAGAAGCCGGCCTACCCCGACGGCCACCTGTTCTACGTCGAAGAGGAGCCCGAGGGCAGCAATATCTGGGTGCAGATCGACCCCGAAACCGGGGCCAGAACCGCCGTTAAAAAATGGGGCGGCGCGGATGGCAGGCCGGGGGGGAACGGCGCTGACAAAGACCTTCCGGCCTATTGGAACGGCGTGAAATGGTTCGCCGAGGACCCCGAGGGCTCGAACCTTTGGAAGCCCGTGGGCAACCCGAAGACCACCCTCGACGACGACCCGGGCAGCTGGATCGGCGGCGGGAGCGACGGTTTGCCGGACGGCAGCAACGACCTTTATCCCTTTAGCATCGTGAATGACGAAACCGTGGCCGGTCCCTTCCAGCCGGACAACTATTACATTAGAAAAGGCCCGAACGGCCGCTTCGACACCTCCGGCGACGGCACCGGCAAGCCTGTGGACAACGCCGCTTTCGGCGACGACGAGAAGGCCTACTGGGACGGCGAAAACTGGACCACCACGCCGCCCGTGGTGCTGGTCGCGCCCACGATTTCCACCGGGAGCCTGGCCAACGGGACCTACAACGCGGCGTATAACCAGACCGTCGCGGCCTCGGGAAGCACGCCCATGGAATGGGATATTTCCACCGGCTCACTGCCCAGCGGCTTGAGCATCAACCCTTCCACCGGCGCGATCACCGGCACGGCGAGCGCCGCTGGCACCTACAATTTCACCGTGCGGGCCACCAACAGCGTCGGCGTCAACACCAAGCCGCTCAGCATCGTCATCGCCAAGGCCACCCAGTCCGCGATCAGCTGGACCAGCGGCACCAGCGGCACCGTCGGCACGCCCTACACAGCGGCAGCAGGCGGCGGCAGCGGCACCGGCGCGATGTCCTACGCCATCACCGGCGGCACGGCCCCCGGCGCCAGCCTCAGCGGCACAACGCTCACCGTCTCCGGCGCGGGCACGGTTATTTTGCAGGCGAAAAGGGCCGCTGACAGCAATTATAATGAGCGCACGGCGAACCGTACGGTGACGTTTTCGGATCCGCCGACCTATACTATCTCTCTGAGCCAGGCCAGCACTTTAAACTTCGGAACTCTCGAGACCCCCTACACCCAGCCCGCGGCCCAGAGCGTCACGATCACCAACACAGGCAACCAGGCCACCGGCGCGCTGACCATAGAGCTTTCGGGCACGAACGCCGGCAGCTTCACGCTCAATAAAACCTCACAAACCTCAATCAACGCCGGCGCGAGCGACACCTTCACCGTGCGGCCCAACGCCAACCTCGCGGTTGGTACCTATGCTGCTACTGTTACGGTTTCGAATGTTAATGTGGCGGCGAAAAGTTTTAATGTTAGTTTTGAGGTGAAAATAGCAGGTCCCACAGAATTTGGTACTCAAATCGGCTCAGCCCGTAAGGTTGACGGCGGCGACGGCAGCACCTGGACAGAAATCGCGGTCAACGGCGGCTATAGTTTGATCGTGCGCGATTACTTTTTAGATGTGGGCTACACAGGCTTCTGCTTTCATCTGGAATGGGGCCCTTGCACCACCTTAGCCTGCACGAAATACTCAACCAGCAATGCGCGCAATTTGGTCAACTCCTGGTACGCCGGTGTGAAAACTTCAACATTAGATGCCGCGCCGATTGTACAGTACGCCGTGGACCACAACGCCATGACCAAAATCGGCAACTATGATTACGATCCCGAAGTTAACGAGGCCACCGACGACAGCGGTATCAGTGCACCTTACACGACTAAAAATCAAACTACGGACATTGCCTTCCTGCTCAGCGTTGAGGAGGCTTCCCGGTTCTGCTGCACGCAGTATTATAACGGCTACTACTTTGCTCCTCGCAGTACCGACGATCAGGCCTATATCAACTGGAATAGTCTGGCTGACACGAGCTCGAATGGCCAGAACTGGTGGCTTCGATCTCCCGGCAGCTCCTTCGTTCCTACCGCCGTCTGTACCGTCAGTAGAATTGGTTCTGTGCACTTAACTTGGGACCCTTTCTTTGGAAATGTTAGTCACCACTACCTGCGCCCGGCCCTATGGGTCGAGAGCAGCATTTTTGATTGAGGCGAGGCAGGCGGCGTTAGCGTGGTGACGGGTTGGCGGGTTGGTTGGCGTTGGCAGACGGGTTGGCGGCGTTGGCGGGTTGGCGGGCGAGTTGGCGGGTTGCCACGGCTCGGCACTGCCTCGCCCTACTCGATGCGGCCTATGGCCGATTCAAACGCGGCCCACGCAGTGCAAACGCAGCCCGCTGGTTTGCGGTTTCCCCGGCATGGCCATCGGCCAGACCCGAGTAGGGCGAGGCAGTGCCGAGCCGTGGCACGCAGGGCCTGCTGGCAAGCCACCCGGAGCACCCCAAAAGCCACCCCACCCAATGGCCGATTCAAACGCGGCCCACGCAGTGCAAACGCGGCCCGCTGGTTTGCGGTTCCCCCGGCATGGCCATCGGCCAGACCCGAGTAGGGCGAGGCAGTGCCGAGCCGTGGCACGCAGGGCCTGTAGGAATCGAAAGCACCATTTTTATCTACCCCCCCCCATTTCGCTCATATCCCCCTTATATATGAGGGACGTTAAAAACAAAGGAATGTGAAAAAAACCCTCCCGGTCCTTGTGCGGCGACGCGCGGGGCCGGGAGGGGGGAACCTGAAGGCCGCGAAAGCCTCCTTTGAAAGCAAAGGAGGTGCCCCGCAGGGGCGGAGGAATTTTGCGCGCGAGCGCATGAGGTTTTCCCCATCGTGCTTCGTTTCGGTAAACGTACAAGGCCCCCCCAGCGTTAGCCCAGGAAAGCACCGCCCCGCAAGCGTGAAGTCGCTCGCGCGACGCCCCTTCATCCGGCCCTTCGGGCCACCTTCCTCCCCGGGAGGAAGGTTTTTGAGGGCGAAGCAAAGGCCGCTACACCCCCCAACCGCCGCTGCGAGTTCCGGCACCCCCGCCGAAGCCCGCAGGAGCGATTGAAGCAAAGGAGCACAGTCTCATGAGAATCAATACATTGAGAAAGCTGGCCGCGGCACTGGTCACAGTCATGCTTGTGGCGACAATCGCCGTTGGCACGACCTTTTCGTGGAGCTACGAGGATGAAATCCCCAACGAATTCAGCGGCTCTGACACGACCACCACCGAACCGGACAGAACCGGCAGAACCCGCCCCAGCGGGTCAAGCAGGCCCAGCGGCACCGGCAGGCCGCCGCACGACCCGGGCTCAAGCACAAGCACAAGTTCAAGCTCTAGTGAGAACTCCAGCCCTTCAGGCTCAAGTGAGAGTTCAGGCTCGAGCAAACACACAAGCTCAAGTAAAAGCTCGAGAACAAGCAAACACACAAGCTCAAGCACAAGCACATATTCGAGCTCAAGTTCGAGTTCGAGCTCGAGTTCAAACACCAGTCCGGACAGAACCGGCCGCAGCCGCCCCAGCGGGTCAAGCAGGCCCAGTGACCGCAATACAAGCACGAGCGCTTCGAGCAGCTCCAGTGAGAGCTCAAGTGAAAGTTCAAGTGAAAGCTCAAGCTCAAGTACTTCGAACTCAAGCTCAAGTGAAAGTTCAAGTTCTTCAAGTTCAAGCTCAAGTGAAAGCTCAAGCTCTTCGAGCAGCTCAAGTTCAAGCTCAAATCAAAGCTCAAGCTCAAGTGAGAGCTCAAGCTCTGTCAGCGAATCGTATACGACAACCAATCCGTTTTTCAACCCCTCGGGCGCCGAGCCCCCGCCTAAAACCGGCGATTTAAACAAATGGGGCGTGTGGTTCCCCGCGCTGGTCGCCTTTGCGCTGATGCTGCGCTTTCTGCTGTTCAGCCGCTGGGCGCGCCGCGTTGAGGCCAGGGCCGCTAAATAAAAAACAGGATTCGTAAAAAAGCAGGAGACGAAAAACATGCTCATCAAAACATATGAATTGGCCATTTGCACCGAGGTGTCCACCAATACCCTGCGGGAATACAGCGACATGGGCCTGCTGGGCCCCGTGCCGCGCAGGGAGGGCAGCCGCTACCGCTGCTTCGACCCCCGGCTCATCCCGCAGGTCTACCTGGTGAAAGCGCTGCGCGAAATCGGCTTCACCTCCCAGCAGCTGCGGGATTACGGGCAAAACCGCAGCCCGGAAAAAGCGCTTGAGATGTTTCGCCGCGGCAAGGACTGGCTGAGCGACGAAATCAAAATTTTACAGGACAGGGCCGATATGCTGCAAAGCTACGTCGACCTCATTGAGGAGGGGCAATCCGCCGTGCCGGGCGAAATTAAGCTGCGCCGCTTCACCGAGCGCCGTGTCCGCTGCAGCCCCATCGGCATTGACGGCGACAAAAAAAAGAACCTGGAATACCTGCAGCGCGCCCATGGCCGCATCCGGCAAGACGGCAACGCCTGCTGCCCCCTGGGATACGGCTATACGGACTTTCTCGACCTTCTGGAGAAGCCCGAGCAGCCTCAGCTTCTCGTATCCTACGACCCGCAAGGTCCGGAGCTTCTTCCCGCGGGGGAGTATCTTACGGGAATCGCGACCTGCTACTACGGCGAGCCGGACAATCTGGCCAGGCGCATGTTTCAATACGCGCTGCAAAACGATCTGGAGTTTCACGGCACGACCCATTCCATCTACCTGCTCGACACCGCCAGCGTTACCGGGGCCGAGCAGCACCTGATGCGCATCACCGCACAGGTCAGAAGAGCCGAAGGCTTCATCGCGGAGTAATTTATGCACGGCGTAATTTATGAAAGAAGAGAGGGACTATGAGCATGAAGGAAATGAACCGGATTGAGGAGCAAAACCGGCAGCTGCTTTGGCGTACCCTGGCCGCCCTGGAAAACGAGGCCGAGGTCATGAGATTCATCAGGGAGCTGTGCACGCCGCAGGAGATCAAGGCCATCGCCCAGCGTCTGGCCGCGGCGGAGCTTCTGGTGCAGAATTTCACCTACGGCGACATCACGAAGATGCTCAAGGGCGTGAACTCCACCATAAGCACCGCCACCATCAACCGCGTCAACGGCACAGTCAAAAACGGCGGCGGAGCGCTCAGGATGATTATTCAGCGGACCAGCGGGGTGGAGGGCCGCTGAAAATACGGAGTGAGTAAGCGAAGCTTTCGTTTTTTATCATATCTATATCTGTCTCATGATCTGTCTCATGTGAGACGGCTCCTTTTGCGTGGCCGCAATTATTTATTTTCGCTTGACTTTCGCGCCGCCAGCCTGCTATAATAAGCTGATACGCATTTTCATGGAAGGGAGAGAATCGTGCTTGCGGATCGCGGAAATTCTGGCAGGCTGTCAGCCGAGCCTTTCATTTGAGGTGTTTCCGCCGAAAAAGGCGGAAAACTACAGCGCCGTTTCCGGCGCGGCACTGGAAATCGCGGCGCTGCGCCCGAGCTTCATGAGCGTCACCTATGGCGCCGGCGGCGCCACCGACCGCTACACCCTGGCCATCGCCCGGGATATTCAGGAGCGGTACGGCATCCCCGCGCTGGCGCACCTGACCTGCGTGGGTACACAGGAGGCCGGCTTGCGCGCGCAGCTGGAGGCGCTCCGGGCCGCGGGCGTTGATAATATTATGGCCTTGCGCGGCGATTTGCCTGAAGAGGCAGGGGAGGCCGCGGCGCGGGGCGCGTATGCCTATGCCGCCGATCTGGTGCGGGAAATCCGGGCCTTCGGGGGATTCTGTGTCGGCGCGGCCTGTTACCCCGAAGGGCATGTGGAATGCCCCAGCCCCAGTCTCGACCGCCAGCGCTTGAAGGAAAAAGTCGACGCGGGCGTGGATTTTCTCACCACGCAGATGTTCTTCGACAACAATCATTTATATAAATTTTTATATCAGATCCGGGAGCTGGGGATCACGGTTCCCCTCGTCGCGGGGATTATGCCGGTGACCAATGGCGCGCAGATCGCCAGGATCTGCAAGCTTTCCGGCACCTACCTGCCCGCCCGCTTCCGCGCTGTCGTGGACAAATACGGCGATCACCCGGCGGCGATGTTCCAGGCGGGGGTGACCTACGCCTGCGAGCAGATCGTGGATCTCTTCGCCAGCGGCGTGGGGGCGGTGCATGTGTATTCCATGAACAAGCCCGCCGTCGCCCGGGCCATCCAATCCCAACTGAGCGAGGTGATCCGCGTTGCGCTTTGACCCGATTGAACTGACCCGCGCCGGGGCGCTCTTTTTTGACGGCGGCACCGGCACGCTGCTGCAGGCCAGGGGGCTCGGCCCCGGCGAATGCCCAGAGCTCTGGAACGCAGGCAGGCCGGAGGAAATCGTCCGGCTGCACATGGATTATCTTGAGGCCGGGGCACAGATTCTGAAAACAAACACTTTTGGCGCGAATGGCCTGAAATTTTCCCCGGAAGAGTTAAAGCAAGTGATCACAGCCGGCGTTCGATGCGCGAAAGAGGCCCGGGAGCGAGCCGGGCGGGAGGGCAATGCCTTCGTCGCCCTGGATTTGGGCCCCACCGGCAAGCTGCTCGAGCCCATGGGCGAGCTGGTCTTCGAGGAGGCCGTCTCGCTCTTTCGGGAAGCGGCGGTACTCGGCGCCGCCGCGGGGGCGGACCTGATCTTAATCGAAACCATGACGGACAGCCTGGAGGCCAGAGCCGCCGTGCTGGGCGCGAAGGAAGCCGCTCCGGATGTCCCGGTTGTGGTCACTCTGACCTTTGAAGAAACCGGACGCCTGCTCACGGGCGCTTCTCCCGCCGCTCTGGCCGTGATGCTGGAGGGGCTGGGCGTCTGCGCCATCGGAATCAATTGCGGCGCGGGGCCGGAACGCGCGGCCCTGGTGCTGCCGGAGCTCCTGGCGGCGGCCCGGGTTCCCGTGGTCGTCAACCCCAACGCGGGGCTCCCTGTGGCGGAAAACGGCATTGCCCGCTACGATCTTTCCCCGGAGGCGTTCGCCGCCCAGGCGGAAACGCTGTTTGAGCTGGGCGCTTCGGTTTTTGGCGGCTGCTGCGGCACCACGCCGGCTCACATCAAAGCGCTTGTGGAACGCCTGCGAAGCCGGATCCCCCTCGCCCCTCAGGGCGACGAACGCCCCGCCGTATCCAGCGCGCGCGGCGTCGTACGCTTCGGGGGCGCGCCTGTGCTCATCGGCGAACGGATCAATCCCACGGGCAAGAAGGCCTTTCAGCAGGCGCTGCGGGAGGGCGGCATGGACTACATCATCGATGAGGCCGCCGCCCAGGAGGAGGCCGGGGCGCATGTTCTCGACGTCAACGTGGGCCTGCCGGGCATTGATGAGCGCGAAACCATGCTGCAGGCCGTGACGCGGCTGCAGCAGCATACGCCGCTCCCCCTGCAGATCGACAGCGCGGACCCCGCTGTTCTGGAGGCGGCGATGCGGCGATACAACGGCCGGGCCCTGGTCAACTCCGTCAACGGCAAGGAGGAGAGCATGCGGGCCGTTTTTCCCCTCATCAAAAAATACGGCGGCGTTGCCGTGGCCCTTTTGCTGGACGAGGACGGCATCCCCTCCACGGTTGAGGGCCGTCTGGCCATCGCCGAAAAAATATACCGGACAGCCGAAGAATACAGCATCCGGCGTCAGGATATTCTCATCGACGCGCTGACGCTGACCGTGAGCTCCGACCCGGCGTCCGCCGCCGTGACCCTGGCCACGGTGCGGGCAATCCGGGAGCGCTTCGGGGGCTATACCGTGCTGGGGGTGTCAAACATCTCCTTCGGCCTGCCCCGCCGGGAGCTCGTCAACGCCGCGTTTTTCACCATGGCGCTGCAGGCCGGCCTGAGCGCGGCCATCATCAACCCAAAATCCGGAGCCATGATGAACGCCTACAGGAGCTTTTGCCTTCTGAATGGCATGGACCCCGGCTGCAAGGCGTATCTGGCCTACGCGGCCCAATTGCCGGAGGCGGACACGCGGCCCGCCGCGCCGGCAGAAAATCTCAGCGCCGCACCGGCGGTTTCAGCCGACACGCTCTTCGGCGCGATCGTGCTGGGCCGGGAGGAGGCCGCTAAGCGCCTGGCCGAGGCCGGCGCCGCGCCGCCCCTTGATTTGATCAAAGAAAGCGTGATACCCGCTCTGGACGAGGTTGGCCGGCGCTTCGCCAAAGGCACGCTCTTTCTGCCGCAGCTGCTGCAGAGCGCCGCCGCCGCGAAGGCCGCTCTGGCTGTTTTGCAGGAGCGCCTGCGGCTTTCCGGCAGGCGGGAGGCCACGAAGGGCGTTATCGTGCTGGCCACGGTCCAGGGAGATATCCACGATATCGGCAAGAACATCGTGAAAACCCTGCTGGAAACCTATCACTTCACTGTGATTGATCTGGGTAAAAATGTATCGCCCCAGGCTGTGGCCGACGCCGTTGTCGGGCACCACGCGCCGCTGTGCGGCCTTTCCGCGCTGATGACGACTACCGTGCCCTCCATGGAAGCCACCATCAAGCTGCTGCGGGAGCGCGCCCCCTGGTGCAGAGTGCTGGCGGGCGGCGCGGTGCTCACCCAGGCCTATGCCGACGACATCGGGGCCGACGCGTACTGTGCCGACGCGATGGCGGGGGTAAAAAAAGCGGAGGCTTTTTTGAATTCATAATCATGGGAGGAGCTCATCGTAAATGAAAATCATCTTTCGCTACATCAGGCCCTACCTGGCCATTACGGCGCTGGCCATCGCGCTGCTGGCGGGGCAGGCCTTCGGCGAGCTCAGCTTACCCGATATGATGAGCGACATCGTCAATATCGGCCTGCAGGGCGGCGGCATTGAGGAGGATTACCCCAAACAGCTCACGTCCCGGTCCATGGACCTGCTTGCCGCCTGCATGGCGCCGGAGGAGGCGGAGCTCTTTCTTTCGGCCTATGAGGATGGAAGATGCGTTGATAACGGCAATCCCGGGCTGGCCGAAATCTATGGCCGCGCGGCCTATCGCCTGGCAAACCCCGGCGCGGGGAATCTGGAGCCGGACTCCATGCTCTACCAGCAGATGAGCAAGGCGATGATCCCGATGTTCTATCAAGAGGCCGGGCTTGACACGCAGAAGCTGCAAAAAGATTATATCTATAAAACAGGCGGGCTTATGCTGCTGCTGGCCATGGCCAACGGCTTGGCGGCGGTGTTCGTTTCGCTGCTCTCGTCACGGGTCAGCGCGGGGCTTTCCCGGGATATGCGCCGGGCGGTGTTTTCAAAAGTACAAAGCTTTTCAAAAGCTGAGATCGACAAGTTCTCCACGGCCTCGCTGATCACCCGCAGCACCAACGACGTGCAGCAGGTGCAGCAGTTCGTGCTCATGGGTATCCGCATGATGGTCTTCGCCCCCGTGATGGGCTTCGGCGGCCTGGTGATGGCCATCCGCAAAAGCCCGGGCCTGAGCTGGATCATCGCACTGATCATCGGCATATTGCTGGTGATGCTGGCGGTCGCCCTTAAGACCGTGCTGCCCAGGTTCAAAATACTGCAGACCTTCATCGATAAGCTGAATCTCGTCAGCCGGGAAAACCTCACGGGCCTCATGGTCATCCGGGCCTTTGGCAACGAGCGGCATGAGGAGGGGCGCTTCGACGCCGCGGCGAAGGATCTCGCCCGCACCGAGCGCTATGTCTACCGCGCCATGTCCATCATGATGCCCATGCTCTTTTTGCTGATGAACGCCATGAGCATGATGATCATCTGGTTCGGCGGCAGGGCCATTGAGCGCTCCGCGCTGCAGATCGGCGACATGATGGCCTTCGTGCAGTACGCCATGCATATCATCTTTTCCTTCGTCTTTTTGGCCATGATGTTTGTGATGCTGCCCCGGGCCTCGGTGTCCGCCAACCGCATCAAGGAGCTCCTGGATACCGAAGCAACCATTCTTGATGCAGAAAAGCCTGTTTCCTATCCAAACGGACCAAGCACGGTTACATTCGACAAGGTGTATTTCCGCTACGGCGGCGCGGAGGACGACGTGCTCAGCGGCATCAGCTTTACCGCGCGGCCGGGGGAGACCACGGCCTTCATTGGGGCCACCGGCGCGGGCAAAACCACGCTCATGCATTTGCTCGAGCGCTTTTATGACGTAACGGCCGGGACCATTGCGGTCAACGGCGTGGATATCCGGCAGATTCCTCAGGCGCGGCTGCGAAGCGAGATCGGCTTCGTGCCCCAAAGCGCCGTGCTCTTTTCCGGGGACATCCGCTCCAATATCGCCTACGGCGCGGAGAGCATCGCCGAAGAGCTCGTCCGCAAGGCCGTGGAGGTCGCCCAGGCCGCGGATTTCGTGGCTGAAGCCGCCGAGGGCCTGGAGGCCCAGGTCGCCCAGGGCGGCTCGAATTTCTCAGGAGGGCAAAAGCAGCGGCTTTCCATCGCCAGAGCCCTGGCCAGGCAGCCGCGGATCTACATATTCGACGACAGCTTCTCGGCCCTGGATTTTCAGACGGACGCGGCCCTGCGCCGCGCGCTGAAAGAAACCACCGCCGGCGCCACGGTATTCATTGTAGCGCAGCGGGTGAGCACGATTATGAACGCGGAACAGATTGTGGTGCTGGAGGAGGGCCGCGTGGCAGGCATTGGCACGCACAAGGAATTACTGCAAGCCTGCGAGGTATACCGCGAGATTGCCGAAAGCCAGCTGAGCAAGGAGGAATTGAACGCGTGAATATAAATCAGGCAGACAAAAAAATACAGCAGCAAAGAGTGAAGCGCTTTCATCCTCCCGGACGGAACGCGGGCCCCGGCATGCCCCCCACCGCAAAAGCAAAAGACGCCAAGGGCGCTTTTCTGCGGCTGTTCGGCTATCTGAAGCCCTACAGGCTGATCCTGCTGATTATTTTCCTCATGGCGGCGCTTTCCACCGTGTTCAATATTCTGGGGCCGCACCAGATCGGCAGCGCCACCTCCCTGCTGGCGGAGGGCATTTTGGGCCGCATCGCGGGCACGGGCCCCGGCATTGATTTTCCGGCCATCGGAAGGATCCTGCTCCGGCTGGCCGCGCTCTATGGCATCGGCGCGCTGTTCAGCTTTTTGCAGGGCTTTTGCATGGCCGGGGTAGCGGCAAAAGTGTCCTACAAGCTCAGAGGCACGATCCTCCAGAAGATCAACCGCATGCCCGTTTCCTACTTTAACCGCGTGAGCCACGGCGACGTGCTGTCCCGCGTCACCAATGACGTGGACACCCTCAACCAGAGCCTCAACCAGGGCGTCACCCAGCTGATCACCTCCCTCACCACCGTGATCGGCATCATCGTGATGATGTTCAGCGTAAACTGGCGCATGGCTCTGGCGGCGGTCTGCGTGGTCCCCTTTATGCTTCTTACCGCGGCCATCGTGCTGAAGGGCTCTCAAAAGCACTTCAAGAACCAGCAGAATTTTCTGGGCAGCGTCAACGGGCAAGTGGAGGAGGTCTACGCCGGGCACACCGTCGTGAAGGCCTTCGGCGGTGAACAACAGGTGATCGAAGACTTCAATCAAGAGAACGAAAAGCTCTATTCCGCCGCGTGGAAGGCGCAGTTTTTCTCCGGCGTGATGCACCCCATCGTGATGTTTTTGGGGAACCTGAACTATGTGATCGTATGCATCCTGGGCGCGGCCCTGGTAACAAAGGGCACACTGCGCATCGGCAACATCACGGAGTTCATCATGTATATCCGCCAGTTCAACCAGCCCTTTCTGCAGCTGGCGCAGATCATGAACGTCTTCCAGTCCACCGCCGCCGCCGCCGAGCGCGTGTTCGAATTCCTGGACGAGGAGGAGGAGCGCGTGGTCACAAACGCGCGGCCGCTGCCGGCCGTCGAGGGCAATATCCGCTTTGAGCACCTGCGCTTCGGCTACGAGGGCTGCGACGAAATTGTGATCAATGATTTTACCGCCGAAATAAAGGCCGGGCAAAAGGTCGCGATTGTCGGCCCCACCGGCGCGGGCAAGACCACGCTGGTAAAGCTGCTCATGCGCTTTCACGAGCTCAGGGAGGGCGCGATTTATATCGACGGGCACAACATCGCGGAGTATCCCCGGGGCGAAATCCGCAGAAACATCGGCATGGTGCTGCAGGACACCTGGCTGACCAGCGCCAGCATTGAGGACAATATCCGCTATGGCCGGCTGGACGCCAGCAACGGCGAGATCCGCGCGGCGGCAAAATCCGCCCAGGCGCACCACTTCATCAAGGCCATGCCCGACGGCTACCGCATGATCATCAACGAGGAGGCCAATAATATCTCCCAGGGGCAAAAGCAGCTGCTGACGATTGCCCGGGCGGTGCTGGCCGACAACCGGATTTTAATTCTGGACGAGGCGACGAGCTCCGTGGACACCCGCACGGAAATTCTCATTCAAAAGGCCATGGACCACCTGATGGAGGGCCGCACAAGCTTCATCATCGCCCACAGGCTGTCCACCATCCGCAACGCCGATCTGATCCTCTGCCTGGACCACGGCGACATTGTGGAGCAGGGCAGCCACGAGGAGCTCATGGCAAAGGACGGGTTTTACGCAAGGATTTACAACAGCCAGTTTGAGCGAACGAATGCCGGATGATTATTCGTTGTCTTCGTTCTGCGTTTTGGCACAGCCATATTTTCACCCTGTTATCCCCAATCTTGCCTCAACTTCTTCCAAAGGAATATACCCCTGTTCTCTTCCGGCCTTTCGACCCTTGGCCAATTCGTTTGTTAACCACAGCGTGGCCTTCAGCTTCTCATATTCCGCAATGTCAATCAGCACGCAGCAGCCCCTCCCGTTCTTTGTGAGAAACACCGGAGAACCTTCCGAAACATCCCGCAAAACCTCGTTGTAGTTGCGCAAGTCCGACACCGGTTTGATATTTGGCATAGTAACAGCTCCTTTCATTCTTATTATAGCATAATTATTCTTAAAATACAACATCAAATTTTACGAATAGGAGGCGCGCTCATGCCCGATAACACCTACGCGCCTCCCGAAATCCTGGCTATGCGGGAAATCAAGAGCTCCGGCAGCGCCTTCGCGCGGCTCTACGGCGCCAAGGACGCGGAGCAGTTCCGTCAGCAGGCGCTGTTTCTGGCCGCTTACGCCGACGATTATCCCTATGAAACCCTTCTCACGGAAGACCGCCCCACCTACGCCGACTGCACCGTGCAGCAGCTGCGCTGGTATTTTTGCTGGCGCGCGCGGGTCAGGAGGGGAGACATCGCGCCGACCCACAGGTCATATTATTTGCTTTATCTCTATGAGCTGCTGCTGGGCGTGGGCAGCGACGGGCCGGAGCAGGCCGCGCAAAATCTCGCGAAGGCCTGGCTCGCGCTGCGGGAGCTGGATTCCGCCTTTTTTGACAATCGCGTCAAAGTCTGGTTCAAAGATTATTATTTGTGCCATTTTTTATTGTACGAGGGATTCGACTGCTCCTTCGGGGCTCTGGCGCGGCGTTGCGGCCTGGCGCGGTTTTACCCTGACTGCCGCCCCGAAACCGCGCTGGAGGACGAAACCAGGCTGCTGCTGAGCCATTCGGGCTATAACTACCGGCGAAGCAAATTTTTCATAGAGGAGCCCGGGCGGCTCGCGCTTCTGGAGCGCTGCTTTCACGCCGCGCTTTGCAATCTGGAGCCCCTGTTTTCGCTGCACGGCATCCCGCTGCGCGAAACCCTGCTGTCCCGTCCGGAGCGCTTCAGCTACTACGAGCCCCTGCGCGGAACGGTGGTGCGGCTGCCGCAGCCTCCCGAGCCCCGGGAGGTCATTGTCAGCCACCGGGAGCGTTACCGCTTTCAGAACGGCAGCTGGAGCGTCGCCGTCGCGGCGGAGGAGGCGAGGGGAGGCAGCCCCGCCATCGGCTGCGTCGTGCGGCGCGTTGAGGCGGGGCTCCGGGAGCTCAGTGGATACCGTTTCGCGCTGTCCCCGGTTTCCGACAACCTGATGGAGCGTTGGCTGCGCAACGAAAACGGCGCCTTTGACCGCCGGAAGCTGGACCGGATCCTCGGCCAGGGCTTTGAAAAGATCATAGACGAAACGACAAAGGCCGTGTATTCCGGCCAACCGGCCGAGGGCACAAAAATCCCGTTTGTGGAGGAGCTCGAAAGGCAGTGGAACGAGGAGCCGCTTTACAGCATCCGCAGGGCGCTGAACGTTCCTCTGCGCAACGGCGGCGATCTGGCGCTCACGCGGCAGTTCCGCAAGCAGGGCCAGCTCCTGGCCGGGCTCAGCGACGAGCTCCCTGCATTTCTGCCCTGCGAATACCGCCGCCCCACCTACGCCATGCTGGAATACGGGCAGCTGCGCAGCTACATCAGCTGGCGGACGGCACTGCGGCGGGGGGAATATATTCCCTGCTCCAGCGCGTATGCCCTGCTCTATTGCTATGAGCTCCTGCACGCCATCGGCACGCGGGAGCCCTTCCGGGACTTATGCGCGCTGCTTTGCCTGGCGGGGCCCCGTGACCGCGCGGTCGCCCGCCGTCTGCCCGGCTGGCTGCGGGATTGGACCATGGCAAACCCCCAACCGGAGCCATTCGACGCGTTGTTGCGTCAATACGGCGCACAGCGCTGGTTTCCGGAGCTCTTCCTGCTGGACAGCGATACGGATCAGCTGGCGCTGGCCGGCCATTTTGCCAACTACAAGCTGCAGGACGGCAGCTTTTACCGGGCGGTGGGCCACGCGCCGCTGCGCCGCTGCTTTGACGCCGTGCTGGAAACCGCCGCGCGGGCCTTCACGGCGGCTGGCATGGATTTTCACGCCGCTCTGCTGACGCCGCGCCGCCCGGCAGACCGGCAGCCCTTTGAGGGGATTCCGGTGCTGATTCCCGCGGCAGGGGAGGGGCCCCACGGCCCGGCGGAGGAGGTCCGGCTGTCTCCGTCAGCCCCCGCGCTGTTGGGCTATCTGCTGCGGCGGATGGAATCCCGGCTGCGCGCCCTGGCCCGCTTTCCCTATCCCCTGGGCGCGGATCCCGCCGCCTGCATGCTCCGCTTCCGCGACAGCCAGCCCGCGCTGTATCGCCTCGTGTGCGGCGAAAGCTTCGGCGCTTCCATTGATCTGGCGGCCGACCGGCAATTCGCGGCGCGCGATTCGGGATTCGCCATGGAGTTCGATTGGCCCAGGCCGCGAAGACATGAAAAAAAAGCCCCTCAAAAGCCCGTTTTCGAGGAGCCGCCGCCGGAGCCCGTGAAGGTGCGCGTGGATTTCAGCCAGCTGGACCGCATCCGCGGCGAGGCCCGCGCCTTGACGGAGCTGCTGCTTGTGGAGGACGCGTCCGCGGAAGAGAGCCTTCCTCAAAAAGAAGAAGCTCAGGCAATCCCGGCGAATTATTCTGAAAACCCCTGGCAGGCCCTGCGCGCTTCCATGGGGGACGAACAGCGTCGCTGCGTGGATTTTCTCTCCGGCGCCGGCGCCATACCGCCGCCGATGGACGAAATCCTGCTGGAAAGCGTCAACGAGCTTGCCCTGGATTATATCGGCGACACTTTAATCGAGGATGAAAAAATGCATGAAGAGTACCGGATACCGTGGAAAGGAACGTTGGAAAGGAATGTTGGATGAATCTGGATCGTAAAGCCCCCAAAAGAATCGCGGCGGCGGTGCTCAATTCACTCAAGGGCGGGGTCGTGCCGCGGGTGGGCCTGGAGTATATCACCGTAGGGCGCTCGGCGGAAATCAACGCGCTGCTGCGGGATGTGGAGCTCATCGCGGAGGGTGGGGCCGCGTTCCGCTTTCTGGTGGGGCGCTACGGCAGCGGCAAAAGCTTCCTGCTGCAAACCATCCGCGGCCATGTGCTGGAAAAAGGCTTCGTCGCCCTGGACGCCGACCTTTCCCCCGAGCGGCGCTTCAGCGGCACCCGGGGCCAGGGCCTGGCCACCTACCGGGAGCTCATGCGCAGCATGTCCACCCGGGGCAAGCCGGACGGCGGCGCGCTGCCCCTCGTGCTGGAAAAGTGGATCTCGGGCATTCAGACGCAAGTAACGCTGGAAACCGGTCTCGCCCCCGGGGACAGCGGCTTTGACCCTGCCGTCACCGGGCGGATCTTCCAGGTTGTGCAGACCATGGAAAACATGGTCAACGGCTTTGACTTCGGGCTGGTGCTGTCAAAATACTGGAGAGCCCACCGCGACGGCGACGAGCAGGGGAAATCCCAGGCGCTGCGCTGGTTCCGGGGTGAATTCAGCACCCGCACGGAGGCCCGGCAGGCCCTGGGCACCCGGCTGATCGTCACCGACGACAACTGGTACGATTTTCTCAAGCTGCTTTCCGCCTTTTTGGTGCAGGCGGGCTACCGCGGCATGCTGGTGTTCATCGACGAGCTGGTGAACCTCTACCGCATCCCTCACCGCGTCACGCGGCAATACAATTACGAAAAGCTGCTGACAATGTACAATGACATCCTGCAGGGCAAGGCGCGGCATATGGGCATGTTCATCGGCGCGACGCCCCAGTGCATGGAGGACGCCGACAAGGGGGTGTTCAGCTACGACGCGCTGCGCTCGCGGCTCACGGAGGGCCGCTTCGCGCAGCTGGGCGGACACCGCCGGGACCTGCTGTCGCCGATCCTTCGCCTGGAGCCCTTGACCCACGGGGAGCTGCTGGTGCTCACCGAGAAACTGGCGGCGCTGCACGCGACGCTTTATGACTATGAATGCGCCCTTACGCCCGAGGAAGCACTGGCCTTTCTGCGGGTGGAGCTTGAGCGCATCGGCGCGGCGGTCCACATCACCCCCCGGGAGGTGATCCGGGACTTCATTGAGCTGCTCAACCTTGCCAGCCAGTCGGGCAAGGGGATCTCCGCGCTGCTGGAGGAGGGCGGCTTCGCGCTTTCGGCGGGGGATCAGGAGGACCCGGAGGACGAGTTCGCGGGCTTTGAGATTTAAATGCTAGATATGCTAGACTTTAGATATTAGACCTTAGATTTTAGATATGCGTTGGATAACGTACATCTAAAATCTAAGGTCTAAAATCTAATATCTAATTTGCCACAGTGCGCCCCTACTATGATCCTTCGCGATGGACTGATATCGAACTGGGACAGCATTCATAGTAGGGGCGACCTGTGGTCGCCCACCGGCAAAAAACCGCCCATTTCGAAAGAAGTCTAACAGGGCAATGCGACTTAGCATTAATATTAGCCTTAGCCCTGACTCTAGGGCTAGCCTCAAAGTTGAAACTATACAAAAAAACGAAGTTCCAGGATCAAATATTCAAGCACAAACACCAAATTTATATTGGTTACCAGCGGGCGCACACAGTGCGCCCCTACTATGATCCTTCGCGATGGATTGATATCAAGCTGGGGCAGAATTCATAGTAGGGGCGACCTGTGGTCGCCCACTGACAAAAAGCCGCCCATTTCGCAAGAGGTCTAAAATCTAATATCTAAAATCTAACGTCTAATATCCAAAATCTAAAATCTAACGTCTAACGTCTAAAATCTAATATTTAGCCTTTCCTGCGCCAGGGAGGATGCCTCGCCGTGGCCGGGCAGTACGGTGTCGTTCCCCTCCAGGGCGGCCAGCGCGCGCAGCGTGGCCTGCAGCGTCGTCCAATCGCCTCCCGGCAGGTCAACCCTGCCGCAGTCCCCGCGAAAGAGCGTGTCGCCGGTAAACAGCAGGCCATCCGCCTCAGCGCGGAAGCATACGCCCCCCGGCGTATGCCCGGGAGCGGCGATCACCCGCAGGCGGCTTTCGCCCAGCGCAATGATGTCGCCGCCGCGCAGCAGCTGGTCCGCCGCGCAGGCCTTTTCGTGCCGGGAGCTCCAGCCGGGCAGGCTCTGGCGCTTGCCGCTGAGATAATCCTCGTCCTCCGCGCCAATACACACCCGCGCGCCGGGATACCGCTGCTTCACCTCGGCCACGCCCTGCACATGATCGAAGTGCCCATGGGTCAGCAAAATAAACCGCAAATCCCCGCCGCGCTCCTCCACGGCCTCGCGCACACGGCGGTTGAAGTGCCCGCAGTCAATAAGCGCCAGCGCTCCGCTCGCCTGGTCCCGCAAAACATAGCTGTTGCTCTGGATCATGCCAACCGGGATACAGATATAGTCAAGCATAAAAAAACTCACTCCCTTATTTCATCCAGGTATCCGTGTCCATCACAATCGTCACTGGGCCGTGATTGATCAGCTCCACATGCATTTCGGCGCCGAAATGACCTGTGGCGGGCGCTGGAACCCCTTCGGCCTTCAGGCGGGCCACAAAATATTCATACAGCGCGTTGGCCTCCTCCGGCGGGGCGGCGGGCGTAAACGACGGGCGGTTGCCCTTTCTGATATCCGCGCACAGCGTGAACTGCGAAATGACCAGAGCCTCCCCGCCGGTATCCAGCAGGGAAAGATTCATCTTGTCCTCCGCGTCCCGGAAGACGCGCAGCTTCGCGATCTTTGCCGCCAGCAGCCCGGCCTCCGCGGGGGTATCCTTCTGAACCACGCCCAGCAGAATCAAAAACCCCGGGCCGATTTCGCCCACGGTTTCATTTTTCACGATAACGCGCGCCTGTGTGACACGCTGCACAACCGCCTTCACGCGCTCCCTCCTGGCTTACACAACTCTCTTGGCTTGCTTACAGTATAGCACAAAATGCTTTTGCGCGCAAGTTAAATTCTTTTCAAAATCTATATATATATATTCTTTCCGAAAGCCAGATACATTACACGATATGCCGCATATAATATAATATTATATATGACATCTATCATTCTACATGAGGGGGCCTTGCCATGCGCCGATTGTATCCTATGCCCCGCCCGCGATACCACGTCTTCCGGCCCGGCCCGCGCTTTCGGCGGCGGAAAGTCCCGCCGCGCCTGCTTTTCGCGCTGGGAGCCATTATTCTCATCGCGGCACTGCTTTTCCCCGTTCTGGAAAAGCGTGCCTCGCCCCAGGTGCGCGCCCTGGCGGAAAACGCGGCCAAACAGCAGGCGGCCACGGCGGTCGTTGAGGCGGTGGAGTCCGTGCTGCTGGAGGAGCGGGTCAACTACGAACGCCTGGTCACCTTCAGCGCGGCGGAGGGCGCGATCCGCTCCATTCAGACAAACACCCTGGAAATCAACCTGATCAGGGGAAAGATCAACGCGGCGGTGGAGGAGGCTGTTACGCTGCGGCACACAAAGCTGCGGATTCCTCTTGGCGCGCTGACGGGCAGCGAGCTGTTCACGGGCAGAGGCCCTCATATATCCGTGCCGCTGACAATGACGGGGCACGCGCTGTCCACCGTGCGAAGTGACCTGTCGTCCTCCGGCCTGAACCAGACCATGCACCGCATCCTCCTGGATTTACGCGTAAGCCTGTCCGTGATCCTTCCCGGCGGGGTTTCGACCCAGGAGAT
>WRMQ01000049.1 GCA_009777055.1 Oscillospiraceae bacterium
ATTCACTGCCCGAAACCACGCTGCGCACCAAGGAGAGCCTGGTGACCATGAAGAAGCGCGGCCGCCTGCTTTCCGCCTCCTATGAGGCTGTTCGCTTTCACCGCCTGGACCTCTTCACCGTCACCCTGCGCCATATCGGCGCGACCATCGCCAAGACCCTGCTGGCCGACGCGGTGGATGTCCTCATCAACGGCGACGGCAGCTCCGGCACCACCGCCGGCACGGTCAGTATGTCGGGTGGCAATATCGCCTACGCCGATCTCATCAGCCTGTGGAACAGCTTCGACCCCTTCGAGATGACGACTATTCTGGCGTCCGCCGCCCAGATGGAGGAGCTCCTTGCCCTGGACGAGATGCGCGACGCCGCGGCGGGGCTCAATTTTCATGGCGCAGGCCGCATGATCACCCCGCTGGGGGCGGAGCTGATCAAGTCCGCCGCCGTGCCCGCGGGCAAAATCGTTGCCCTGGACAAAAACTGCGCCCTTGAGATGGTGAAGGCCGGCGAGATCGTCACCGACTACGACAAGCTCATCGACCGCCAGCTCGACCGCGCGGCGATCAGCGCCACCGTGGGCTTCGCCAAGCTCTTCCCCGGCGCCGCGAAGGTGCTGCAGTAAGCGTCAATCCGCAAACGCGGTTTTGATAGCTCGTTGAAAACACAGGATGAAAAAAGCGGGGAGGCGGGGCGGAGGTTCCGCCTCCTGATTATCAACTGCCCTGGTTATCAACTGAAATTTGTTATTTCTGATTCAAAAAAAGGAGGTTCCCATGAGCCAATGGACCGTTTTGGGGCAGCTTCGGCTGCTCACGGAGCTTGACGACGATACCGCGCGGGAGGCGCTGCCCTTCTGCAACGCCGCCCTGGCCCAGCTGCGCCCGCAGCTCAAGCGCCCCGTCTACGCCGAGGATCCCCGCGTTGACCGCGCCGCGGCCTGTATGGCCTACTGCACGATGCTGCTGCGGGAAACCGCCGCCGGCGAGGAGGATATCTCCACCTTCAAGGCCGGGGATATCACGGTGACGAAGCAGGGAACGGCGCAGCTGACGAAGCAGAGGCTGGAGCAGGCGGAGCAGCTGCGCGTCGCCGCCCTTGAGGCGATCCGCGAGCTGCTGCGCGACACGGGCTTCGGCGTGCACGGCGCGATATGGAAGCGAAGATAGGAGAACATACATGCAGGAAATAAAAGAAATCAAGCAGGCGATGGAGCGCTTTGGGCGGCAGGTGCGGCTGTGCCTGCCCGACAACTGGCAGACGGAGCACTTCGGCGCGTTTATCCAGCCGCTGCGCTATAAGAATAAGATGTACCTCGGCGGAATCAACACCCGCATCGGCTTCAACCGGGAGGGGTATTATCTCTATCTCGGCCCGCCGGAGCACGACCTGACTCAGCTGGGCCGCGAGCTGTGGATCCAGTGCGGCGACGAGCGCTACACCGTCGACCGGGCGGAACGGGTCTACTGCGGCGACACGCCAAGCCACATTTGGGCGATTATCAGAAGCATGGTAGAATAAGCCGTAGGGGTTCAAAAATTTAAATTCTCAAATTTAACTCCTCAAAAATTTAAAGGAGGAACACATATGAACAGCGCGATCAGCGCGATGCCCAGCGCCATCGCGGAATGGCTGGACCAGCAGGAGGCTCTCGAAGGCATCGGTTTTTTAACGGAATATCCCGCGGCGAACAAGGCGGTGCCGCTGCGCGACGCCCTGGTGGCCGTGGGCCTCGATTCCGTGCGGATCACGGATAAATTTGTGGAAAACAATGACGGCGTGCTGGAGCGCCAGGAATACTGCCGCAGCGCCGCGGTGCGTTTGCGGCTGAGCGTCCATGTGCCCTTCGCGGAGGGCGGTGACCGCTGTCACGATATCTTCACCAGCGTGCTGGACATGATCACCTTTGCCAGCGATCTCAACGTCGAGGCCTCGGGCTGCGGCAGCGTGACCGCGCACCGGGACACCGACGCCTTCGTGCTGGAGGCCTGGGCGCAGATCGTCGCCGATTTCTGCCCCGCGGTGAGCACGGGGCTGAGCCTGGGCTCATTTTTGCAGAAGGAGCTGCTGTGCGGCTCGCATATCGGCAATGAGGATATCCATCTGACATCCGGGGAGAAGGACTGGCTCGGCGGGCCCTTCCGCATGGGAACCTATCCCGGCAACGGAAGCACCACGTCCTCGCAGACGGTGGAGATCGGCGCGCGGGCCCGGGCGGTGTTCGTTTTTCCGTCCAGCTTTCCCGCCGTATACGAATCCGGCAGCAGCGTGCCGGTGGAGCAGCTCTTCGGCTTCGCTATCCGGGGAGAGAGCACCAACTACACAAACTGCGCGATGTCGATCACACAGACGGGCTTCACGGTTGGCAGGGAGGTGCTGCAAAACTCCGTGGTCTGGCTGAACAAGGGCATTACGTATAATTATTTCGCGATACTGTGATCTCAGTAATTTTTCCCAGCAATATTTTTTCGAAATTATGCAATCGAAATTATTCAATCGAATTTTTTCAATCGAAAGACTATTCAATCAAAAGGCGGGAAAGCTAAGCCCGGAACGGAGGCGTATTCCAAGATGAAAACAGACAAGACGCAGTATCAAAATATGGTCAAGCTGGCTTCACCTCCCAGCACGCACCTGAAGAACTGGGCGCTCAGTTTTTTGATAGGCGGCGCGGTATGCGCGTTTGGCGAAGGCCTTTCGCTGTTTTTCAAGCATTTGCGGATGTCCGAGGAGCAGGCGCGCGCTATGGTGCCCGTCACTCTCATCGTGCTCACCGCTGTCTTCACCGCCTTCGGCCTTTATGACAGGCTGGCGAAGCACGCCGGGGCGGGTCTTGGCGTCCCGATCACGGGCTTCGCCAATTCCATCGTTTCGCCGGCCATGGAATTCCAGAGCGAGGGCCGGATTCTCGGGGTAGGCATGAACCTGTTCCGCCTGGCGGGCCCGGTGCTGGTCTATGGCAGCGCGGTCTGTACGCTGTATGGCGTGATATATTATTTCTTTATCAGATAGGAGCGATCCCGAATGCCCAGACGTGTCGGAAAATATACGGTTGAGCTGCCCTCACGGCCCTTTATCGCGGGACGCGCCGCCATCGGCGGCACTATTGAGGGCGAGGGCCCGCTGGGCCAACAGCTGGACGACATCTTCCCGGAGCCCAAATTTGACGAAAGCTCCTGGGAAAAAGCCGAGGTACGCCTGCAGCTGGCCGCGATTGTACGCGCCCTGGTGGCCTCGCAGCGCAAGGCGGAGGAGATTGAGCTCTTTTTTGGCGGGGACCTGCTCAACCAATGCACCGCCACGAGCTTCGCCCAGCGGGACTACAGCATGCCTCTGGCGGGGGTATACGGCGCCTGCTCCACCTTCGCGCTGGCCCTGGCCCTGGCCGCGCTGTCTGTGGACGGCGGCGGCTTCCGGCGCACAATGGCGGCGGCCTCCTCCCACTTTTGCTCGGCGGAAAAACAGTTCCGCTTCCCCCTGGAATACGGCGGGCAGCCTACGCCCACGGCCCAGCGCACGGCGACAGCCGCCGGGGCCGTGGTGATCGATACGGACGAGGGCAACGCGCTTTCCGCCCACAGCGCCCATGTATCCCAGGTGATTTTCGGGCGCGTGATGGATCTCGGCGTCAATGACGCCAACGAGATGGGCGCCGCCATGGCTCCCGCCGCCGCGGATACCCTTATCCGCTTTTTGCGGGATACCAAAACATCGCCCGCGGACTATGACCAGATTCTCACCGGGGATTTGGGGGAAATCGGTTCCACGCTGTTCCGCGGGCTTGTGCGGAAAGAGGCGGGGCTGGATGTTTCGCCGGTGCACCAGGATTGCGGCGTGCTGTTGTATGACACGGCCAGGCAGGACGCGGGCGTGGGCGGTTCGGGCATCGGCTGCTCCGCTGCCGTGCTCTGCGCCGATGCCTTGCCGAAGCTGGAGCGCGGCGAGCTCAAACGCGTGCTGTTTCTGGGCACGGGCGCGTTGCTTTCGGCGATTTCGCCCATGCAAAGCGAGACGATTCCGGCCATTGCCCACGGGGTGCTTCTGGTGGGGGAATGAGCCTTGGCGCGAAAATAATCATAGCAAAGGAGCGAGAAATTCCATGATTGAGACATCCAAAGCCCTGCGTCTGAGCCGCCGCGCCATGTCCGTTGCCCGCGCTTTGTCTATTGGGCACAGCATCGCCCTGGGCTGCGCCATGGCCGCGCTGGTTCTGGGCGGCGTCAAAACGCTGCGGGCGTTCAAGGAAGAGTAGAGAGACAAGAGATGATCGCGAGACCATGCGCGACTACACTCGCGAGTGTAGTCGCGCATGGTCTCGCGTGCGCACAATAACCACAAACAACAGGCCACAAAAATAATTTATTTTATACAATCAACCCCGCCCCACGCAGGATCATAACGGCCGAAGAATTTTTTTCCGCCTTTTCGCATATGGAAGGAAGAGGACATCCTTTGCGGAAAGGCGGAATTCCCATGCGCAAGGCCTCGCGGTCCATTGCCCTGGTTGGCAACCCCAATTGCGGCAAAACCACGCTGTTCAACGCTCTTACCGGCTCGAACCAGTCCGTGGGCAACTGGCCGGGCGTGACGGTCGAAAAAAAAGAGGGCCGTCTGCGCGGCGCGCCGGACGTAACGCTGCTGGACCTGCCTGGGATCTATTCGCTGTCGCCGTTTTCGCCGGAGGAAATCATTACCCGGGATGTTTTGCTCCGCCAGCGCCCGGAAGCCGTTTTGAACCTGGTAGACGGCACAAATCTGGAGCGCAATCTTTATTTAACCACACAGCTGCTGGAGCTGGGAATCCCCATGCTTGTGGCCGTGAATTTTATGGATGTGCTGGAAAAACGGGGCGACCTGCTGCGGCTGGAAACGCTGTCGAAGGCGCTGGGCTGCCCCGTTGTGCGGATTTCGGCTCTGCGGGGCCTGGGGGTGCCCCAGCTGCTCCGCCGGCTGCCGGCGCTTGCCGCGCAGCCCCCGCCAAAGCCCTGGAGCCGCTTCAGCGCCGTGGCCGAGGGCGAGCTCGCCGCGCTGGAGGCCCGCCTGCCCCGGCATGTCCCATCGCGGCTGCGGAGATTTACCGCGATCAAGCTGTATGAGCGGGATCCGATCGCGGCGCGGGAGCATCCGGGCATTTTCCCGGAAAACAGGGAGGGAGACAGCGTCATCGCGGGGGGGCGCTATGACCAGATCGGCGTACTCGCGCGCCGCTGCCTGCAAAAGAACCAGCGCCCCGAGCCCAGCCAGCGCATTGACCGCCTGCTGACCAATCCCGTTCTGGCGCTGCCGATCTTTGCCTTCTTCATGCTCCTGGTCTACTACATATCCGTTTCGACGCTGGGGGCGTGGCTTTCGCACGCTGTGGGCCAGAGCTTATCCGGCCTGTCGCTCTGGCTGGAGCGGCTTTTCGCGCAGTGGGCGCTTAGCCCCTGGCTTTCCGCCCTGCTGCTGGACGGCCTTCTGGCCGGCATGAGCGCGGTATTGGGCTTTGTGCCGCAGATGCTGCTGCTATTTTTCTGCCTTGCCTTTCTGGAGGGCTGCGGTTATCTGGCGCGCATCGCCTTTTTGCTGGACCGGCTGTTTCGCCGTTTCGGGCTTTCGGGCCGCTCTTTTATGCCCCTGCTGCTGGCCACCGGCTGCGGTGTGCCCGGCATTCTCGCCACCCGCACCATCGAAAACGAGCGGGAGCGCCGCGTCGCGATGATCAGCTGCACCTTTTTGCCCTGCAGCGCGAAGCTGCCCATCATCGCGCTCATCGCCGGGGCACTCTTCGGCGGAGCCTGGTGGGTCGCGCCCAGCGTCTATTTCGCGGGGATTTCCGCTGTGCTGGTCTCCGGGGCGCTGCTGCGAAAGCTGCGGGTATTCCCCCGGGACGACGCGCCCTTCGTGCTGGAGCTTCCGCCCTACCGCCTGCCCCCGCTGCGCCATTTGGCGCGCGGCGTATGGGAGCACAGCCTTTCCTTCCTCAAAAAGGCCGGAACGGTGATACTGCTTTCTTCCATGCTGGTATGGTTCCTTTCCTCCGCCGCCTGGAAGGATGGGGAGCTTACGCTGACCGGAACGCTTTCGGAGGGTCTTCTCGCCCGGGCGGGGCGCTCCGCCGCCTGGCTGTTCGCGCCGCTGGGTTTTGGCGGCTGGCAGGCTGTGGCGGCCACGGCGACCGCCTTTCTCGCCAAGGAAAACGCGGTATCCACCCTGGGAATCCTCTATGGCTTCTCTCACGAGGGCGGAGCGGCGGAGCTCTGGCACGGCTTTCGGGAGGCCTTTACGCCGCTTTCGGGCTACTCGTTTCTGCTGTTCAATCTGCTGTGCGCGCCCTGTGTCGCCGCGGTCAGCGCCCTGCGCCGGGAGATGGCCTCCCTGCGCTGGACGCTCTTCGCGCTGGGCTATCAGACAGCCTTCGCCTACGGGGCCTCGTTTCTCGTCTATCAGTTCGGCTGTTTTTTTGTGCTGCGTCAAGGGTTCACGGTCTATACCCTCCTGGCGCTTGCGCTGCTGCTGGCTGTGGCCTGGCTGCTGCTGGGGGGCGGCAGGCGCTCCCGTTCTTGACAAGCCTTTCTTCATGGCGTATAATTGGCCTATCAAAACAGGTAGGGCGGCGCGCTATGAAACAGATCACAGAAGAACGGCAAAGGCAATGGATCGTCTACGGCATCACCCTGCTGCTGTCCCTGGGCTTCCTCCTGGCGGGGAACCGCGTTGCCATGGGCGGGCAGCGGATTTTTAACCCCCAGGGGGATTACAGTATCATTGCGGCCAGGGTGCTCCATATGCTCGCGGAGGAGTCCAGCGATTACGGCGAACAGAACGACCTGACGCTGACGACGATCCGCTTCGAGGCCCGCGTTCTCAGCCGGGGCCCGCTGAAAAATGAGACCATCCACTGCGTCCAGGAGATCGACAGCGCCTATGCCACGGACCACACCGGTGTCGGGCGGGGCGACAGCGTGCTGCTTCTTGTGGAGGAGGAGGCCAGTGGGGAAACGGGCTATATCTTTTATAACTACATGCGCACCACTCCCCTGCTGCTGCTCACGGCGCTTTTCATCGCGCTTGTGATTCTCTTTGCCCGCAAAAAAGGCATCAACACGATTCTTTCGCTGTGCCTGACGGTTCTGGCGATTTTTACGGTGCTTGTGCCCGCCGTGCTGACCGGGCGCAACATCTATCTGTGGACGCTGATGATCTGCGTCTATATTGTCACGACGAATCTTTTGCTGGTGCAGGGGCCGAGCATCAAGAGCCTGACGGCAGGTCTGGGCTGCGTCAGCGGCGTGCTGGTCTCCGGGCTGTTGATGCTGCTGATGGACCGCCCCATGCATATTACCGGGCTTCTGGACGACGAATCCGTCTTTCTGCTGCAGCTCAACCCGGATCATCCCATCAACCTGAAGGCCACGGTCTTCTGCATGATCCTCATCGGCTCCGTGGGCGCGCTGATGGACGTCACCATGTCGATTGTCTCCGCCCTGGAGGAGATCCGCAGCAAGGAGCCGGAGCTGCCGCCGGCGGAGCTCATGCGCTCGGGCTTCGCCATCGGCAAGGACATGATCGGCACCATGACAAACACCCTGATGCTGGCCTATATCGGCGGCTCCATGGGCGTAATCCTGCTGGTGGTGAACTATTCGGCGAACCTGACGCAGGTGCTTAACCGGGAGCATATCGCGGTGGATATTCTGCAGTCCCTCGTGGGAAGCCTGAGTATCATCACAGCCATCCCCATCACATCTTTTATCTGCTCGGTATTCTTCCCCCGCCAGGGAATCCGGGTGGAGCGGTATCCGGAATAATTCATGAAAAGAGACACTTGAACACAAATAAAAAAACAGGGGACGCCCACGGAGCGTCTCCTGTTGTTTTTTCGGGTGCTACTTGTACTTGCGCTTGCGTGCCGCCTCCGATTTTTTCTTCTTCCGGACAGAAGGCTTCTCGTAGTGCTCTCTTTTTCTCACCTCTTGAATGACTCCGTCACGGGAGGTCTGCTTTTTGAACCGACGGAGCGCGCTGTCCAACGACTCGTTTTCTTTTACCTTCACTTGACTCATGCGATTCCCTCCCCTCATTTGCTGGATCCGGTTGCTGATGTATTGTGATCCATTACTCAAAGAATACCGTATTTTATTATATCGCAAAACAAGCCGGTTGTCAACTGTTTTTATTTTTTGACAACTAAATTAATCAACCGGCCGGGCACATAGAGCTCTTTGACCAAAGGCGTGCCGGCAATGGCCGCGGCGACGGCCTCGTTTTCTTTTGCCAGGCGCAGGGCCTCCTCGGAGGAAATATCCGCCGGCAGCAGGAGCCGCGCCTTGCCCTTGCCGTTGACCTGCACCAGGATCTCGACGCTTTTCTCCTGGCACTTTGCCTCGTCGTAGCTTGGCCAGCGCTGGTCCGTGACGCGCTTGCCAAAGCCCTGCCGCTCCCACAGCTCCTCCGTCACATGCGGCGCGAAGGGGTTGAGCAACAGCAAAAACGCGCGCAGCTCGCCCCCGGTCACCGCGCCGCTGTCGCAGATCCGGTTGAGCAGCGACATCAGCGCCGCGATGGCGGTGTTGTGCTTGAGCGCCTCAATGTCATTTGTTACCTTCCGGATGGCGCGGTGGAATTCCCCTTCCAGCTCAGGGCGATAGCCCCCGCCCTTCACAACGATATCCTGCAGGGCCCAGACGCGGTCCAAAAACCTGCGGCAGCCCTTGATGGATGCGGAGTTCCAGGGCGCGGATTTCTCGAAGTCGCCGATGAACATCTCATAAAGCCGCAGGGTGTCGGCGCCATACTGGGCGACGATCTCATCGGGATTGACCACGTTGCCCCGGGATTTTGACATCTTCTCGCCATTTTCCCCCAGGATCATGCCGTGGCTGGTGCGTTTCTGATAAGGCTCCGGGCTTGGCGCCACGCCAATGTCGCAGAGGAACTTGTGCCAGAACCGGCTGTAGAGCAGATGCAGCGTGGTGTGCTCCATGCCGCCGTTGTACCAATCCACGGGCATCCAATATTTCAGCGCCTCGGCGCTTGCCAGGGCTTCGCTGTTCGTCGGGTCGCAATAGCGCAAAAAATACCAGCTGGAGCCCGCCCATTGGGGCATGGTGTCGGTTTCGCGTTTGGCGGGGCCGCCGCACTGGGGGCAGGTGGTGTTCACCCAGTCCGTGAGCAGCGCCAGGGGGGATTCCCCGGTGTCCGTGGGCTCGTAGCGCTCCACCTGGGGCAGCGTCAGCGGGAGCTCGCTTTCGGGCAGGGCCACCGCGCCGCAGCAGGGGCAGTGCACAATCGGAATCGGCTCGCCCCAGTAGCGCTGGCGGGCAAAGACCCAGTCCCGCAATTTAAAATTCACCTTGGCCTCGCCCAGGCCCCGCTCCGCGAGCCAATGCGTGATTTTCGCTTTCGCGGCATCCACGGGCAGGCCGTCCAAAAAGCCGGAGTTCACCATCACGCCGGTTTCGCAGTCGGTGAAGGCCTCTTTTTCGACATCGCCGCCGGCGACGACTTCTATGACGGGCAAATCAAAGGCGCGGGCAAATTCCCAGTCGCGGGTGTCGTGCCCGGGCACCGCCATGATCGCCCCCGTGCCGTAAGAGATGAGGACATAGTCCGAGATAAAGATGGGGATTTCCCTGCCGGTAACCGGGTTGACGGCGCGCACGCCCTCCAGCCGCAGGCCGGTCTTTTCCTTGTTGACCTCGGTGCGCTCGAATTCGCTTTTTTTCTGCGCCTCGCGCTGATAAGCGTGAATTTCATCCCAATTTGTCAGCTTGTCCTTCCAGACCTCCAGCATCGGATGCTCCGGCGAAATGACCATATAGGTCGCGCCGAAGAGGGTGTCCGGCCGGGTGGTATAGACCTCAAGGGCCTCCCCCGCCGTGGTGGCGAAGCGCAGCTGCGCCCCCGTGGAGCGCCCGATCCAGTTGCGCTGCTGCACCTTTACCCGCTCAATGAAATCCACCTCGTCCAGGTCGTCGTTGAGGCGCTGAGCATAGGCGGTAATGCGAAGCATCCACTGGCTTTTGTTTTTTTGCACCACGTCGCAGCCGCAGCGCTCGCACACGCCGCCCACGACCTCCTCGTTGGCCAGCACGCAGCTGCAGGAGGTACACCAGTTGACGGCCATTTCCTTCTTATAGGCAAGGCCCTGTTTAAACATCTGCAGAAAGATCCACTGGGTCCATTTGTAGTAATGGGGGTCGGTGGTGTCCACCTCGCGGCTCCAGTCGAAGCTGAAGCCCAGGGACCGCATCTGCTTTTTGAAGTTGGCTATGTTCCGCGCCGTGATGGCGGCGGGATGCACGTGGTTCTTGATGGCGTAATTCTCCGCCGGCAGGCCGAAGGCATCCCAGCCGATGGGGAAGAGCACGTTATAGCCCTCCATGCGCCTTTTGCGGGCGATGATATCCAGGCCCGTGTATGGCCTTGGATGCCCGGCATGGAGCCCCTGCCCGGAGGGGTAGGGAAACTCAATGAGCGCGAAAAACTTGGGCAGGCTGAAATCCTGCTTGGCGTGGAAGACGCCGCTTTCCTCCCACAGCCGCTGCCATTTGGCCTCGACCTCGTGAACGTTGTATGGGCTGGGCATAGTAATCACTCCGATTTTATCGCATTATTTGTTGTTTGCCAATTTACAATCTAAATCTTCACACTAAGTTCTCAGGCTTAATCCTCAAGCTCCAGCGCAACGGCCTCCCCGTCCTCCCACAGCCGCTCGAGATTATAATACTCCCGCTGCTCGGCCTGGAAGACATGCACGATCACCGCGCCGTAGTCGATGAGGATCCAGCCGGTGGCGCGGCCCTCCACGCCCTGGGGGGAGATCCCGTGCTGTTTCTTCATCTCAAACGCCAGCTCGTCGGCCAGGGCCTTCACATGGGTGGAGGAGGTGCCGCTGGCCAGCAAAAAGTAGTCCGAGAGAATGGTCTGCTCCGTGGTGTGAATGGCCTTGATATCCTGCGCCTTCTTGCTGTCCAGGATGGCCGCGAGGGCTTTTACCAGTGCTTCGGGGGTCATAGGCTTCCTCCTGATTTTTAATGAACAGTGAACAATTAACAATGAACAATTGGGCCGGCCCGCTGTCGTTAGGCCTTTTTTATTTCTTCGTACCAGTCCAGCGAGGCGGGATACAGCTGATGCCCCTCGCGCCGGGCCTTGGCGATGATAAAGCGCAGGATATACCTGCTCGCCTCCCGGAGGCTGCCGGCCGCCAGGGCGCGCACCCTGCCCACATCCGGATAGCAGCGGTCGGCGGAGATCAAATCCGCCACGAAGATGATTTCCTCCAGCAGCGTCATGCCGGGATGGCCGGTGGTGTGCCAGCGCACGGCGGAAAGTACGTCCGGGTCGGTGACGCCGCAGTCCAGCGCCAGAAAGGCCTCCCCCGCGAAGGCGTGCCAAACCGACTGGGGCGGCGCGCCCGTACGGCCTTTTTTCAAGGGCTTTCCGTAACGCTCGCATAATTCCAGCTGCCTGTGGGGAGGCATATTTTTTGCCGCGTCATGAAGCATCCCCGCCAGCATCGCCTTGTGGGGATCCGCGCCGCAGCGCCGCGCCAGCTCCATGGCCGCGTCGGCGACACGCTCGCAGTGGGCAAGGCGCTTTTCCGTCAGCAGCGGCTCAAGGATAGCCCTGCACGCGCCGCGCGTTTCGGGCGGGACTGTAAACAGCCCCTTTTCCTTAATATATGCCAGCGCGGCGGGCTCCATCCAGGGGGATACGTCCTCCCCCGCGAGAAGCCTCGCCCGCAGCTCGGTGGAGCTGACCTCCAGCGGCGTGAAGCCCTCCAGCAGAACCACGCGGTCCCGGAACGGCTCCAGTGCCTCCGGCATCTCCAAGGCTGCGTCATTCCGCCGCAAAACGACCAATACGCATGCCTTCAGAATCTTCCGCCAGTCCTTCCACTGGTCGAATTTCGCCAGCTGATCCGCGCCGACGAGGAGGAACAGCTCCTGGCCCGGATAATCCCGCCCGACCTGCCGCAGGGTGTCGGCGGTGAAGCCAGGGCCCGCCCGCCGCAGCTCAATATCCGAGATCCACGCGCGGGAATCCCCCGAAAAAGTAAGGCTGCACAGCTCCATGCGGTCATCGGCGCAGGCGCCCCACAGGGCTTTTTTGAGCGGCGGCCGCGCGGCGGGAATGATCAATACGCGGTCAAGCCTCAGCGCGTTGGCAAAAAACACGGCCGCGCGGCGATGCCCCAGGTGCGGCGGGCAAAAGCTCCCGCCAAAGATTCCAAGACGTCCCATGAAATTCAAATCCTAATTAAATTTCGCGTAGGGGTTCAAAAATTTGAACCCTGGTCATGTTTGATTTTTTTGTGCGTAGGGGTTCAAAAACTTGAACCCTGGTCATGTTTGATTTTTTGTGCGTAGGGGTTCAAAATTTTGAACCCTGGTCATATAAATCTTTGCACGCATGGGCTCAAAATTTGAACCCTGGTCATTATTATAATTATGGGCTTATGGGCTGTTGGCATGGGCTCAAATTTTTGAGCCCCTACGGGCCCGGAGCCATCCGGGTAGGGGTTCAAAATTTTGAACCCTGGTCATTTAAATCTTTGCGCATGGGCTCAAATTTTTGAGCCCCTACTTCAGGCTGATTTTGCGCTTGAAGAGCCAGTCGGTCACGGCGAAAAGCCCGCCGCTGAGCCCCAGCATCACAAGCGCCGTGGTCATGTTGACCGTAACGCTCTCGTTTTGCCCCCCCAGCATATCGCCGGTGGCGAAAATGGTCAGGATAAAGGGCCAGGGCAAGGCCTGGCTGATCCACTTGACAGAGAAGAAAAAGAGCACCGACGAGGCCACGAGGAAGACGATCATCCATAGCCCGGCCATTTGCTGAAAGGGCCGCACATGGCTCAGGGTGATCACGAAAATCGCGGTCATCATGGCGAGGATGAGGAACATCAAAAGAGTGGCCAGAAGCAGGCCGCCGAACTGCAGCACCGCCGAAAAGCTCGGGAAATAAAACGCGTCGCCCAGCTGCGCCTGAAGATCGCCCGCGCCCTCCATGGACGCCAGCAGGGATTCGCCCGCGTTTTTAAACATGCGGCGCAGGTTGGTCATCATAACGGCGAACAGGCCGACGCTGACAAGATAGTTGAGCAAAATCCAGATCACATTGGTGAGAAACCTTGACAGCAGCAGCTTTTCGCTGGAAACCGGCAGGGAAAACGCCAGATAGCCCTGCTCGGTGAAAAGGGAACGGTTGGTGCTCACGAGGATGAACACGAGGCTCAGCACCGGAATCGCCAGGGCCACGAAGATGAGCAGGGCGTTGAGCAGCATGGCCGCCGCGAACTGCCCCGCGCCGATATCCTTCGTGCTGGAGATGATGGTCACCAGCCCGCCCACCGCGGCGCCGCCGGCCATGAGCCAAAAGATGCTGCGGCCCGTCTGCATGAAGTCATGCTTCAATAATTTACCCAACATAAGGAAACACCTCCTGGAACAGTTGATTGAGGGTCTTGCCCCTCGCGGAAAGTGAGGCGACCCGGTCGTTGACCAGCACCTGCTTGCGGCCGATCATCAGCGCGATGTCGAACACGCGCTCCATGTCGTAGACCATGTGGGTCGAAAGCAGGATGGTGGAGCCTTCGGGCCGGTTGCCCAGAATCGTGTCCATGATGAACTGCCGCGCGGAGGGATCGACGCCGCCCAGAGGCTCGTCCAGAACATAGAGCTTCGCGGCGCGGCACATCACCAGCAGCAGCAGCAGCTTTTCCTGCATTCCCTTCGACATGGTCTTCACCTTCATGCCCGGCTCCAGCCAGAAGGCCCCCAGCATCTCGAAGGCCTTTGCCTTGTCGAAATTTTTGTAAAAATCGGCGAAGTAATTGATCGCCTGCTTTGCGGTCATCCAGCCGGGCAAAAAGTTTTTGTCGGGCAGATAGGCCACGGCGGCCTTGGTCCGCGCTCCGATGGGCTCCCCGTCGATAAGCGCCTGGCCGGAGTAGTCGTTGATCATACCGGTGAGAATCTTCATCAGCGAGGTTTTGCCGCTGCCATTGGGGCCCATGAGGCCCACGATCTGCCCCCGGGGGATTTCGAGGCTGATGTTCTCGAGCACCACGTGGGAGCCGTAGGACTTCGTGAGGTTCTGGATGGATATGGCGCTGCGCGTTGATTCATTCATGAAGCCGTTACCCTCTTTTCTCTTGGATAGCTCTTGTAGCTCTTGGATCGTTGCGAGTATATATTTTCAATAAGTATAACCGCTGCGCGCGCAAATAGCAAGAGCAAGCGGCAAGAATTCATGAAAGATTTACACAATTGCCGGCCGCGCTTCTTGTTTTCGGTTGTGAGCGGCCCATCTAAAAAGAAATGCCCCCTTGACATCCTCGGTTTACTGGTGTATACTAAAGATGTAAGGGGGCGTTGAACGCGTTGCCAGAGGCGTCCCTCTTTTTTTACGAGGTACTAACCGCTCGCTGGTTGCTAGTCAGGGAGAGCGGTTAGTTCTTGTTTTTGGCTACGGCGAGCAACAACATGGCGCAAAGGTATACGAAACCTATTGCCAGCAGCATCTCCATGTAACGCCTCACCTCCTTTGTCAATCTTCATTGACTTCCAGAGGGACTAACGCTTTCCGTGCAAGCGTAAACGCAACTACAGTATAGCACATACGTTCTAAAAAGTCAACAAATTTTTCCAATATTCACAGCGTCATCTCCCACCCCTACCGATACATCTTCTTCAGCGCCGCCTCAAAGAGCCTCGCCGGGGCAATCCGGCGCAGCAGCATTATCAGCTTATAGAAGCCGCCTACGGTCAGCCGTACGGGCGGGTTTTTCATTTGCGCGAGCTTCAATGCCGCCTGGGCGGTTTTCTCCGGCGGCATCCCTTTTTCCTCGTCATGGGCGAAACGCGCTTCGGCGGCGGCGCAGCCCGGCGCGTAAGGCGAGCCCTCCGGCACGGCGATATGCCGGTTGGCGGTAATGCTTGTCCGTGTGCCGCCGGGCTGAATCAGCGCCGCGCGGATACCGAACTGCCCCGCCTCCATGCGCAGAGCCTCCGCGTAGCAGTCCAGCGCGTGCTTCGTTCCGCTGTAGTGCGTGTGGTAGGGCACCGGCACACGCCCCGCCACCGAGCTGACGATCAGCACAAGGCCGCCGCCGCGCGCCCGCAGCAGGGGCATAAAGATCCGGTTGACCCGCAGCACGCCGAAGTAATTCACCTCGAACTGATAGCGCAGCTCCGCCTCCGGGGTATCCTCCGCCGCGCCGGCGATGCCCATGCCGGCGCAGTTGAGGAGAATCCCCACGCCGCCCCGCGCCTCGACGAGCGCCCTGGCCCGCTGCACGGAGGCTTCGTCGGTGACATCCACGCGCAGCCCTGTGACGCTGCCCGCGCCGACGCTCTCCGTCTTTTCCTCCATGCTCCGCGCCGCCGCGAAGACCGTGTATCCCGCCCGGGCGAAGGCCTCGGCGGACGCCTTTCCGATGCCCGAGGACGCGCCGGTGATCAGGATTGCGCCGCCATATGGCTGGGTCATGGGGTGACCTCCTTGTTTTTGTCATCTTTTTTCAATTATCTTTTTTTAATTATCTTTACTCTATTATCTTTACTCTATTATCTTTACTCTATTATCTTTACTCTAATTATCTTTACTCAATTATCTTTACCCAATTATCTTTTTTTATGATTGGATCGGGTCCGCTTTTCTCCTCAGCTCTTCTCTCCGCCAGCTCCGCCATCACCCGGTCCTTCTTTTGGCCCGTGAGGTCATAGAACAAAAGCGGGATAATACAAAGCAGCAGCGAAACCGCGGGGATGATCGACACCAGGCTGAACATGCCCTGGCGCACGGCGGGCCGCCGGGCCGCCGGGATGCTCAGCAGATTCGCGCCGGCGTGATCCATTTTGCCGATATCCAGGTTTACCACGCGGTAGGTCAGCACAATGGCAGAGGTGGCCAGCGCGTTGGACAGCTTTGTCACAAAGCTCTGGAAGGCCAGGCCAAGGCCATTTTCGCGGTAGCCGGTTTTCCATTCCATATAATCCAGGCAGTCGCCCACCATGGCGAAGGCCAGGCTGTTGATCATGCCCACGGGGATGCCGCAGACGGCCAGACAGGGGATGATGGCGTAGAAGCTCTCGTAGCCGAGGAAATACATGATCAGCCCCGCCGCGCCGCCGGCCAGGCACGAGCTGACGATCAGCTGCTTATAGGACCAGCGCTTGATGAGCCTGGGGATGAGCGTCATGGCCAGGAACATCCCCGCGGCGGGGGCGAGCTGAAGCGCCAGGGATACCATGCTGAAGCTTGCCTGCAGCGCCTCAGTCTGCTCCG
This sequence comes from Oscillospiraceae bacterium, assembly GCA_009777055.1. Taxonomy (GTDB): domain Bacteria; phylum Bacillota; class Clostridia; order Oscillospirales; family Acutalibacteraceae; genus WRMQ01. Next base: position 16,268 of record WRMQ01000049.1, read on the forward strand.
CCGGGGACATGCGCTCCAGCGCGCCGAAATCGCCGCGGTAAAAGGCGTAGCGCGACACGTGGGCCGCCGCGGCCGAGAGCATGTAGCGCCCGCTGGCAAGAATGCCCATAAGCACCGTGAGAACCAGGGGCTTACAGCCGAGCACCACCAAAAAGGAGCCCTGGCCCCGGGGCCGTTTTTCGCGGTTTTTCCCGGGCAGCGGCACCCGCTCCTTCACGGAAAAGGGCGTCTGGAAAAACAGCGCGAAGCCCAGCGCGGAGCAGATGAGCGCCGTATAGAGAAATTTCATCTCATCCACGCGGGCAAAATCCGGAATAACCCTGGGCAGGAGCAGGCCCATCACGATCACCAGCGCGCTGGGCAGCGCGGAGCCAACGCCGTTGAAGGTGCGCGCCAGGGAAAAGATCCTGCCGCGCTCCGGCGCCCGGGGCGTCATGGCGTTGGGCAGGCTCCAGAAGGGCACGTCCGCAATGGTGTAGATAACGCCCCACAGCACGTATGTCACGGCGGCGTAGACCATTTTCATGCTGCCCGAAAGGAAAGCGGGGTTGTAAAACATCAGAACGGTGAGAATGGCGATGGGCACGGGGAAGTAGATGAGATAGGGGATCAGCTTGCCGCGCTTCGGATGAAGGCGGTCGACGATCATGCCCATGATGGGGTCGTTGACCGCGTCCCAGATGCGTGCCAGCAGCATCAAAAGCAGCACGAACATGTATCCCAGGCCCATGATGTTCATATAGAAATCCGAGATATACGACGACATGATGGCGTACATCATGCCCTGGCCCAGCGCGCCGACGCAGTAGGCGCGGCTCTCTTTGCCGGGAATGCGTTCATTTAGATCTTTGTCTTCTATTTTAACTTTGCTTTTATTTTTCATTTTATTTGTCGGCTCTTCCATGCTCGCGGCCCCCTGTTTTGGTATTTATCTTATCCCGCGCTGTAATTCGGCGCTTCCTTTGTGATGAACACGTCGTGGGGGTGGCTTTCGATTAATCCGGCGTTGGTGATGCGCACAAATTGGGCCTTGGTCTGGAGCTCCTGTATCGTTTTGCATCCGGTATAGCCCATGCCCGCGCGCAGGCCGCCGATCATCTGGAAGATCGTGTCCGCCAGGGGGCCCTTGTAGGGCACGCGGCCCTCCACGCCCTCGGGCACCAGCTTGGGGCCATCCTCCTGGAAGTAGCGGTCGCGGCTCCCCTGCGCCTGGGCCATGGCGCCCACGGAGCCCATGCCGCGGTAGACCTTGAACTGCCTGCCCTGATAGATCTCCGTGTCGCCGGGGGATTCCTCGCAGCCGGCCACGAGGGAGCCCACCATCACGCAGGCCGCCCCGGCGGCGATGGCCTTCACGATCTCGCCGGAATACTTGATGCCTCCGTCGGCGATGATGGGCACGCCGTAGGGGGCGGCCGCCTCCGCGGCGTCATAGATGGCGGTGATCTGCGGCACGCCGATGCCCGCCACCACCCGCGTGGTGCAGATGGAGCCCGGGCCCATTCCCACCTTCACGGCGTCGGCCCCGGCGGCGATGAGGGCCTTCGCGCCCTCGCCGGTGGCGATGTTCCCGGCCACCAGGGTGATTTCCGGGAAGGCGGCCTTGACTTTATCAATGGCCTCCAGAATATTGCGGCTGTGCCCGTGGGCGGAATCCAGCACGAAGACGTCCGCGCCGTGCTGCGCCAGGGCCGCCGCGCGCTCCAGAACGTCCGGGGTCGCGCCCAGGGCCGCCGCGCAGAGCAGCCGCCCGCCGCTGTCCCTGGCGGAATTGGGGTACTGAACATTCTTTTCGATGTCCTTGATGGTGATCAGGCCCTTGAGCCGCCCCTCCGCGTCCACCAGGGGGAGCTTTTCGATTTTGTGCCGCATCAGAATCTTCTTCGCCTCGTCCAGGGTGGTGCCGATGCTGGAGGTGACGAGGTTATCCCTGGTCATCACCTCGGCGATGGGCTGGGAATAATCCTCCAGAAAGCGCATGTCACGGTTGGTGATGATGCCCACCAGAATCCCCTCGCGGCAGATGGGCACGCCGGAGATCTTGTAGCGGCGCATGAGCGCCTCGGCCTCGGCAGCGGTGTTTTCGGGCGCCAGAAAGAAGGGGTTGACGATCACCCCGTTCTCGGATCGCTTGACCTTATCGACCTCCTCGGCCTGCTGCTCCACGGTCATGTTCTTGTGGATCACCCCGATGCCGCCTTCCCGGGCGATGGCGATGGCCATGCGCGCCTCGGTGACGGTATCCATCGCCGCCGTGACGATGGGCGTGCGCAGGCGAATCCACTTGGAAAGCCGGGTGCTGATGTCCGCGTCCCGGGGCAGAAACGCGCTTTCGCCCGGCACCAGCAGCACATCGTCGAAGGTCAAGCCCTCTTTGCCAAATCGCTCGTTGCATACCCGCATATGAAATCTCTCCTTCCTCTGGCTCCAAACGAAAAAACGGCTTTATGATATTCTTTATATTTTATCAAATACAGGCCATAAATGCAAGAAAAAAATTTGCGTTTTGACGCTGAAAATTTTTCAAAAAGCGGTTGACCTTTTCGCCGGAATCAGCTATAATAAAAATGTTGCGCCGCATAAGCCGCGGGCGCATGCATGCTGGCATAGCTCAGTTGGTAGAGCAGCTGATTTGTAATCAGCAGGTCGGGGGTTCAAGTCCGTCTGCCAGCTCCACGCTTACACACCTAAATACGCATCAACTCTAAAACACGGGAGGTACTTATCAAATGGCAAGCATCGACATGAAGCTGAAAGACCTGATGAAGGACCCGGCGGCGGTTGAGGTTCTGGAAAAGAATTTTCCGGGCTTCACGAAAAATCCGCAGCTGAAAATGGGCTACCCCATGACCTTCCGAACCATCGCCAGATTCCCCCAGGCGGTTCAGATGGGGCTGACCGCCGAAGTGCTCGCGAAGATCGACGCGGATCTGAAAGCGCTGTAATGTGAAAAGAAACCGGGCCCGGCGTCACAACGAAAGGTTGCAGCGCCGGGCGTTTGCCAATCATATTTGCCCGAAAGAAAGAATTGCCCGAAAAAATAAATTGCAAAAAGAATCAATTGCTGGGAGGACGAAGCGTGAAACGTGTTAAAACAGGCGTTGTCGGCTGTGGGTTCCCTTTTTATTTTCATACTTATGACGCGGAAAGCTCCAGCGTCATAGAATACACCGCCGTGTATGACATCGACCTCGAAAAAGCCCGCGATATCGCGGAATCGTTCGGCGGCGGGATGACGGCCTACCCCACGCTGGAGGAGATGCTCGCCTCGGATATCGACGCCGTTCTGGTTTCCGTGCCGCATTACCTGCACGAGGAAATTGTGGAGCGCTGCGCCGGCGCGGGCAAGCATGTGCTCTGCGAAAAGCCCATGGCCACCACCCTGGAGGGCTGCCGCAGAATGATTGAGGCGGCCAGGCGCAACAAGGTCAAGCTGATGATCGCGGAAAACCACTGCTTTCTCCCGGCCCACAGCTGGATCCGCGGCGCCATTGCCGAAGGGCTGATCGGTGAGGTCAACCTGGTGCGGGCCTATGAGGGCGTGAACGAGATTGAGGGCCTGAGCCGCCAGGGCTTTTGGAAGGGCGACCTGCGCATGGCCGGCGGCGGGGCCTTCATGGATATGGCCGTACACAAGTTCGCCGCCCTGGAATATATCCTCGGCGACCGGGTGGATTCCGTGACGACGCTGCTGCGTAAGCAGGTGACCGACCTGCCGGAAAAAGGCGAGGACAACGCCTTGAGCATCGCCACCTTTCAAAACGGGGCCATCGCCGAGGTGGCGGTCAGCTTCACGCAGGTCACCCCCGCCACCAACAGCCTGGAGATCTACGGCACAAAGGGTACGATTATGGAATGCCACGACGACGAATCCCCGGTGCGCATCTTCTCCACGTCGGAGCAGGCCGGCGAGGAAATGCAGCAGGAGTGGTACAGCCCGGAAATTGAGCACGGGGCGTTTCCCTTCTATTATTTTATTTCGGGGCGCAGGGAGGACGACCACTTCGCGCGGTGCATCCTGGAGGACCGGGAGCCGGATTTCAGCCCCGAGGACGCTATGAGCGCGGTGGAGTGCGTGCTCACCGGCTATCTTTCTTTTCTGGAGCGGCGCCCCGTCCGGCGCGGCGAGCTGCTGGAGCTGGCACGGACGGCGGGCACCCGCGGCATTCTGGAACGGCTGGAGGGAAGCATTCCGGCGAGGCGTAAATAACAAACGCAAAAACGAGAACCACGGCTCGGCACTGCCTCGCCCTACTCGGGTCCGGCCGATGGCCG
>WRMQ01000050.1 GCA_009777055.1 Oscillospiraceae bacterium
TTATCTATCGGAAAAAAGGAAGCAGCAGAACCTGAACCAACCACCCAGGACTGCCCTTTTTGTCTGACCAAGATTAATATCAAGGCGACGCGCTGCCCGGCGTGTACTTCCACGCTGGCGAACGACACTATGTGAATGAAAATGCATATCCTTGACCCTACCCAGGTATTTTCAATCCAAATAAAAATCCTCTTTAAAATAAAATCATTGCACCCTTCTCATCTATATTTGGCGAGAAGGGTGCCTGTGGCTTAAAATAACGGTTTGTAAGCGGCTGGAGGTTGGTTGGGTTGGTTCGTGGGATGATGGAAATGACCTAACGTGGTACTTCGCTATCTTTACATTGCCATCCACCCACGGGCAGCCATTATGTGATTCAACATTTTTCAATAGCGGCGGGCTGGGAGTTGGCTTTTTTAATCCGTTCGTAACCAGCGTCGCCAAATTTGCGCTGCCTGTCGTAGGTATATAATCCGTTGCATTCCTGCTCCACGTCGGTGAGCTGGGTGTAGCAAAAGCCCATGATCTTTGGATTATCCAGCAGGGCGTTCGTCAGCCCCTCATAGCGGGCGAGGAACTCCGCGGCGTCCGCCGGGCCCCGGCCATAGCCCCAGGCCGAATCGCGGTCGTCGTCGCTGATGCCGCCGCTGTCCCAGCCGATGCCGCCGTATTCGCTCATGAACACCGGCAGGCCCGGCGTGTATTTCTGCCGGTCCGCGTGGGGCTCCCGAAAGAAGAAGTCCCCCTCCGCGCTGCCGTGGCGTTCGTGAAAAACGGCAACCTCCTGCTCGTAGTCATGGATGTCGTAGATATCCGTGACCACATGGTAGTTCCCGCTGGTGTCGATGCAGGGGCGGTCGGGGTCCAGCCGCTTTGTCACATCGTATACCGCGCGCAGCGTCTCGCCATAGACCCGCTGGCCGTTGATATCCCAGGTTTCGTTGAAGGGGCACCAGCCCACAATGGAAGGATGATTGCGGTCGCGCTCCAGGGCCTCGCACCACTGCGGCAGAAAGTGCTGCAGCGCCTCCGGCTTCGCGTGGTCGATGCCCCAGCTGGCAAACTCTCCCCAGACAATATAGCCATGCAGGTCGCAGTAATGCAAAAACAGCGGCTCGAAGACCTTTTGGTGCAGCCGCGCGCCGTTGAAGCCCGCCGCCATGGAGAGCTTCACGTCGTTTTCCAGGGCCCGCGCGCTGGGCGCCGTATAGATTCCGTCGGGATAAAAGCCCTGGTCGAGAACCAGGCGCTGGAAGACGCTCCTTCCGTTGATCAAAAAGCGATAGCCCTCCAGCGCCAGGGAGCGCAGGCCGAAGTAGCTGTGAACGACATCCTCCCCGAAGCGGAGCTCCAGGTCATACAGGCCGCCCCTGCCCAGCTCCCAGAGATGCGTTTCCTCCAATTCCAGCGTAACCCGCGCAAAGCCTCCGCTCGCTGTCGCGCGGGCCGTTCCAACCGGCCTGCCCTGCCAACAGGCTTTTGCCGTAAACGCGCCGCTGCCCTTCACGGCGGCCCGGATATGCAGGCGCGCGTTTTCCGGGTCGGGCTGATACACCGCCGAAACGATATGCTCCGCGGGCAAAAATTCCAGCCAAACGGTCTGCCAGATGCCCGTGGTGCGGGTATAGAGGCACTGGTAGGACTCCAGGCGCTCGCTCTGCTTGCCGGAAGCGATCATGGGATCCCGGGTATCGTCCAGGCACCGTACGGCAATCACATTTTCGCCGGGCTTCAGGCAGGCCGTGATATCGAACGAAAACGAGGTGTAGCCGCCCCTGTGCGTCCCGGCCTCCCGGCCGTTGACGAACACGGTGGTCTCATAATCCGCCGCGCCGAAGTGAAGGGCCGCGCGGCCCTCCAATTGTTCCGGCGCGATTTCCACTGTGCGGCGGTACCAGACCTCCGCCATAAAATCCTTGTGGCCGATGCCGGAAAGCGCGCTTTCCGGACAAAACGGAACGATAATCACCCGGCCAAAGGCCTCGGAAAAGCCGAATTCCCATGGGCCGTTGAGGTTGAGCCAGTTATCGCGCTTCCATTGGGGGTTAGGGTGCTCGGGGCGTGGAATGGTCATGTGTGTTCTCCTTCATTTGATCATTTTATTTTTGATTTTTTTGTTTTTGATTGTACAATAAAACGCCGCTGATGTCAACGACTATATATTATTTTCGAAAAATAATTCCCTGAAAATAATTCCTCCCGCGCCCGGGAACACTAAGCTTATCTTGATTCTCATGCGACGAAAGGCCTGATTTCATGCCCGCTAAAACAACCGCCAACCGCCTCATCCATGAATCCTCCCCCTACCTCCTGCAGCACGCCCATAACCCCGTGGACTGGTATCCCTGGGGCGACGAGGCGTTTGCGCGCGCGCGGGAGGAGGGAAAGGCCGTGTTTCTCTCCATCGGCTACTCCTCCTGTCACTGGTGCCACGTGATGGAGCGGGAATCCTTCGCCGACGAGGAGGCGGCGCAGCTGCTCAACCGGGCCTTCGTGTGCGTGAAGGTGGACCGGGAGGAGCGCCCGGACGTGGACCATTTTTATATGCGGGCCTGCCAGGCGCTTTCCGGAAACGGCGGCTGGCCGCTGACCGCCTTCCTGGCCCCGGACCGGCGGCCTTTTTACGCGGGCACGTATTTTACCCGGGAGCGGCTGCTGTCGCTGACAGCGCGCATGCAGGTGCTCTGGCGCACTGACCGGGAAACCCTCCTCACCTCCGCCCGCGAGCTCATGTCGGCTACCCTGGAGCGGTTTAGCGCCGTCGGCCATTTGCCGGAAACCGCGATAGAGGACGCCGCCCGGCTGCTCATGGAGCAATATGATTCCAGATATGGCGGCTTTGGCGGGGCGCCGAAATTTCCCTGCCCGCACAATTTGCTGTTCCTCATGCGCGCGGCGCGGAACGAGGCCCCGGACAGCGGCGTCTGGCGGGCGGTATCGAAAACCCTGGACGCCATGGCGCGGGGCGGGCTGCGGGATCACCTCGGCGGCGGCTTTTGCCGCTATTCCACCGATGAAAAGTGGCTGGTGCCCCATTTTGAGAAGATGCTTTATTACAACGCCCTGCTGATGATGGCCTGCGCCGAGCATTTCGAGAAGACCGGCAGCGAGGTCAGTGCCGCGCTTATCCACGAGACGGCGGCCTACGTCTTCCGCGAGATGACTGACCAGGAAACCGGGATGTTTTACACCGCTCAGGACGCCGACACCCAGGGGGAGGAGGGGCGCTTCTACACCTTCACGCCGGAGGAAATCGAGGACGCGCTGGGCGAGGACGCCGATTACTATTGCCAGATTTTTAATATTCACCCAAAGGGGCACCTGAAGGGCAGAAGCGTGATCAACCTGCTCCACCTGCCCAAGGTGCCGCTGTTCGACCCCACGCTCCGCGCGCTGCGCGAAACCCTGTTTGAGCTTCGAAAAGAGCGGCTCGCGCCCTTTTTGGACAGCAAGTGCCTGCTCAGCTCCAACGCGCTGATGGCCGCCGCCCTGGCAAAGGCGGGGGCCGTCCTGGGCCAGGGGGCGTATCAGGAAGCCGCGGCGCTTTCCGTGCGCGGCGTTTTAAGGCACATGCGCGGGGAGGAAGGACGACTCCTCGCCGTCTGGACGGATGGCCGCGCGGGCCCGCCCGCCACCCTGGATGGCTATGCCTATCTCATCTGGGCGCTGATTGAGCTGTATGAGGCCGATTATGACGCCGGCTGGCTTGAGGAGGCCGGGCATCTGAGCTGTCAGGCGCTGGAGCTGTTCGAGGGGGAAAACGGCGGACTCTATTTCAGCGGGCGGGATGTTACGGATTTGCCCCGCCGGGAAATCAACGCCATGGACGGCGCGGTGCCCTCCGGGCAATCGGTGATGGCGATGAATCTCCTGCGGCTGTCGCGCCTGCTGGAGCGGGAGGAATGGGAGGACCGCGCCCGCGGATTAATCAACAGCCTGGCGGAGGACACCGCGCGGCAGCCCGCGGCGTTCCCCTTTCTGCTGGCGGCGCAGGCGTATCTCATGGACGGCGGCGCGCATGTCGCGGCCACGGATATTGAGCTGCTCCGCGCGGCCCGGCGCGGTTACCGGCCCTATCTGACCACGCGGCTGATGGAGGGCGATACGCCGCAGGCGCGGGTATGCTTGGGAAAAAGCTGCTATCCCGCCGTTGAAACGGTGCGGGAGCTGGCGGAGCTGCTGGAAAAGACAAAAGGCGGTTGACATGATGCCCTCAATCGTGTATACTATTATTATACCAAAAAAGTATACAGGGAGGATGCGAAAATGGACTTTTATTCTGTCCGCGAACTGAGAACCAGCTCCAGAAATATTTGGGACAGCCTGTCCAATAAGGGAGAGGTGGTGATTACCAACAATGGAAAGCCCTCTGTCTTGATGCTGGACATTTCCAGCGGCAATATGGAGGAGCTTCTGCGTGCGGTCAAGCAGGCGCAATTGATGATCTCTGTCAACAGGATGCGAAAAATAGCGGCAAATTCTGGTTTTATGACGGATGAAGAAATCAACGCGGAGATTCAGGCTGCCCGTAAGGAGATTGATGAATGATTGTTGTAATTGATACAAATGTTATCGTCTCTGCCTTCTGGTCAAAAAGCGGAATTTCCGCCAATGTTTTAAATTTGATGTTAAACGAAGTCATCCGTCCATGTTATGACGCGCGGATTCTCATAGAGTACAGCAAGGTTTTGTTTAGGCCTCATTTTAAATTTCCGCCCGAAAACGTCGTAAGCTTATTAAGCAAAATTGAAGAGTTTGGCGTTTCGGTCACTCCCGCACCGGTCAGCCTGCCTTTCACCGATATAAAAGATAAAAAATTCTATGAAGTAGCCAAGCATTGCAATGCGATACTTATCACCGGGAACGGCAGACATTTTCCACAAGAGCCAAATATAGTAACCCCCGCGGAATTTCTGAATAAAATTATTTTTTCGGGAGATGACCAGTCATGACCTTTTTCGAAAAACACTTCACCATCCCCGTGGGCGGAAAAACGCCGGAGGCCTGTGTGGTTCTCTCCAGCTCCGGCAGGCTGCGCGTGAGCGTGCTCAGCGAGCGCCTTGTGCGGGTGGAGCGCAGCGAATCCGGCGTGTTTGAGGATTCGCCCACGCAGATCGTCTGGCATAGAGATTTTGCCGAGCCGGGCTTCCGCGCGGAGCAAAACGGGAACCGCATTCTCATCCGGACGGACAAGGCGGCGTTTTTCGTTGACGCCAAAACCGGCGCGATGCGCTATATCCAGCTGGAGGACGGGCGCAAAATCACGAATTATAAGCGGGGCAATCTCAAGGGCACGCGCCGCACCCTGGACGCCACCTTCGGCCCCATGCCCCTGCAGCCGGGCCTGATCTCCAAAAACGGCGTGGCCGTGCTGGACGATTCCGCCTCCCTTCTGCTGGACGCGCACTCCCGCATAAGCCCCCGGGCAAACGAGGAAAGCGACAAGTACTACTTCGCCCATGGCCGGGACTACCGCGCCGCCCTGCGGGATTTCTACGCCCTCGCCGGCCCCGCGCCGATGATTCCCCGCTGGGCGCTGGGCAACTGGTGGAGCCGTTACTACGCCTATACGCAGCAGGGCTATCTTGATTTGATGAAGCGCTTCGCCCGTCTAAATATTCCGCTCACGGTGGCGACAATCGACATCGACTGGCATTGGGTGGATCTGAGCCACTTCGGGGATTTGGCCCGGCGCAAAGAAAAGGGCTCCTCCCTTAGCAAGCTCTGGGAGTCCGGCTGGACGGGCTACAGCTGGAACACCGAGCTCTTCCCGGACTATAAAGCTTTTCTTAAAGAGCTGAGAGAAGAGTTAAATCTGAAAGTGACGATGAACCTGCACCCGGCGGACGGCGTGCGGGCCTTTGAGGACCAATACGAAGAAACGGCAAGGGCCATGGGCGTGGACCCGGCGTCACAAGAGACCATTCCCTTCGACATTGGCAACCCGAAATTCGTGGAGGCCTATTTCAGCCATCTGCACCATCCCTACGAAAAAGACGGCGTGGACTTCTGGTGGATCGACTGGCAGCAGGGCAAAAAGAGCAGGCTGCCCGGCCTGGACCCTCTCTGGGCGCTGAACCACTACCACGCCCTTGACAACGCGAAAAACGGCCAGGGCCTGACCCTTTCCCGCTATGCCGGCCTGGGGAGCCACCGCTATCCCCTGGGCTTTTCGGGGGATACCAGCATCAACTGGCTGGTGCTGCGCTTTCAGCCCTATTTCACCGCGGCGGCGGGCAACGCCGGCTACGGCTGGTGGAGCCACGACATCGGCGGGCACCACTGGGGCCGCAAGGACGACGAGCTCTATATCCGCTGGCTGCAATTCGGCGTGTTCAACCCCATCAACCGCCTGCACACCACCAGCAACGAGTTCGCGGGCAAGGAGCCCTGGAAATGCTGCGGCGGCGTGGAGCGTCTTTCCGGCGAATGGATGCGCCTGCGGCACCGGCTCATCCCCTACCTCTACAGCATGGCCCGGCGGGCTCATCAAGAAGGCATCGCCCTGTGCGAGCCGCTGTATTATCAGCACCCCGACGAGCCGGAAGCCTACCGCCACCGAAATGTCTACTACTTCGGCAGCGAATTGATCTGCGCGCCCATTACCCGCAGGCTGGACCGCATCACCCAGCGGGCCCGCGCCGAGGTTTGGCTTCCGAAAGGCCGCTGGACGGATATCTTCACGGGCCGCGCCTACGAGGGCGGGCGTACATATAAAGTCTACCGCGGTCTGGAGAGCATCCCTGTCTTCGCGAAGGCGGGGGCGGTTCTGCCCATGGCCCCCGCGCCCCTGGACAACGACTGGCGCGCGCCACAAACGCTCTGTGTCGACATCTATCGCGGCGACAACGACTTCTGCCTGTTTGAGGACGAGGGCGAGACGCGTTTCGTTTTGCGGGAGGAGGGCGGCGCCCTCACGCTGCGTATCTCCGCCGGCCGCCCCCGGGACTACGAAATCACCTTCCGCGACCTGGAGGGCTCTCCCGTTATCTCATTAAAAAACATCACGAACAAGGAACTTCGCATGGAGGATATCCAGCCCATCAGGCATCCCGCGCCGCGCGAGGCGCTCATTGACCTCATCAGCTCCTTCCAGATGCGCACGAACGTCAAGAAGAGGAAATACACGGCCTTCATCGAAAAGCCGGAGGCCGGGAGGATTCCGGGGAACCGGCATATGCGCGGGGCGATCAGGGAGCTGCTCGATAGTGACTAAAATTCCCGGAATTTCATTGACTTTTTATCGCATTTGCCCTATAATAAAATAGATGAAGCGTCCGTCCATTCTTTTGTTTGATTGAAAGAATTTTTGAAAGGATGATACTCATGAAACGCCTGTTGTCTGTTGTGCTTTCCGTTCTGCTGCTGATGGGGCTGCTGCTGCCGGCAGGAGTGGCGGCGGAGGCTGTGAGCTATACCGTCAGCTATAACGCCCTGGGCAGCGGAGCGCCGGAAGCGCAGATAAAGCTCCACGATGTGCCGCTGACGCTGAGCGATGAAGAGCCTGTCTTTGAGGGCTGGATCTTTCTTGGCTGGGGAGTGAATTCCTGGGGCCCGGTTGCATACCAGCCCGGCGACACTTACACCGCCAACAGCGCCGTTGTGCTGCATGCCATTTGGGCAAAGGCGCCGCCTACATACCCCATAACCTACGACGCCATGGGCGGCACCGGCGCGCCCGCTCCTCAGACGAAAGCGCAGGATGTGCCGCTGCAGCTGAGCGACGAAATACCCGAGCGCGAAGGGCATCGCTTTCTCTATTGGAGAAACAACCTCAGGCCCAATATGAGCTATCAGCCAGGCGACATCTATACCGACAACGCGTCCCTGCAATTGCAGGCCGTCTGGCAAGCGTTGTATACGGTGTTCTTCGACGCCAATGGCGGCGTTGACGCGCCCGAGCCGCAGGTTCTGATTCAAAACACGTCGCAGCAGCTGAGCGACGAAACGCCCAGCCGTGAGGGGTATCTCTTTCTTGGCTGGAGCTTCTACGACACATCGCAATTGCCGATGCTTTCTCCCGGCGGATCCTTGAACCGCAATACCGACCTGCTGCTGTATGCCGTTTGGGCGCCGGAAAACGTGCCCGACGAAGGTTTTACGCCCATCTACACCCCGGAGGATCTTGACAACATTCGAAACAATCCCAGCGTCAAGTTTATTCTGATGAACGACATCGATCTGGCGGAATGGGGCGATTGGGAGCCGATCGGCGGCCTTTCTTTTTATGATTACGCTCAATATCGCCTGTCGAGCGGCCTGCCCGGAACCCTGAAGGCCTTTTCCGGCGTATTGGACGGCAACGGTTATGTCATTAAAAACTTAAACGTCAGGCATTCCGCTTTTTCCGTTTGGAGTTATTCTGGCTGGCTTTTAATAATTATCTCGCCTCAGCGCATAGTGTCGGCCGGGCTGTTTACCTCTATATCCAATGCGGAAATTAAAAATCTTGGCATAGAGCAAGCCAATGTGCTTGCGGAATACACGGACCCGCGTCCTGATTCCTTCGGCCCCGATCTTACCGCTGCGGGAGGAATCGCGGGCTTTGCGCATAACTCCAAAATCACAGACTGCTATGTGCGGGGGACGGTGCATGCGTACAACGCGGTGGGCGGCATCGTCGGTTTTGCGGAAGGCGGCTCGGTGACCAACTGCTACACTGCTTTGGATCCATTCGAGCCTACGGGAAGGAGCGGCGGCGGTATCCAAGGCGTTATGCATAACTTTTATCCCGAAAGCACCAGCACTGCAACCAGCGTCACAAACTGCTACTCTCTGCAGGAGCCCATAGGAAACAACCTTTATGCCTTGCCAATCGACGCCACCAACTGCGCCGTTCTCAGTGACGAAGAAATGCTTCAGCAAGCCAGCTTCCCCGGCTTCGATTTCGATACGCCGATTTGGTATATCCAAGAGGGCGTGAGCTATCCGCAATTGCGGCCATTTATAACTGACAACACGGATATCGAAGATCTTGAAGATCTTAATGATCCCGAGGAGCCCGAACAAGTAGATCCTGAGGTGCCCGAGGACGTTTCCTGGTGGTCCTCTCTGCCCTCCTGGCTCCAATGGGTCCTACGCTGGCTTTTCTTCGGCTGGATCTGGATGTAGAAGCGTGAAAAACCAAAAAGATAAGGCTTTTTTAGTTGTAGTGATATGCTGTTCTTTTCTCGCGGCGAAGCGGAACGATCCAGGCCTCATGCGCTCGCGCGCAAAATTCCTCCGCCCCTTCGGGGCACCTCCTTTGCTTTCAAAGGAGGCTTTTGCGGTCTTCGCTTTGCTATCCTAAAGCCCCCTTTGAAAGCAACTTGACTTACCCCAAAAAGCGCAAACAGATAACCGAAAGGGCAAGGCACGAAAGGGATTGAGGGATCAGGGGGACGAAAAAAGTATCGCAATTTCCTCCAAAATGTGTTATAATGTAGTCATCACAAAAACACAAACACGCAAGGAGGAAATCGCGATGACTTATATTAACACATTGGGGAACCGTTTGAAAAGGGGTCTGCTGAAATTTTCTGAAAAAGTTTCGAAAGGGCTGCCGAAACCCGCGCGCAAATTCGTGGCGGAGATGGTTTACGGCATTGCCGCATCGAATAGCTGCAAGCTGACCGAGATTGGCCGCGCGCTGAAAGAAGACATCCCGCTGAAAAAGTCGGTGGATCGCCTGAGCCGCAACCTCGCGAATTTTTCGCACAGCGAAATCGTCATGAACAATCTTGTTGCGGCCGTGCGCCCGAGCCTGGGGTCAAACACCATGCTGCTGCTTGATCCCAGCGACGTGACCAAGCCATGCAGCCCCAAAATGGAGGCGATCGGCAAGGTGTACGACGCCAGCACAGGCAAATTCGCGCAAGGGTACTGGACGATGGGCGTCGTCGCGCTGACGGAGGAAAACCAGCAGCCGGTTCCGGTGTATGAAAGATTGTATCCCTGCAAAAAGCAGGGCGGCGCGGGCGGCACCGAGGAAACGAAGAAGGCCCTGCAACACCTGCGCGAGCATTTCGGGCCCGAAATCCCGCGCGTTTTGGACAGGGGTTTCGACGCGGAAGGATATTTTCGGGAGTTTTTCGCGCACGATGAAAAATTTATCCTGCGGCAAAACCAAAACAGGGTGGCCATTCATCACGGAAAAAGAACTTGTATCGACGAGATTGTCCGAGGGCTGGACTGCACGCACGAGCTCAGCTTTCGCGGAAAATACGGTCTTTCAAAATGCCGGATCGGCATGACAACGGTCGCGCTGCCGAACATGGGCAATCTGAAAATGAATCTGGCGGTGTGCAAGGGCATCGGCGCGAAGCCGCTCGCGCTTTATACTAATCTTGATGAAACCCTTGATACGCTTGCCGTTCGCGTGGTCAAGGCCTATCTGATGCGCTGGCGCATCGAAGAATTCTACGCCTTTAAGAAGCAGGCGCTTCACTTTGAAGATTTTCGGGTGCGCGGGCTGAAATCTATTCAGGCCTTAGATCTCTTGCTGACCATTGCCGCCGCTTACATCGGCCTGCTCAGCGCCAACGCAAGCTCCGATCCCTTTGTCGTCCGGCTGATTCAACTTTCAAAACGCGTTGAGCGCCTTGCTTCCTTCCTCAAAAACACGAAGTTTTTCTACTACGCCCTCGCCGACGCCGTCTCTCGCTCCCTGGCCTGTCTCAATCCACGCCTTTCCCGTTTCTATTCATCCCCCTCGCTTCCATCTCCACAACTCTGCTTCGCCGACTTTGTAAAAATGGGGTAAGTCAAGTTGAAAGCAAAGGGGGCTTTAGGAGAGCAAAGCGAAGGCTGCGGAAGCCTCCTTTGAAAGCAAAGGAGGTGCCCCGAAGGGGCGGAGGAATTTTGCGCGCGAGCGCATGAGGCCTGGATCGTTCTGCTTCGCCGCGGGAAAAGAACAACGTATCACTACAACTGTCTGAAAGAGCTTTTTTATTTTGAATGACATTTTGAGATGATATTTTGAAATAGCTTCCCCATCCCCAGCACCGGACGGAAGGCTATGGCGTCAATGATGTTTGCGGCGAGCTTTGTTCTGCCCAGCGGCGCTTCGAACAGCGCCAGACGGGCATAGCGCAGCGCGCCGGGGGCGTAATATTCCTGATAAGTCACCACATGGGTGCCGTATACGGACAGGTCCTTCTCGTTCAGCTCAATCACCCGCACGCCGCGCAAAGGAAGCTTGCCGTAGGCGCCGAAGCCCGCGGTGGGCGTGTTGACCAGGTCGGGGCCGTCGTCTCGGAGAAGCTGGAAGCTGTTCTCGTGATCGTGGCCGACAAACAGCGCGCGCACGCCGCCCGCCTCGCTCATGGCCGCGTACTGCCCGTAGTTGAAGCTGCCCGGGCAGGGAGCCTCGTTTAGCCCCTCCATCCCCTCCGGCGTGAGAAAATCAAGGATCTCGGGCACGATGATGTGCTGGAACGCCAGGGACGGCAGCGCGTCCAGCGCCGCGTTTTTCGCGCGGAACCATTCGATCTGCGGGGGCCGTACACCGTCATAGCTCCGGGCGGCGCCCTCGTTGGAGTAGTCGCCGCTGTCGAACATCCACAGGTTGAAGATGGGCCGGGCCCCGGTTTTGTCCTTGACAAGAAGGTTGTGCGTGCCAAAGTGGTGGGAGCTCGCGCCCATGGCCCCCTCGTCGGCCTCGGGCATGGCCACGCCGATAAAGCTCTCGTGGGCGGCGTACATCCAAAAAGACTCCTCGCGCGTGACGCGGCTGTGCTCGGTGTCGTGATTGCCCAGCACCATGGTGACCGGGATACCATGGTCCCGGTAAATCTCGTCGAACACACGCATAACGGCGTCAATGGAACGCTTGATCAGCCTGCGCCGCAGGCGCTCGCGGCCAAAGGCGGGCAGGCGCTCGCTGATGTTGTCGCCGGTGAGCACAAAAAGGTCCGGCCGCTCCGTTTTGGCCAGGCCACGCAAAAAATCCCTCGTGAGGGCGCTGCCGACGACAATCTCGTGCAGATCAGACACCTGAATGATTTTAAAGCTGCCGTCCTGCTTGCATTTTAGTTCCATCTCTTCGGCTTTCGCTCCTCTTCTTATGTTTTTTTATATTTTTTTTATTTTAAGCTGCATGCTTATTTTATCACAGGCAGCCAATTCTTGTAAAGCTCTTTTTTTGAAGGGCCGCTGTGGCTTTCATTCAAAATGGCGGCGGCGGTTTTCGTTTTTCCATGCATTTTTCCGAATTTATGAAGTTTTATAAGATTACGCTTGCAAAACTGCTTCATATGCGCTATACTGATTGTATTATCATTTATATTTTGACCAAAGGAGAACAGAATTTATGATCACTGTTGCGAACAAAGCGCTTGCCGCTTGGACCAGGGAAGTAGCTGAGCTGTGCCAGCCGGACGAGGTCTATCTTTGCGACGGCTCGCGGGAGGAGTATGACCGGATGATCCGGATCATGGTGGACCAGGGCCTCGCCACTCCGCTGAACCCCGAAAAAAAACCGGGCTGCTACCTGTTCCGCAGCCACCCCTCCGACGTCGCCCGGGCTGAAAAACGCACCTTCATCGCCTGCAAAAACAAAGAGGACGCCGGCCCCACCAACAACTGGGTGGAGCCCGGCGAGCTCAAGGCGGCCATGACGGAGATTTACCGGGGCTGCATGAAGGGCCGCACAATGTATGTCATCCCCTTTTCCATGGGGCCCGTGGGCTCCTATATCTCTAAAATCGGCGTAGAGATCAGCGACAGCCCCTATGTCGTCATCAACATGAATATCATGACCCGAACCGGCACGCAGGTGCTCGACTGCCTGGGGGAGGACGGGGAATTCGTCAAGTGCCTGCACTCCGTGGGCAAGCCCCTCGCCGAGGGCGAAAAGGATCTGGAGTGGCCCTGCATCCCCAACGTGGATGAAAAATATATCAGCCACTTCCCCGAAGAAAGAATGATCTGGTCCATCGGCTCCGGCTACGGCGGAAACGCCCTGCTGGGTAAAAAATGTTTCGCCCTGCGCATCGCCGGCGTGCAGGCGCGGGACGAGGGCTGGATGGCCGAGCATATGCTGATCCTCAAGCTCACCAGCCCCGCGGGCAAGGCGCGCTACATCTGCGCCGCGTTCCCCAGCGCCTGCGGCAAAACCAATCTGGCCATGCTGGAGCCCACCATTCCCGGCTGGAAGGTGGAAACCATCGGCGACGATATCGCATGGATGAAGTTTGGCGAAGACGGCCGGCTGTACGCCATCAACCCCGAGGCGGGCTTTTTCGGCGTCGTCCCGGGCACCTCCATGCAGTCCAACCCCAACGCCATGCGGCAGATTCAAACGAACACCATCTTCACCAATGTCGCGCTGACCGACGACGGCGACGTCTGGTGGGAGGGCAGCGGCACCCCCGCCCCGGCGCATCTCATCGACTGGAAGGGCAATGACTGGAGCCCGGATTCCGGTACGCCCGCGGCGCACCCCAACGCCCGCTTCACCACCCCCGCCAGCCAGTGCCCGGTGATCGCCCCCGAATGGGAGGACCCCAGCGGCGTGCCGATTTCGGCCATTCTCATCGGCGGGCGCCGCAAAACCACCATACCGCTGGTCAGCGAAAGCCTCGACTGGAACCACGGCATTTTCCTGGGCTCCCTCATGGGCTCCGAAATCACCGCCGCCGACATCACCGACAAGGTCGGGCAGGTGCGGCGCGACCCCTTCGCGATGCTGCCCTTCATGGGCTATCATATGGGCGACTATCTGCAGCACCTGATCAATATGGGCCAAAAGACCGACGCGTCCCTTTTGCCCAAAATATATTTTGTCAACTGGTTCCGCAAGGATGCCGACGGCAAATTTATGTGGCCCGGCTTTGGCGACAACATGCGCGTGCTGGAGTGGATCGTCAACCGCTGCGAAGGCAAGGCCGGCGCCGTGGAGACCCCCATCGGCAGAACGCCCCGGCCGGAGGACATCAACCGCGCGGGCATTGAGGACCAGGTGAGCGCCGAAACGCTCGGCGCCCTGCTGAACGTGGACGCCGCGCTGTGGCGGGACGAGGCCGAGGGCATCGCGGCGTTCTATGACACGCTGGAGGGCAAGGTGCCGCGGGAGCTGATGCAGGCCCTGGAGACGCTGAAGGCGAAGCTGGGATAATCCGGCCAGGCCTTTATGGAGCCTTTATCAGAACGCGCGCCGCACCCGCGGCCTCCTGGCACACCATCACCCAGCAGCCCACCGGCGCCGGCGCGTAGCGCATCGCCTGAACAACGGGCATAAGCGGCGGCAAGTCAACCGTCTTTCCGCCGCCGAGCTGAAGCGTCGTCGTCTCCCGGTCAAACGAAACGCCAACCTGCCGCCCCCGCGTGCCAAACGCGAGGCGGCGGGTGTTTTCGTCCACGGCCACGCCGCCGCAGACCATCGCGGTCACGCACAGGCAAAGCAGGCTCGCCAGGGCGAACCGTTTGAGCAGTTTGATTGATTCGTTCATCTCAGTTTTTATCTTTGTTTTCATCTTTGTTTTCATCTTTGTTTTCCCTCGCAGCTTTCATCGCAGCTTTCATCGCGGCTTTCTTCATTGAAACTTCCTCTCCGCTCGCTAGCTCTTATGCCCGTCCATCCAGTTTGCCAGAGCCTGCCCCATCAGCCGCCCGCTGTAAACGGCCTCCTCCAGAGTGTTGGCGTCGGAGCCCATCTCCAGCAGGAGGGAGTACGGCGTTTCGTTCATGTTATACCGGCGGGGGCAGAAGAAGATGGGACGCATGAGGCCCGGTGCAAGGTTTTCGGCCTCCCGCTGCAGCTGAAGGGCAAAATCCAGGTTCCGCTCCCAGTCGGGGTAGTCGATAATCAGGCCCTCCTCAATGCCGGTGATGAGCATGACCTGCGCGGCTTTTTTGCCGTTTATCTCCGCCACGGGCTTGATCCGCGCGCCGGATTCCAGATGGATGGAATCCCGGTGCACATCCAGGGTGATGAGCAGGCCGGGGTTTTCCTTGAGCACGCGCCGCACCATCACGCGGGAGCGGTCGTACGCACCGTTGTATTGGCGGTCGTAAATCGTTGTGTCGTGAATCACCTGATACCCCGCGCGCTGGAGGATTTCCGCGATAGCCTCCCCCACGCGCACAACGCTGCGCCCGCCGTTTTCCGTGCGCGAAACCCAGTCCCGCGCGTACCACGGGCGTTCGATGAGCTCATAGCCTTCCGTTGTGTGGGTGTGGTAGATCAGCACAGCGGGCTTCGCGGGGTCGATTTTCAGGGGCAGCTTCGTTTCCAGGCGTTTTTTGATGTCTACGCTCTGGTGTGTCGCCGTGGTGTTGCGAATGGAGATATTCCCCAGCTCCTGCGTGCCGTCGTGGTACTTGTAGCTTTTCTCCTTGATGTCGCCCTCACGCTTCTGGTCGGCGAATTCCGCCCAGGCGCCATCCATCACGGCCTGGATATCCATGGGCGTGGCCGTGATATCGAATGCCTTCACAGCGGATTTCGAGGCCTTCGGCTGGTTGTCCGAGGCCGCGGGCGCTTTGACGACGACCGCGATCTCCCCTTCCGGCGCGCTTTGGGACGCCAGCAGCGCCGGCGCGCCCTGGGGCAGCTCCAGGCCCGCGGCCACCATGGCCGCCCCTCTGACCAGGCCGTCGGAGGCCAGCAGCGTGAGCGCCGCCACCATCGCGCAGGCCGCCGCCACCATTCCGCCGCGCCGCTTGCGGTGCTTCAAGCCGATGCTCCCGGCCCGCTCCTCCCGCGCATACGCTTCCCGCTCTTCCATTTTTCACCCTTCTCTTCTTTTACTGTTCTTTTTAGTCATATGAGAAAGAGCTCCGGAATATGAAAAGAGCGCTCTATGCCGTTAAGGCAAGAAAATCCTCTGGCTCCAAATGGGGCTGCAGGGCACAGTTGATGGCCATGGAGATCAGCCGCGCGGCGCGGTCAACCACAAGGTCAACCTCCCGCGGCGTAACCATCATGCCCTCCGCGCCGCCCTCCGGCTCCCGCTCCGGTTCTGCCGCGAGGCCGCGCCGCTCCAGCAGGTCAAAGGCCAGCGTCGCGGCGTCCACCACCGTAGGTACGCCGATAGAGATCACCGGGATCCCCAGGGTGGCGGGCTGTATGGCCTGCCGGGCATTGCCCACGCCGGAGCCGGGAACGATGCCGCTGTCCGAAAGCTGCACCGTGCGGCCCAGCCGGGACAGCCGCCGCGCCGCCAGGGCGTCCACCACAATCAGGGCCGCCGGCTTCAGCTTCCGCGCCACCGCGGCCAAATGCTCGCCGGACTCCATGCCCGTGCGGCCCAGCACCCCCGGCGCGAGGCAGGCCACGGGCCGCAGATCCCCCAGGCCCGCGCTGCGCGCCAGCTCGCCGCCGATGTGCCTGGTCGCCTGCACCAGGGAGCAGCAGCGCGGGCCCAGAGCGTCGGGCGTCACGCCGTCGTTGCCCAGGCCCGCCACCAAAACGGCCCCCTCCGGCGGCAGCAGCCGCCGCAGCTCGCGCGCGCAGGCGTCCAGGGCTTCGCCGTAAACGTCGGCGTATTCCCCCAGGGGCGGCAGCTCCAGGGTGACATAGCGGCCCGGCGGCTTTCCCAGCGCCCGCGCGCCCTTCTCGTTTTCCACAATGACGCGGGTAACCCTGATTTCGCCGAAGCTCTCCTCGTCGCAGCGCAGGCCCTCCGGCAGGGTTTCCAGGGGCTCGCGGCATTCCAGGGCGAGATCCGTGCGGAAGTTCATGGGAATTCCCCCTTTGCTCTCATTCTTGGCTTTTGCCCGCTTTGATTATAGTATTGCGCGTTTTACAAAAAAATCGCAGCTTTTTTACCCAAATATAAAAGAAAAGCCTTGCATTTCTTTTTCGGCTGTGCTATAATATTTTCTTGTATGAGGGAAGGAGGTGGCAAATCCCGATGGCAAATATCAAGCAAGCCAAAAAACGCGTGCAGATCAACGAGGCCAAGGCCGCGCGCAACAAGTCTCACAAAACCGCGCTGAAAACCGCGCTGAAAAAGGCACAAAACGCCGGCGCGGCGGACAGGAACGAGCTTGTGCAGGCCGCGATCAAAAAGGTGGATCAGGCGGCGGCAAGAGGTTTGATTCACAAAAACAACGCCGCGCGCAAAAAGTCCGCGCTGACGAAGCTGCTGCAGGCCTGAGCCGCGGGCAAAAGGAACCAATAAAAAAGCACTCCGCGTCAACGGGGTGTTTTTTGTGTGGTCCGCAGCTTGAATTCTTTGAGAGGCTTATTTGAGAGGCTTTATATGAACCAGGCTTACCGAACCATTCTTGATGAGGCCCGCGCCGAAACCGTCGTCAAAAAATCCCGCTTCCTTGGGCAGCTCGCCCCCGCGCGCTCCCCGGAGGAGGCCCGCGCTTTTGTGTCTTTGACAAAGACCGCGCATTGGGACGCCAGCCACAACGTGTGGGCCTACAGCCTGCGGGAGGGGCAGCTGCGCCGCTATTCCGACGACGGCGAGCCCCAGGGCACGGCGGGCCTTCCGGCGCTGGAGGTCCTGCTCCGGGAGGAGCTGACCGACTGCGTCGTCGTTATCACGCGTTATTTTGGCGGAATCCTGCTGGGCGCGAGCGGGCTCACGCGGGCATACGCCCAATCGGCGAAAGCCGCCGTCGACGCCGCGCGGATCGTCACCATGGCGCACTGCCAAACGCTGCGCGTGCGATGTGACTACGGCTTTTACGGCAGGCTCGCCGCTCTCGTGCCCGCATGCGGCGGCACGGTGCTGGATACCGATTTCGCCGGGGAGGTCACGCTGACGCTGCGCCTGCGCTCTGAACTGGCGGCATCGTTCCACGCCAGGCTGACCGACGCGAGCCACGGGAAATACACGGCGCAATTTATAGACGAGGGTTTTCACGCGGACAGATGAACCGCAGGGGCTCATCCGTAGGGGCTCAAAATTTTGAGCCCATGTAAACGCATTATATATCTGTACACGCATTGTACACCTGTACACGTGTTATATACATGTAACGTGTTATACACATATACACATATTAATATAATTGCATGCTCAACAATCGCTTCATTGCATGGGCTCAAAATTTTGAGCCCCTACCAGTGATGCCGCCATTTTTGCGAATCCAGGCAGGAATTCAGATATCTTTCGCGTATATCAGTATAGACAGGGGGGGGATATCCATGACTGCCGCGCATATCCGCGAGGCGGAGGAGCTGCTGGAGCATCAGACGCTGTCGCCCCTGGCGGCCCACGCGGACCAATCCAGGGGAAGGCTCCGCGCCGAAACGCCCTGCGCCATCCGTACGGCCTATCAGCGCGACCGGGACCGGATTCTGCATTGCAGCTCGTTCCGGCGGCTGAAGCATAAGACGCAGGTCTTCCTCTCCCCGGAGGGCGACCACTACCGCACCCGGCTGACCCACACCCTTGAGGTGGCGCAGATCGCCCGCACCATCGCCCGGGCCCTGCGGCTGAACGAGAACCTCACGGAGGCCGTGGCGCTGGGGCATGACCTGGGGCACACGCCCTTTGGCCACGCGGGGGAACGCGCGCTGCAGCAGGTGCTGCCCGGGGGCTTCTTCCACTACCGGCAGAGCCTGCGCGTGGCGGACAAGCTGGAAAAGCAGGGCCTTGGCCTCAATCTCTGCCACGAGACCCGCGACGGCCTCGAGCGCCACACCAGCGGCGCGCCCGCTGTCACCCTGGAGGGCCAGATCGTCCGTCTGGCGGACAAGATCGCCTACATCAACCACGACATCGACGACGCGAAGCACGCGGTCATCCTCCGGGAGGAGGATATTCCGGCGCCGATTCATGAAACGCTGGGCAGCACAAAGAGCGCGCGGATCAACTCCCTGGTGCTCTCCTGTGTGCGAAACAGCGGCGAGAGCATCTCCCTGGATCCACAGACCCAGGCCGCGTTTGACTTTCTGCACAGCTTCATGTTCGAGCAGGTATACACCAATCCCCTGTGCAAGAGCGAGGAGAGCAAGGCCATCGACATGGTCATCTGGCTGTATCAATATTTTACCGGTCGGCCGGAGCAACTGCCGGAGGAATACCGCCGCATCCGCGAGAATGAGGGCCCCGAGCGCGCCGCCGCGGATTATATCGCGGGGATGACCGACCGCTTCGCGGTACACACCTTTGAGGAGTGCTTTGTGCCAAGGGCCTGGACGCTTATTTAGATTTTAGATTTTAGACGTTAGATTTTAGATATTAGACATTGAACCTCTTGCGAAATTGATATTGGTTACCAGCGGGCGCACACAGTGCGCCCCTACGATGATCCTTCGCGATGGACTGATCTCAAACTGGGGCAGAATTCATAGTAGGGGCGACCTGCGGTCGCCCACCGGCAAAAAGAAAATCCCCCAGCGCAGAATTTTGTTCTCAAGCCAATTGATATTGGTTACCAGCGGGCGCACACAGTGCGCCCCTACGATGATCCTTCGCGATGGATTGATATCAAGCTGGGGCAGAATTCATAGTAGGGGGGGCCCGTTGGCGGCCCCCGCCCCCAATAAAAAACCCCCCCGCCGGGCTTTTTTTTTTTGTCCCCTCTTTTTT
>WRMQ01000051.1 GCA_009777055.1 Oscillospiraceae bacterium
AGCGCCAACAGAGACGACCCATCCCCGCTCTCCCCCCCCCCCCCCTCCCCCCCCGCCCTCGCCGGCCCGCCCCCCCCCCCGCGGTGGTGGGTGTGTTTTTTTGGGGGGGCGGCCCACCCGGAAGCTCCGGGGTCTTTCGATGAGCTTGCCGTTCATCACCGTGCCGTTTTCCAGCATGTCGCCGATGTTGATCAGGCAGCAATTGAAGATGGGCTGCAGAAAATAATCCGCGTCATGAAAATGGATGGCGCCCTCGTCGTGGGCTTTGGAGATTTTTTCGGGCAGGAGGATACGCCGGGTGAGATCCTTCGAGACCTCCCCCGCGATAAGATCCCGCTGGGTGGCGGCGGTGACGGCGTTCTTGTTGGAATTCTCCTCCATCACATCTTTATTGGCCGCCTTGATCAGGCTCAAAATGGAGTCGTCCGTGGTGTTTTGCTTGCGCACCAGGGCGCGGGTGTAGCGGTAGATGATGTACGCCTTGGCCAGGCCATACTTGCCCAGCTCCATGAGCTTTTGCTCCACAACATCTTGAATATCCTCCACAAGGATGCGGGGCTTTTTTTTCTGCTCGATGGCCGTTACAATCCATTCCACTTGTTCGTCCGATACACGCTCATGGTCCTCCGCCGCGGCGTTGGCCTTCTGTATCGCGGTGACGATCTTGCTTCGGTCAAATCCAACGGAGGTTCCGTCTCGCTTGATCACCTTCATGGCAGTCTTCCTTTCTCTTGCCGCGCGATTACGCCTGCAAATTCTTCTTTCACGCCGCGCGCAAAGCGGCCTTATTTTTTCGCTGATAAGGATTATAGCAGATCGCGCCGCGGATTGCAAGTCCTTTTCGCAACAAAATATAGATTTATTTTTGCTTCATTCCTGTAACTGGCACAATATATAGGTTTTGCATATCTTTTCCCAATTTGCGTAAAATAATATGGAATTCACTGGAAAGGGGCTATGCGCTTGAAGGCGCCGCATCATGTCGTCTTATTGGGAAGCCCGTCGGACACAAGCCTCACCCTGCCGCTTTGCCGCGCGCTGGAGTCTCTGGGCGGGGTGCTTTTCGCAGGCCATGGCTGCCTCGCGGCCTACGGCGCGCCGGAAGCCTCCCGCCGCCGCTTTTTGCTGTGGGAGACGGAAGCCCTGTTCTCCCTCGGCGCGGAAAACGCCCTTTTGGTGCTCAAGCAAGGAACGCCCTTCCCACAAGATGTAGGGGGCGTCCAGCGGCTGACCGTGTTGGCCGACCACCCCGCGCCGGCGTTTCCCGCCCTCCGGGGGGTCGAATGGATCGGCTGCGCCTGCGGCGAGGGCAGGAGCGAGCTGGCCCTTTCCAGCCTGCGGGAGGACCGCGCCGTGGCCGAGCTCCGCCGCCCGCTGACCCGGCCCGACGGCAAAGCCCTGGAGCCGGGCGAATTTCCGATCCGCCTGAGCGCGCCCATGGAGGGCTACCCCTTGCTGTGCTGCTGCGCGGTGGAGCTGTTGTTTGGCGCGTGACTATTCCTCTTCGAACAGTTCCGAAACAAATCGTATGCTCGCATCTTCTATGCCGTGCGCACCCTGGTAAGCACGCAGATAGGCCAGCTGCAGGTCAAAGCTGTCCTTTTCTAAAAGATTGCAGAGATAGCCCGCCGTATCAAGGCGTGGCACGGCCAATAGAACAAGCTCCTCTTCCAGCTTTCCCGCCTTTCGATATTCATCGATTCTGGCCAGATTGATATTTTCAGCCCGCGCGTTTTGATAAAACCCGCTGAAATTCATCCCGAACACCGTAAACGCAAAAACAGCGCTTATCGCCGCAAAGAGGGAGAACTTCGTTTTCTTTTCTCTTGCAAACCAATCCAGCGCGGTAAGGCCGATGAAGACGAATTCCACGAACAAAGTAGGCAGCAGCGGCCGGTAAGGCGAAACTGAAGCGGCAATCAGCATATAAAGCGCCCCCAGGCCAATGATCATCTGCACAAGATACATCGGATTTTTCTTTTTCAGCCATATCGCCAACGGCACATAGCACAGCGACGCAAGATAGAACAGGTCATAGATCTGAAATAAACTGTGAACGAGTCCGGGTCTTTCGAAATCCAGGCCAAACAAACGAAACATGCAGCAAAAGTTGAAGCCCCAACCCAAAATCAGCAGCAGTGCCTGTATGGTGTGCAGAGCTCTAAGCCCCTTTTTCACCTGAAGCGTGAACAGCCAGTAACACAGGGCAGCCGTGAGTAAAAGCTGGAACAGCCAAAGCGCCGGAATATTCATAAGCATCGTTGTCGCCGCCACAAAGTTTTCCGGCAGCGGGCGCACACTGCTGCCCATCCGGACAAAATTCCCCGGCGCGAGCACAACAGTCAGAAGCCCCAGGGCAACCGCTGTAATATGCGCTATCGCAAAAAGCCGCGGCTTTTTCTTTTCGGCAATCCAGCGGGAAAGCGGTAAAAGCACCGCGTATCCCAAAACGATCATTCCCCATTGCTCCATCGTCGCCCCTGCCAAAAAACCCGTGAGCAACAACAGCCCCTTCGGCTTTCCCGTGCTGTCCATGCGCAAAAGCAGGATAACGTCCAGGTATACGATCAGGGCCGGGAATAAATAATTCGCCGAAGTGGTAACGCTCAGCGGACCGTAGGCAACGACTTCGCCGCCCAGGCTCAGATAAAGAAGGCACAGCGCCGCCAGCATCACCTGAAACTGACGTTTTGTACCGGTAAAACATTTGGCAATCAATACAAATACGCCAGCGATAAAAATCGGCGTAATGATTTTCCAGATGATCATCGTTCCATCCCAAAAAAACAAACCCGCCAGTGCGTGAACCAGCAATCGTCCGTTTGCGCGGACATAATGCCGCGCTAAAAAACGCAGGAAGCCCGGAATTCCCTGTGCAACGGAGGACGCGTACCAGAAGTCATCCCCCTGCATAATGACAAGAGCATATAGCATCCATTGCAGCACAACAAATAGTCCGAGCGCCATCCAATGCCAATGATCTTGAAGTCTCAATTTCAGCTTCATGACAAGCCCACTTTCCTGGTGCTATTGGCGCCGCAGCTTCGCCTGCCTGATATCGCCGCCAAAAAAGCGCAGCGCCGCGTAGTTGCCGATGATACGGGAGGTCACGCGCCCGGCGTATTTTCCCTCCATCTCCTTGGGGCTGAGGTTGGTGTTGATGATCGTTGGCAGGCCGCGGTTCAGCCGCGTGTTCACAATGTTGTAGATCGCGGACGCGGTGAACTGCGTGGAAAACTCGGTGCCCAGATCGTCCAGGATCAGCAGGTCGCATTCCAGCAGCGCCTGCTCCACCTCGCCGGTGTTCTCGCCGAAGCGGGCAAAGCGCTCCCGCTCCATCTTGCCGAGCAGGTTTTGCGCCGAGCCGTAAATGATGATGTACCCCTTGTCGATCACCTCTCTGGCGATGGCGAGAGAGAGATGCGTCTTGCCCAGCCCGGTCGGGCCGAAAAAAAGCAGGCTCTTCGCTCCGGCGCCGAACTTTTCGGCATAGCTTTTACATGAATTTAAAATACCTTCCATGTGGCGGCGCGGCGAAATGCCCGTGTCGGCGTCCGGCTGCGCGGCATAATACGCGAGATCGAAGCTTTCGAACGCGGAGCTTTCCAGCGGCGCGTCCATGCACAGCTCCTGGTATGCCTGCGCCCGCAGCAGCTTCGCGAAGCACTCGCAGCGTTTTCCAAGCACAAAGCCTGTGTCGCCGCAAAGGTCGCAGACATATTTTGTTTGCAGATACCCGGCGGGAAAGCCCTGGGCCGCGAGGAGCTTTTCCCGCTCCGCCTGGGCGGCCAGGTTTTGCCGCTGGAGCAGCTCGAGGTACTCCTGCATATCCTCTCCCCTGCCGATGGCGCTCACCACGGCCGAACCCGCCCGGGCAATTTGCTGCTCTAAAATCTCCAGGGCCGGTATTTTTGCGCGCGCGAGCTCCCGGCGCTCCCGCAGCTCGGCCTGGGCACGGCTTCGGCGGCGTTCCAGCTCAAGCTCCGCCTGCCGGATACGTTTTGGGGTGGTTTTCATGCTTCGCTCCTTTATAAGACCGGCACAGTCAGCGTGCTGCGCTCGTATTCATCCAGATCGTAGGAGGTTTTGCTCTCCGCGCGCTTTTGCTTCGGCTTCGCGGTTTTGAAGGCGGCGACCTCCTCCGGGGTCTTCAGGCCCGCCTTCCGCCAGCTCTGCAGCACCTTGTCCATATAGGCGAAGCTCAGCTTGCCGGTGTGGTTCGCCATCTCCTCGTAGGCGGGGAAGATCATCTCCATGCCAAAGCCGTACTCTTTTACCCAGCGCTGGAGGTATTCCCGCTGCGCCGCCGTCGGGCGCGGGGCGTGCAGGCCCGCCATCCCCTGAAGCTCCCGCCACAGCGCGAGATCGCGGGACAGCGCGGTGATCTGCTCGTCCGCTTTTTCGATGCTGTCGATCTCCTTTTCCGCCCAATCGCGCCCCACCTTTTCGATATAGGCGTAGGACAGCTTGCCCGCCTCCACGCAGTAATGCAGCAGCATGGGGATCACCTCAGAGGAAAGGCCGTAGGTGTCGTGGAGCATCAGCAGCGTGCTGCGGCCATCGTAGCCGATGGTGCGGCCAAGCCTTTTCTGCGCTTCGCCGAAAAGCCAGGCCAGCTCATCCGATTCCTCCAGCCGCGCGGCGATTTGCGCGTCGTTGGGGCGCGGGGACGCGGGCAGCCTTGGCATAGCCGGGGGCTCCGGGGCAGCGCTTGCGTTTGGGCTTATGCTTATGCGCGCTGCCGGTGATTCCGTTACTTCTTCGTCCCCGGACAGCAGCACCCCGCGCTCCAGCCAGAACCGCAGCGCGTCGATGATCTCCCCCCGAGGCTGTCCCAGCGCCGCCGCGATGGCATCCGGCGAAAGCGGCTCGCCGCAATGCCGCAGCATCCACAGCAGCGCCTTTACCGCGAGCCCGCCCGCGAGCTTCAGATGCTCATCCGCCACACAGCAGGGCACGGCGAACACGCCGCCATACAGCGTATAGTTGATTTTATAATTCATGAAAGCAAAGCTGTCCTCCCCTGCTATGATTTGACAGGCGCAAGCATCGTCAGCGCGATGCGCTGCTTCTTCAGGTCGATCGAAACCACCCAGACCGTCACCACCTGGCCGACCTTTAAAATCTCGGACGGATGCTTGATATACCTGTTCGTGATGCGGGAGATGTGTACGAGGCCGTCCTGGTGTACGCCGATGTCAATAAACGCGCCAAAGTCGATGACGTTGCGCACGGTGCCGCTAAGCTCCATGCCGGGGGCGAGATCCTCCATTTTGAGCACGTCGGTGCGCAGCATCGGCGGCGGGAGGTCGTCGCGGGGGTCGCGGCCCGGGCGCTGGAGCTCTCTGACGATGTCCCGCAGGGTGGGCTCGCCCACGCCCAGCCGCGCGGCCAGACCGGCGATTCCGCCGGCGGCTTCGACCTTCGCGGGCAAATCGGGCACATGCCCCTGCCGGATTTCTTTTAATGAGCAGCCGCATTCCTCCAGCAGCGCCTTCGCGGCGGCGTAGCTTTCGGGGTGCACGCCGGTATTGTCGAGCACGCTGCCGCTTTCCGGCACCCGGAGGAAGCCCGCGCACTGCTCAAAGGCCTTCGCCCCCAGCTTGGGGACCTTCTTCAGCGCCGCCCGGGAGGCAAAGGCGCCGTTTTCCTCGCGGTAGCTGACAATGCTCTTCGCCAGCCCGGCATTCACCCCCGCCACGCGGCTGAGGAGGGAGGGCGAGGCGGTGTTCACATCTGCGCCCACGGCGTTGACGCAGTCCTCCACCACGCCGTCCAGGGCGCGCTCCAGCTCCTTTTTGGGCATGTCGTGCTGGTACTGCCCCACACCGATGGCTTTCGGCTCAATTTTTACCAGCTCCGCCAATGGGTCCTGCAGGCGCCGGGCAATCGAGACGGCGCTGCGCAGGCTTACGTCGAACTGCGGGAATTCCTCCGCCGCCAGCTTTGAGGCGGAGTATACCGAAGCACCGGCTTCATTGACGATCATATAGGCGGCCTCTTGATTCCTGCCCCGCGCCTCCTGCAGCGTTTCGGCGGCGAAGGCCTCGGTCTCCCGGGAGGCCGTGCCGTTGCCGATCGCGACGATCTCCACACCGTATTTCGCGATGAGAGACAGGATATACTGCTTCGCCTGGGCGTATTGCCCGGCGGAATGGGTTACGTAGATCACGCCGGTTTCCAGCACCAGACCCGTGGGATCCACCGCGGCGACCTTGCAGCCCGTGCGGTAGCCGGGGTCGAGCCCCAGCGCGGCCTTGCCCTTCACGGGGGGCTGCAGCAGCAGCTCCCTGAGATTGACGGCAAAATTGCGGATCGCGGAGGCGTTGGCGCGCTCCGTAAGCATGCCGCGGATCTCGCGCTCAATGGAGGGGAAGATCAGCCGGTCGTAGGCGTCCGCTCCCGCCGCGCGCACGGTTTCGGTGCAGGCGGAGCGCCCGCCGGGCTCCAGGGTCTCGGAGGTGATCACGTTGTGGGCCCTCACGGGGTCGAGAGAAATGGAGGCCTTCAAAAACGCCTCGCGCTCCCCCCGGTTGATGGCAAGCACCCGGTGATCGGCGATCTTTTTGATGCCCTCTTTGAAGTCGTAGTAATCGGCGTAGACGCTGTCCTCCCCCGGCTTCGCGGCCTGGGATTTCAGCTCGCCCACAACGCCGCACAGATTCCGCAGCCTGCGCCTGATATCGGCGTTGTCGGAGATCATCTCGGCGATGATATCCATCGCGCCCTGAAGGGCTTCCTCCGCCGACGCAACGCCCTTTTCCCCATCAACAAACGCCTCCGCCAGCACAAGCGGCGCGGCGCTGTCCGCCTCCTGCGCGTAAATCCGCAGCGCGAGGGGTTCCAGGCCCTTTTCTTTGGCGATGGAGGCCCGTGTTCTTCTTTTCGGGCGGTAGGGCCGGTAGATATCCTCAATCTCGGCCAGGGTGACGGCCTTCGCCAGCGCGGCCTCAATTTCGGGCGTAAGCTTCTCCTGCACCTCAATGGAGGCCCGCACCTCCTCCCTGCGCTTTTCCAGGCTGCGCAGGTATTCCAGGCGCTCCGAAAGCCCGCGCAGGACCTGGTCGTCCAACGTGCCGTGCTGTTCCTTCCGATAGCGCGCGATGAAGGGAATGGTGTTGCCCTCGTCCATAAGCTGGACGGCGTTCTCCACCTGCCAGAGCTGTAAGTGGAATTCGGCGGTGAGTTGTTCCAGGATGGTCATCCGTTTTCCTCCCATAAAAATCGTTCCAGCGCATGCTCCCATTTCGGCAAAAGCGCGTAGCCCGCCGCCTCCAGGCTCCGGAAGGACAGCCGGGAATTCATTGGCCGCTTCGCCGCCGTGGGGTATTCCGCCGAAGAAACCGGGATGACTTTCGTATCATATCCCGCTATTCTGAAAATTTCCCGGGCAAAGCCGGCCCAGCTGCATTCGCCGGTATTCGCCGCGTGGTATATCCCCGCCTGGGGCCGCGCCAGCATGTCGCCGATCAATCCTGCCAGATCGACGGTATAGCTCGGCGCGCCGATTTGATCGTCCACCACGTTGATTTGCGCGCGTTCCCTGCCCAGGCGAAGCATGGTCTTGACGAAATTGCTCCCCTGCGCGCCGTAAACCCAGGAGGTGCGCAGGATCATACGCCGTTCGCATAATTCCCGCGCGGCCAGCTCGCCGGCCAGCTTGGTTCTGCCGTAGGCGTTTTGCGGGTCTGTGGGGTCGCCGGCCTCCCAGGGCTTTGTGCCGCCGCCGCCAAAGACATAGTCCGTGCTGATATACAGCAGCCACGCGCCGCTTGACGCGCAGTATTCCGCCACATGGCGCGTGCCCCCGCCGTTGACAGCCATGGCCAGCGCCGGCTCGTCCTCGGCCCTGTCCACCGCCGTGTAGGCGGCGCAGTGCACCACGGCCTCCGGCTGAAGCCGCTCCAGGGCGGACAGCGTCTGCCCGCGCCGCGTCAGGTCGAAATCATCAAGATCGACGCCGATGGCATCCCACCCGCGCCGACGCAGTTCTATGAGGACGTCATGGCCCAATTGGCCCTTCACGCCGGTGATGACTACACGCAATTGGCACCCTTCCTTTTTTCGCGAGCTATTCTGTAGGGGTTCAAAATTTTGAACCCAGGCAACGCTTTTGCGTTTTTTCACGGGATTATCCGCAAGCAATTTTGAGAATTTTTCATGGGCTCAAATTTTTGAGCCCCTACCGCAATACTCAAATTCAATTCCCGCGTCGTTCCACAGCGGCGCGGCGGCGTCCTTTGAGGATACCATGGGGTCGCTCAGGCCCCAGTGGATGGAAAACAGCGGGTCGTCGAAGCGCACGCTGCGGTCATGGGCCCGGGAATAGGGGGCATCCACTTTATAGAAAACCTCCGCGTTTTCAGTCAGGGTCACAAAGCCGTGAAGGCATCCCCGGGGAATCCACAGCAGGCGCTTATTCTCGGCCGAAAGCTCCGCGGCCGTCCATTTCAGATAAGTAGGCGAGCCCCTGCGCACATCCACCGCGACATCCAGCACGGCGCCGCGGGTGCAGCTGAAGAGCTTTCCCTGGGCCATGGGCTCGGTTTGGCAGTGCAGGCCCCGCAGGGTGCCCTTCTGCGCGGAAAAGGAGCGGTTGTCCTGCACAAAGCGCGCCGGGATCCCCAGATCCTCCAGCGTGCGCTCGGAGTACATTTCATAAAACCAGCCGCGGTCGTCACCGTGCACCGTTGGCTCCAGCAAAAACACGCCATCCAGGTTCCATTCCATTGCACGCATGCGGTACATTCCCCCATTTGGTATCTTGGGTTCAAATTTTTGAACCCCTACCACAATCCACTCTATAAATCTGAACTCACAAATCAAATTTCCCGTTTTCGAGCGCGGGCTCGTCCGCCTGGCCCCAGCGCGGATGCGGCTCGTGGGCAGCGCCATATAGAATTTTGCCCTCAATGACCCGCCGCAGGTGCGCGCCGTATTCGCTGTTGCCGTATTTCGACGCGGAGCTCATCAGCTGCTTTTCGGAGACCCAGCCCATATGGAAGGCGATCTCCTCCGGGGCGGAAATCTTGATGCCCTGCAGCGTTTCGATGGTCTGCACAAAGCTGGCGGCGCGCATCAGATTCTTCACCGTGCCGGTATCCAGCCAGGCGAAGCCGCGCCCGAACAGCCGCACATCCAGCAGGCCCTCGTCCAGGTAGCGCTGGTTGATGTCCGTAATCTCCAGCTCCCCCCGGTGGGAGGGCTTGAGCGCCCTTGCGTACTCCACCACGCGGTTATCGTAAAAATAGAGCCCCGTTACCGCGTAGTTGGATTTGGGCACCTTCGGTTTTTCCTCAATGGAAAGCACCTCGTTGCGCTCGCCGAACTCCACCACGCCGAACTGCTCCGGGCGTTCCACGTAATAGGCGAATACCGTCGCCCCGTCGGTCTTCTTGGCCGCCTGGCGCAGCATGTAGCCCAGGCCGCTGCCATAGAAAATGTTGTCGCCCAGCACCATGGCCACGGAATCCCCGCCGATGAATTCCTCGGCGATGAGGAAGGCCTGCGCCAGGCCCTCGGGCTTTTCCTGCTTCGCGTAGCTCAAATGCAGCCCGAACTGGCCGCCGTCGCCCAGCAGCTCCTCGAATTTCGGCGTATCCGCCGGCGTTGAGATGATCAGGATCTCGCGGATCCCGGCGAGCATCAGCGTCGAAAGCGGATAATAGATCATGGGCTTGTCATATACCGGCAGCAGCTGCTTGCTGGTGACCAGGGTCAGCGGATACAGCCGCGTGGCGGAGCCGCCGGCCAGAACGATACCTTTCACAGGGCATCCCCTTTTCTGTGAGATTCCTCCCCATTCTGTTTTGTTCCATCGCAAGCTCCTTCAACTGACTGGATTTTACCACATTCCGGGGAAAATGTCAATGGGGAGATGCCACCCTGCTTCCGCAGAGCATCAGCGGCGCATGACCCAGTCCCTCGCGGTCGCGGCGCAATACCGCAGCCAGAGACGAAGGCTTTCCTTTACCGATGCCTCGCTTTTCAGCCCTACGCGCCGGGCATAGCGGTTCCAGAGCAGCAGGTACCAGGGGCGCATGGTGTAAGCTTCCATCCAGGGCTTATTCCCCGTGACAAAGTGCAGCACGGGCGTGAAATAACGTTTGGGGGAGCCTGCCTCGGTCTGCCTGGAATCCTGCACGTAATAATTATATTTCACGTCGTTCCATTTCACGTTATTTCCGATCATGACATTCAAAATATCCTGATCGGGATAAACCAGCTGGTCCACGTGCGCGCGAAAAAACTCCAGAAAAGCGTCCGGGCTGAAGTCTTCGCGCAGCTTCGGCAGATGAAAAAGCGTAAATCCCGAGGTGAAAGTATCCTTCTGCGGCAGCGGCCCAAAATCCCGCTGCAGACGGCTGTAAAAGCTGGTGTTTTCCCTTCGGTGGCGGCACACGGCGGCATAGGCGTTATCCAGAGGCTGATTGTAGAAATCCAGGATATTCCTGCGCACCAAAAGATCCGCGTCCAGCCAGAGGATGCGCTCCATGCTTTCGGGGAACAGCTTCAGCACAAAGAGCCGGTAATTTGCCTCCACCGAAAAGCGGTCGATAGGCACCAGATAGTCGTATTCCGATATGCTCAAATACATCGGGTGCAAACGGAAGTTCTGATAGAGCTCGCCCAGCTGCGCGAGAAAGGCGATATCCTCTTCCGTAAGCACAGTATAGAGAAGATATACGTTTACAGCGTCCACTTTTTTATGATGCTGCAGCAGGGAGCTCAGCGCTACCTTGAGCCCCTTGAGATAGTTTTGGTCTGTCGCGACGAGTACGTTCATACCGTTCCTCCCAGCGCCGCAAGGCTTTCCCGCAGTGCGGCGCGTTTTTCCGCCAGCTGCCGGGCGTTTTGCCTCGCGCCCTCAATTACGGCGGCGGGAGCCTTGCCCGTGAAGCCCTCGTTGCTGAGCTTCGCGTTCACGCCCTGCAGCTGCTTTTCGATATGAGCCAGTTCTTTTTCCAGCCTTGCCTTTTCGGCGGCAGGATCCACCAGCTCGCCCATGGGAATCCAGATTTTAAAGCCGCTGCCGACAATCCGCACGGCGTCGTCCTTTTCGTAGTCGCGCCCGGCCAGCCAATGCACCGCCGAGGCGTTGGCCAGCTTGACGAAAAGAAGGTCGCTGAACGTGTCGTCCGCGCGGATGAAGACGTTTGTTTTTTTGCCCGGAGGCACGTTCATCTCGGCGCGGCGGTTGCGGATGCCCTTGACGGCCTCCATAAACACCGCCATGCGCGCCTCCGCCCCGGGGAAGCTTAGGGCCTCGTCATATACGGGCCAGTCGGAGATCATGATGCTCTCACCCTCATGGGGCAGCGCGCGCCAGATCTCCTCCGTAATAAATGGCATAAAGGGATGCAGCAGCTTGAGCGTGCCGCTGAGCACATAAACCAGAACCGCGCGGGTCTTCGGCTCCGTGAGGCTGATTTTGGCCAGCTCAATATACCAGTCGCAGAACTCGTCCCACAGGAAGTCGTAAAGCTTCTGCACCGCCATGCCCAGTTCGAATTTCTCCAGGTTGGCCGTCACCTCGCGCACCGTCGTGTTATACCTGCTGAGAATCCATTGGTCCTCCATATTCAGATTGCCCGGCACGTGGGGCGCGGGCTCGTCCTCATCCAAATTCATGCGCACAAAGCGGGAGGCGTTCCAGATCTTGTTGGCGAAGTTACGGCTGGCGCTCACCTTTTCTTCCGAAAAGCGCAGGTCGTTGCCGGGGCTGTTGCCCGTGGTCAGGGTAAAGCGCAGCGCGTCCGCGCCGTATTTCTGGATCACCTCCACGGGATCGGCCCCATTGCCCAGGGATTTTGACAGCTTTCGGCCCAGCTCATCCCGAATCAATCCGGTGATCAGCACGGTATCAAACGGGGCTTTGCCCATAAATTCGCAGCCGGAAAAGATCATGCGGGCCACCCAGAAAAAGATGATGTCGTAGGCCGTGCACAGCGTATTCGTGGGATAAAAATACTTGAGGTCTTCGGTATCGTCCGGCCAGCCCAGGGTGCTGAAGGGCCACAGCGCCGAAGAAAACCAGGTGTCCAGGGAATCGGGGTCCTGGACCATATCGCCGCCGCATCCGGCGCATTTTTCAGGCGCTTCCCGCGTGACGGCCATTTCGCCGCAGGCGCCGCAGTAATACGCGGGAATGCGGTGCCCCCACCAAAGCTGGCGCGAAATGCACCAGTCCTTGATGTTTTCCATCCAGTACATATAGGTCTTTTCGAAGCGGGCGGGCACAAATTTTGTCTCGCCGGATTTCACCGCCGCGATGGCCGGCTCCGCCAGCGGCTTCATCCTCACGAACCACTGGGTGGATACCCGGGGCTCGGCCACGGTGTGGCAGCGGTAGCATTCGCCCACGCTGTGCTTCATCGGCTCCACTTTTATCAGCAGACCCAGGGCCTCCAGATCCTTCACCAGCTGCTTGCGGCAGGCGAAGCGGTCCATGCCCTCATAGGCCGCGCCGGCCTGTGCGTTCATATGGCCGTCGTCGGTCATCACGTTTAAAATTGGCAGGCCATGCCGCGCGCCCACCTCAAAGTCGTTGGGATCGTGGGCAGGGGTGATCTTCACCGCCCCGGTGCCGAAGTCCATTTCAACGTAGCTGTCGGCGATCACGGGAATATTTCTTCCGGTGAGGGGCAAAATCAATTCCCTGCCAATCGCCTCCGCGTAACGGGGATCGTCGGGATGTACGGCCACAGCGGTGTCGCCCAGCAGGGTTTCGGGGCGGGTGGTGGCAATTTCAATATGTCCCGTGCCGTCGGCGTAGGGGTAGCGGATATGCCAGAACGCGCCGTCGCGTTCGCTATGCTCCACCTCCGCGTCGGAAATGGAGGTCCCGCAGCTGACGCACCAATTGATGATGCGCTCGCCCCGGTAAATCAGGCCTTTTTCGTAAAGCCGGACGAAGACCTCCTTCACGGCCTTCGAGCAGCCCTCGTCCATGGTGAAGCGCTCGCGGCTCCAGTCGCAGCTGGAGCCCAGAAGCTTGAGCTGCTCCACGATGCGCCCGCCGTATGTTTCCTTCCAGGCCCAGGCCCGCTCCATGAATTTTTCGTAACCCAGCGCCTCCTTGCTCAGGCCCTCCTTCGCCATCTGCTCCACGATCTTGACCTCCGTGGCGATGGCGGCATGGTCGGTGCCGGGAAGCCACAGGGCGTCATAGCCCTGCATGCGCCGCCAGCGGATGAGCGCGTCCTGCATGGTATACATGCAGTGGCCCAGGTGCAGCTGCCCCGTGATGTTCGGCGGTGGCATGCTGATGGTATACGGCCCCTTCGAGCCCTCCCGCTTTTCGGCCCTGAAATAGCCTTTCTCAAGCCATTCGCTGTAGATGCGGCCCTCCACCTCGGCCGGTTCGTATTGCTTTGCCAATTCGGCTGCCATGCTGTTGACCCCTTCCGTCTGAATATAGTCTTCCGTTTGAATATAATCTATTGTTTTTGCCGATCTTGTTTTATTGACCAGCGCATCGCCCGCTTCGGGCAGCCGGCCGCGCACGCCCCGCAGCGCACACACTCCCGGTGGTCGGGGTGCGGGGCCTCCACGCGGCAGGCGTTCCGGCATTTGCCGCAGCTGTCGCAGCGCGCGCCGTCCGTTTTGATGCGCAGCAGGGAAACCCTGTTGAAAAGCGAAAGCAGCGCCCCCAGCGGGCAGAGAAAGCGGCAGAAGGGGCGGAAGAGCTTCATCGAAAGCAAAATCACCAGCGCCAGCACCGCCAGCTTCCAGGCGAAAAGCCAGCCCAGCGCCCCGCGGATGCTCTCGTTGGCCATCGCCAGAGGGATGCCGGCGCCCAGCGTGCCGGCGGGACAGATGTACTTGCAAAAAACGGGAACGCTGATCTCCCCCGCCAGGGCAAGGCCCGCGGGAACGCCGGCGACGAATACCGCCAGAGCAATGTACTTGCCCCAGGCGAGCCAGCGGAACACGCGCTTCCTCCGCCACTTTTTCAGGGGGATTTTGTACAGCAGATCCTGCGCCAAACCGAAGGGGCAGAGAAATCCGCAGAGAAAACGGCCCGTCAGCACGCCCGTGATCAGCAAAAAACCGCAGACATAAAACGAAACGAGCGTCCTCGGGTTGGCCGCCAGGGCCTGGAGGGAGCCGATGGGGCAGGCCCCCAGCGCGCCGGGGCAGGAGTAGCAGTTCAGGCCCGGCGCGCAGAATTTTTTGAGCCCCCCCTGATAGATCCGCCCCTGAAAAAAGCCCGGCAGGTTGCCGTTCATCAGCAGCGCCGCGGCGGCCTGCACCAGCTTGCGCTTTCTTCCGTTATCCAAGGCCGGCACACTCCAGACATATCATGATGGCTTTGCGCATGACTTCCTCCATTTCGCCGCGATACGCGCCGAGGCCGACGCAGGCCAGCCCCAGGATGATCAGCGCTATCTGTGTCATTCTCATTTTCATAGCAGGCCGTCCAATACTTCCTTCAAATGCGCCGCGCTGGTCATCTGGGGCACATAGTCGACGATCACGCCGCCGGCGTCGATGATCCAGGTCTGCGGAATGGAGACGATGCCGCCGTAGGCTTTCGACGCCGCGCGGTCGCTGTCATAAGCAATGGGGAAACTGAAGCCCTTTTCGGCGATAAAGTCATTCACCATGCCGGCTTCCTCGCCGGAGCTGACAGCGATGATAGAAACGCGCTCGCCGTACGCCTCGAATATGGCCTGGAAATCCGGCATTTCCCGCTGGCAGGGCGGGCACCAGGTGGTGAAGAAATTCAGGACCACGGGCTTGCCTAGCTGCTGCGACAGCGTGAAGGTGTCCCCGCCATAGAGCTCCACCGTGATATCCGGGGCTGTTTGTCCGACCTTTATGCCGGCCAACGCGACGTTTTGCGTTTTTCCGCAGCCGGCCAGCGCCATAAGCGCCGCCAGCGCCGCGAGAATCGAGATGATTTTTTTCATACGGGGCCTCCCAAAAAAATCTTAAAATATTCTTTCAATTAAAATGTTCTTTCAAAATATTCATTTGATATATTCTTAATGATATAATATTATAACTGATATCGGCAAAACTGTCAATCACGCGCTTTTGGATTTTTTCTTCTGCTTTGACTTCCCCTGCCCCGCCTGCTCCACGCTCTGCCTGAGCGCGGCCATAAGGTCAATGATCTGGCCCGGGGCCCGCTCCTTCGGCGCGGCGATTTCCTGGCCGTTGATCTTGCTTTCCAGCAGCTGCCGCAGCTTCGCCTGGTATTCGTCCCTGTGGGCGGAAAGGTCGAAGCGCGCGTCCATCTGCCGCACGAGCCTGCGGGCCATATCCAGCTCGGGTTCCGCGACCGCCGTTTTGACATAGGCCTTCGGCACGGCCTTGAGCTCGTTGGCAAAATACATCGTCTGGATAACAAGGCCCTCCTCCTGGGGCAAAATCGCCACGAGGGATTCTTTCGTGCCCAGCACGGTCTTTCCCACGGCGATTTTGTTCTCCTCCAGCAGCGCGCGGCGCAGCAGCTCAAAGGCCTTTTCACCCCCCGCGCCGGGCAGGGCATGGTAGGCCTTTTCGTATAATATACTGGAGATTTCCGAAGCGTCGGCGAAGTGCAGGATATTGATGGCCTTTTCTTTTTCGGTTTTGATGCGCTCCAGCTCCTCGTCCGTCACCACAACGTATCTGTCCTTCTCAAACTCGTAGCCCTTGACGATATCGCTTTGCTTCACCTCTTTTCCGCAGTGCTCGCAGATTTTTTTATAGCGGATGCGGCTTTGGTCCTCCTTGTGCAGTTGATTGAAGCCCAGGTCGCCGCCCTGAGCCGCGGTATGCATGGCGATGGGGATAGCCACCAGGCCGAAGGACAGCACGGATTTGATTGCGGGCATATCATCTCTCCTTTGATTTTTTTGTGCTGTGTTTGCATTGGGCTGTGTTTGCGATAGTATGCCCAAATATAATGTGAAGGCAATTTGCTTGCATTTCCCGGGGCGGCATGATATGATATTAAAAACGCAAAAAAATACAAAAGAAAAATCGGGAGGCTCCTTATGAAAAAAATCCACAAAATTTTAATCGCTGCCGGAATCGCGGTTCTGGTGCCGGCCCTGCTGTTCGGCGCCGTGCGCGCGGGCATGCGGCCGCCGACCAAGCCCTTCGACAAACGCTTTTCCTCCGCTATAGCGGCGCAGGCTTGCTGGAACAACACCCTGGATGCCCGCATCCCGCAAACCGCCGTTTACGGCGTCATGACACAGCACATGCGGGAACGGGAGGACGGCACCGTGCCAAAGCTGCTGTTTATCGGCTATGATGGCGCGCTGGCCACGGCGGCGGGAACGCGGGCCGAGGCGGGCCAAAGCGCCATCGGAGACCTCGCCGGGCAGGGCGGGCTCTGGCTGACCTACACGGGCGGCGAGAAGGCGGGCGACCAGGTCAGCAAGACCGCGCCCAGCTGGACCAGCATATTCACCGGCGTCTGGGCAAAGGAGCACGGCATTTTCGACAACGGCGGCACGCTGTCGCCCACGGTGCGCACGATTCTGTATGAGCTTGCCGCGCAGAAAAAGGAGGCGCGCTTCTCGTTTTCCTGGAAGCCGCACCTGACCGACAGCTATCAAAACGAGGCGGCGGAGTATCCGGAGATATTTCAATATTGCAACAGCGACGACGATACGTTTGCCTCCATGCTGAAAGCGATTGAGGCGGGATCGGACGCCGTGTTCGGCATTCTGGAATACACCGACCACGCGGGGCACGCCACGGGCTATTCCACCGGAAACCGGCGTTACATGGAGGCCATGGAGCAAGCGGAGAAAAGCGCGGCCCTGCTCATAGAAGCGGCACAGGCGCGCATGGAGGAATTCGGCGAGGACTGGATGATCGTCATCGCCAGCGACCACGGCGGCTTTATCAACGGGCACTACGCCCCGACGCTGATGGAAACCACCACCTTTTTTGCCTGCAGCAAGCCGGTTTTTTAGATATTTTCGCTTGACTTTCGCATTGCCGGCCTGCTATAATGACAAAAGCACAAAAAAATAGAAAAGCACAAAAACACAGAAACGGATAGGGGAATCATTTTATGATCGCTTTGGCCTACGACATCGGCACCACCGGCGTAAAAACCTGCCTGTTCCGCATGGGCGAGACCATTGAGCTGCTGGCGGGGGCCAGCGCGGGATATAAATTGTATGTGCTGCCCGGCGGCGGCGCGGAGCAGGAGCCCCAGGAGTGGTGGGACGCCATGTGCCAGACCACGCGCGCCGTGCTCGCCGAAAGCGGCCTGCGCCCGGAAGAGATCTCGGGCATCTCCTTTTGCTCCCAGATGCAGGGCCTTGTTCTGGTGGACAAAGAGGGCATGCCCCTGCGCCGGGCCATGAGCTACATGGACCAGCGGGCGGGCGAGGAGCTCAAGGCGGGCATGGCCTATGGCCCGCAGATCGCCGGCGCGAACATCCCCCGGCTGCTGAAGTCCCTCATGATCACCGGGGCCGTGGCCGCCAGCGTCAAGGACCCGGTCTGGAAATACAAGTGGGTGCAGGCCAACGAGCCGGAGGTTTTCGCGAGGATACATAAGTGGCTCGACGTGAAGGAGGCCCTTATCGCCCGCATGACAGGCAACTGCGTCATGACGCCGGATTCGGCTTTTGCCACGCTGCTGTACGATATCCGTCCCGGCAAGCGGAACTGGAGCCCCGCCATCACCAGGATGCTGGGCGTGGAGTGGAAGCATCTGGCCAATATTCTCCCCTGCTGCGCCGAGGTGGGCAAGCTCCGGGCCAAACAGGCGCGTGAGCTGGGCCTTGTGGAAAACATCCCCGTTTACGGCGGCGGCGGCGACGCCTCCCTGGTGGGCGTGGGCGCGGGCGCGGTGGAAATGGGCGACACGCACATCTATTCCGGCACCTCGGGCTGGGTTTCCACCGTGGTGGATAAAAGCATGGTGGACGCCAGCGCCATGATCGCCGCCATTGTCGGCGCGCAGGACGGCCGCTTCAACTACTTCGCCGAGCAGGAAACCGCCGGCAAATGCGTGGAATGGGTCAAAGACCACCTGGCCCTCGACGAGATCAACCTCTACATGAACAAGGAGTTCGACCTCCGCCACCAGCTGCCTGACCGGGAGCTGGTTTACACCAACCTTTACGACTATATGATGAGCGTCGTCGACACGGTGCCCATCGGCGCCGGCGGCGTGATCTTTGCCCCCTGGCTCCACGGCAACCGCTGCCCCTTCGAGGACCCCAGCGCCAGAGGCATGTTCTTCAACATCAGCCTGGAAACCGGCAAGACGGAGCTCATCCGCGCCGTGGTGGAGGGCGTGATCTTCCATCTGCGCTGGATGCTGGAGACCCAGGAAAAGAAGACCCGCACCTCGAATCCCCTGCGTTTTGTTGGCGGCGGCGCGCTTTCGGACGTTCTGTGCGGCATGCTGGCTGACTGCACCGGCCGCAGGGTGGAGACCGTGGCCAGCCCGCAGAACGTGGGCGCCGTGGGCGCGGCGGTGCTCATCGCCGTGGGCCAGGGCCTGATCCCCAGCGTGGAGGCCGCGAAAAAGCTCATCCCCGCGGTGAAGACCTTTCAGCCCAACATGGAAAACCACGCGAAATACGCCCGCAATTTTGAGGCGTACAAGATGCTTTATAAAGCGAACAAAGATGTGTTCCGGGCGCTGAATGGGTAAACGCCGCCGGCAAAGCTATAATTATGAACCTTCTGTAAACACCTCGCGATGCCTCTTGACTTATCTTTAATATATGTTATCATATTGAATGAGACAAAATCTTCAGGATTTAAAGGAGTGTTTGACATGGACCACCGTTACGCAATCAAGGAGTACCTCGACGCGCAGGCCGTCACCCGGGAACTGGACGAGCTCATTCAAAAACCCATCTATTCCATCAAGCCGGACGTGCTTCAGCAATATGAAGAAAATTATTACGAGGCAAAATGCCAAAAGTCCAAAGCGATGATTGAGCAGGCCAAGCAGATCATTCCCGGCGGCGTGCAGCACAACCTGGCCTTCAACTACCCCTTCCCGCTGGTGTTCACCAAGGCACAGGACTGTACTCTTGAGGACGCGGACGGTAATACCTATCTGGACTTTTTGCAGGCGGGCGGCCCCACCGTGCTGGGCTCCAACCCCAAGGTGGTACGCGACCAGGTGAAGGAGCTGCTGGATACCTGCGGCCCTTCCACCGGCCTGTTCCATGAATTCGAGTATAAGCTCGCCAAGAAAATCGCCGACAGCGTCGAGACCGTGGATATGTTCCGCATGCTGGGCTCGGGCACGGAATCCTGCATGGCGGCGGTGCGCGTGGCGCGCCTGGCCACCAAGCACAAAAATATCGTGAAGATGGGCGGCGCCTACCACGGCTGGAGCGATCAATTGGCCTATGGCATCCGCGTCCCCGGCTCCAAGTTCACCCAGGCCAGCGGCGTTCCGCTGTATCTGTTCAAGCATACCCAGGAATTTTTCCCCAATGACCTGGATTCCCTGGAGCGCGTGCTCTTCGCCAACAAGTTCCGCGGCG
>WRMQ01000052.1 GCA_009777055.1 Oscillospiraceae bacterium
TCGGCTTGGGCGGCTCATACCTTTTCCGCAGGGGAAGCGCGTTTTTATCGAAGTATCGAATGGGCAAAAGAGACAGCAGCAGCAGACCGGCGCACAGAACGCTCTCCGCCTGACCATGCAGCAGGCCGCTTTGATGGCACAGCCCAAGCAGGCCGATCAGGCCATACATCAGCAGCAGGGAGTAGAGCTTTTCGCTGTTGTTGAGCAGATATACATAGGCCTGCATCATCGGCGCGACCAGCAGGCCCATGACCGGGCCCATGGCGAAGCAAAGCCAAACACGCTGCCCCGGCAGCAGCAAAAACATGCCCGCCAGCAGAAAAAAGACGGGAGCTGTTATTTTAGCCGTCACGGCATATTTGCGCTGGGGAAGAAAGGCGATCGCAACCGTCAGGCCCAACACAAACAGCGGGTGCAAAATGCTGCGGTGGGTTTGGTTGAACAGCGTCAGGGCGGCGGGCGAAACAAAAATCCAGGAGATGTACACAAAGCCCCAGGCGCAGAAAAGGCCCCAGGCAATCATATGCGGCAGGTGCGCCTTCCGAATCCCCTTTGGATTGGTAGCTCGCTGGATAAGGCATCGCTCCTTTGGCGTTAACGGATTGGTTCTATTATAGCATAAGAATTTGTGGAAATCAAGAAGATAAATATATTTGCACTTGACATTATGGACCGCCGGACGTATGATATATCTATTGATATCTTAAAAAAAACAACAGGGATGAGGGAGGTTTTTATAGATGAAAGGCGAAGCCAAAGAGAAAAAGAAGCTGAAAAAAGAGAAGGAGAGCAGTGCCGGCCAGAAAAAAGGCGGGGGCAGGAACGTGGCGGCCATTGCCGTCATTGCCCTGGCGCTCGCGCTCATCAGCCTGAGCGGCGCGAGCTTCTTCGGTTATCGGGAATGGCGCGGCGCCAGGGAGGCCAGAGAGGCGGGCAGGGCCATTGACCAAAGGGTCGCCGCCCTGGAGGAGGCCGCCGCCCTGGAAAAAAACCGGGAGAGCGTCGTAATCCAGATGGAGCCCCACGGTCTGGCGGCCTATATGGCGGACAGCGGTTATCTGTACACGGCCCGCTTTTCCGGCCTGCGCTACGAGAGCGGCCCGGAGGCCGCCGCCGCCGTGAAGCTGCGCGTGCCGGTCACGGTTACGATTTTCAACAACTCCGAGCAGACCATCACCGTAAAAAGCGCCGCGCTGTATCCCTGGGAAACCATCTTCGAGGAAGCCATCCGGCAGGAGTCCCTGGCAAAACAGCAGGAAAAAGGCTTTTTCGGCGAGGTCACGCAGGGGCAGCGCGACAGCTTCTCCATTGCGCCCGGCGCGTCGCATTCCATTGAAATGGATGCCCGGCTCCGGGGCGTTTACGGGCATCCCGCCATGGAGGCCGAAACGCAGCGCTTTTTTATGGCGTATTTCGGCGATTCCGCGCATGCGCTTCCCAACGCCGAAGAGGACGTCGCCGTAAAGGGCAAGGGTGTCATAAACGGCCAGGTGAACT
The DNA here is from genome assembly GCA_009777055.1 of Oscillospiraceae bacterium. GTDB lineage: Bacteria > Bacillota > Clostridia > Oscillospirales > Acutalibacteraceae > WRMQ01. The sequence goes on from WRMQ01000052.1 coordinate 1,498, forward strand.
ACCTGTTCACCCAGGCGCTGGGCTTTTACTGCGACCAGAGAAGCACGCGCTTCACCCTCAGCTACGTCATTGAGACGAGCCGGGGCAATACGTTTTCCAGCAGCTGCATCATACCGTTTTGAGTTGGAGAGGGAATGACATGAGAAAACAGCTTGTTCTTGTGGGCGCGGGCGGATTTGGCCGGGAGGTCGCCTGGCAGCTGGGCCAGATCAACGATTTGAGCCAGACCTATGATATCCTGGGCTTTGTGGACGATTCGCCGGAGACAGGGGGAAAGGTTCTGAACGGCCTTCCCGTCGTCGGCGACACGGACTGGCTGCTCCGTTATCCGGGGGAGATATCCGCGGTGATCTGCGTGGGGAGCTCCAAATCCAGAAAGACCATCGCGGAAAAGCTCGGCGCCAACCCACAGATCGAGTTCCCTAACGTCATCGCCTCTGATGTCCGGTATTCCGATACGGTCAGGCTCGGCAAGGGCTGCGTCATCTGCCTGTCGAATATCTGGACGGTCAATATCACGGCGGGGGATTTCGTGGTCGCGGGCGTGGACTGCAGCGTGGGGCACGACGCTGTTATCGGGGACTGCGTGACGCTGCATCCCAGCGTCAACGTCTCGGGAAACGTAAATATCGGCCCCTGTACCGAAATCGGGACAGGAACCAACATCATACAGGGCAAGAAGATAGGCGGATACTGCGTCATCGGCGCGGGCTCGGTGGTCATCAGGGATATCCCGGAAAAATGCACGGCTGTGGGGGTTCCCGCTGAGCCGATCAAGTTTCATTTTTAGGCCTTGCCCCACGAATTATCTCGCGAACAGATCATTCCCGAAGGCGTCAATCGCCACAATCAGCGGAAGCTCCCGCAGCGTCAGCCGCTTGACGCTCTCGCAGCCCAGCTCGGGGAAGGCGGTCTCCCGGCAGGCGGCGACACATTGCGCGGCCAGGGCTCCCGCGCCGCCGATGGCGCAGAAATATAGGGCCCGATGGCTGCGGATCGCTTCGACGACCGCCGCGCCGCGTTCGCCCTTGCCGATCATCCCCCGGAGGCCATGGGCCAATAGGCGCGGCGTATAGGGATCCATGCGGCCCGAGGTGGTGGGCCCGCAGCTGCCGATTACCCGCCCGGGGGGCGTGGGCGTCGGCCCGGCGTAGTAGATGCAGGCGCCTTCCAGGGGAAAGGGCAGCGCCGCGCCCTGGTCCAATAGAGCGGCGATTCGCTTGTGCGCGGCGTCCCGGGCAGTATAAACCTCGCCGGAAAGCAGCACACGGTCCCCGGCGCGGAGAACCTCCGCCGCCGCAGGCAATTCGTTTGTATTAAGCCGGTTCGTCACTGGAATTTCTCCTGTAGCTCGTTATAAAACGCGCGAAAGCTCTCCTCGGTTTCGGCCGCGGTTTTGATGTCCCGGCCAAGGAACTGCCAGGTCCATTCCCTGGTGTAGGTCAGCGTCATGCCCTGGCCGCCGACTTGATCCAGCGGGATTCTTCCATAGCCCTCCGGGAGCCCGTCGCTGCGCTTGAGGGTGTAGAGCACATAGTCGCAGTTGCCGATCAGAGCCATATAGAGCAGGGCGTTTTTCTGCAGCGCGGGCTGCTGCGCGAAGCTGTCATAGGTCTGCGAATCAGCGTAGATATAGTGCTGAAAGCCATAGGGCTCCCTGTCTGTATGCAATTGATAGCCAATATGCTGCCAGCCCTCCGGCAGCCCCAGCAGCTTGGATAAATCTGCCGGCAGGCGCCCGATATACTCATGCTTTTGGGCGTAGAGCTGTGCCGCCGGGTCCTCCGGGACAGCGGGAACCACCGGCGCGTTGTTATTAAAAAAGATCACGCGCGTCACCAGAAAGGTCACCGCCGCGATCACCAGCAGCAGTGCCGCCAATAGGACAAGAATCAAGGTTATGGCTGTTTTTTTCTTCATATCAGGTTCACTCTTTCATTTTTTTCTTTATGTCAGGTTCATTCTTTCATTGAAAGATACCCAAATTCGGATTCGTCGTCCTCGTCCCAGTCCTCCAGAAAAAGCCGGAAGGTCAGCTGATCAAAGGGCAGGCCCTCCTGCTCCTCCCGCTGGGGCTGCTCCAGCAGGCGGATGCGGCGGCGCAGGTGCATGTTTTCCTGCTCCAGCTCCCCGGCCAGGCCGCGGGCCTCCTCCAGCAGCTGCCGCAGTTCCCGCAGCTCGCCGCGCACCTCCAGCGCGGCGGAATCCCGGCGGCGCGCCAGACGGAACTGCCTTTGCGCTTCGAAGCGCAGCCGGCGCTGCGTCCGCAGAGACAGCTCCTGCTCATCCAGGCGCTGTGCCTGGGCGTGGAGCTTTGTCTCCTGCTGTTCTATGTAGCGCATCACGTCCTCCTTGCGGAAGCCGCCGAAGCGCACGCTGCGAAAGAAATCGCCGTTGTTCTGCTTCATTGCACGAATTGACCTTTCCGACATCAATATAATGGAGAACCTTGAGAATGGAGAACCTTGAGAATAAATCATTGCGGTCAATCTGATCATAGAACCGCTATAATTGAGGTCACGCCGCTGTCCAGCATCGTGTCGCTCTTGCCGGGGCGGTGCAAAAACAGGAGCCCCCTTCCCTCATTCCACTGGCTCAGGTAGCACAGCTGCGCGCCGTTGGAACGCGGGCTGTCGGCCTTGACGCCGTCGGCTATCTTCTCCGCGCCGTCCCTGTCACAGCGATAAACGCTGCCCACCTGATCCTTCACGCCGCTGATGGCCAGCATGGAGTCAGATTTGACAGAACCGGAGCCGGCAAAAAAGAAGGCGTCCGCCTTATGCACAAGCTTTTTCGACTGCGTGCCGTTGAGGTAATACAGGCTGCCCACGGGCTCTCCCGCCTCGTTTTTGCGGTAATACGCGCCCTGCGCGCCGGTAAGCAGCTCCGTGACGCCGGAATCCACCATCCTGCGCTCGGAGATGCCGTATTCCATGATGTCGTAGGCGTAGAGCGTATATTTGCCGCCCTGCACGTCCTGCTCCTGATACAGCAGCACATCGGGCGACTGCATGAAGTGCAGCTTCCAGCCTGTGTCGAAGCCACGGGAAAGCTCAATTTCGCTGGAACCGCCGGCGCTTTTCATGGCCACGTAGTACCCCGCGGGCTCCACGGAGGCCTGGGCCAGCTCCCGCAGCCGTTCCGCCACAGCCTCCCCGCCCTTCTGGCTGTTGAGCTGCGCCAGCTCGTCCAGGGTGACGGTCTTGGCGCCCTCGCGGGCGATCACGCGGAATTTTTGATACACCAGCATGGGCCGGCCAAACGCGCGGGTAAGCAGCAGGTGCTCGGAATCCACGCCGCTGGCCAGCAGCTGGGAGGTCTCGCCGTCATAGCTGTAGCAGTCCTGCTGTGTGAGCTGATTGGGCTGCTCCTGCAGGATTTTCTTCACCCTGGCGCGCAAATCGTCCCGGTTCTGCTTCTCCCGGTACGTAGCAAGATCCCGGTTATACTGCTCGTCGCCGATGACGCGCGTAAAAAAGCCGCTCCAGTAGTCTTCGCGCCGGGGCTCCTTGAGCAGCGCGTCCGCCGTCTCCTGGGGGTCGTCGAGCACCACGCTCACCCCCGTGACGGTCTGCCCCTGCCGCAGGTAATAGAGGTTCCCGCCAATTTCGTACTCCTCAAAGAATACTTTAGACGGCTCTTCCGCTATCACGGCGATGCCGCCCGTGGGCGAAAGCGACGAAAGCGTGAGGAATTCCCCCTCCCCGCGCAAAAACAGCAGTATGGCGCTGTTGCCGTCCGCGTAAAAATGCGGGGCTTCCAGGCCCACGGCCATGCGTTCGGGCGTCTGCCCCATGACGCAGCGATAAAGCAGCCGCTGCTCCCCCTCCAGCTTCGTGAAGAAGAAGACCGGTTGGCCCGCCGCCGCGTAAAAGCCCTCCACGCCCCCGCTGATCTCCTGCGCGCTCTGGCTGTCTCTGTCGTAGATCTGGAGCTTTTTTCCCTCAAGATACACAGCGTACCGGCCATCGGCGCTGGCGGACCAGTTTTCCTCCACGCTTGGGGCAATCAGCCGGCCGCCGGTTTCGCGGCTGTCACCGCTGCGCAGGTCGCAGGCATACAGGGCAAGGCCGTCCTCGGTGACGGCGTCATAGAACAGCACGTGGGAGGACAGGGTCTGCCGCTTGGATTCCCTGGCCTGCAGCGTGACGCTTTCGCTCTGGGTCTGAAAGAACAGCTGCTGCCCGCCCTTGGAGTAGAGCACGGCGTAGCGCTGGTCTGCGGGCGCGCCGGCGCGGCGCGCAAGGAGGAAAATCAGCGGCACAGCGGCCACAACGAGCGCCGCCGCGATGACCAGCAGCAGCATCCGCTTTGTTATTTTCAGCCGCATGTTTCACCCTCCCTTGCCTTGCGCGTCCCTCATCGTCCTGGTAGGGGTTCAAAATTTTGAACCCAAAACAATTATTAAATTCAATTATTAATTATTCAAAATTCAATTATTAATTACAAAATTCAATTATTAATTACAAAATTCAATTATTAATTACAAAATTTAATTATTAATTATAAAATTCAATTATTTAAATCAATCGAACAGCGGGAAATGTTATCTCTTCATCGCCATTGCCATTTTCGCCTTTGCCGCGATGTTTTCGGCGCAAAGTCCGTAGACCCGCAGCATTTCAACCGCCGGGCCCGACGCGCCGAAGCGGTCCTCCACGCCCACGCGGAGCACCGGTACGGGCAGCGTGGCGCTCAAGGCCTCCGCCACCGCGCCGCCCAGCCCGCCGACAACGCTGTGCTCCTCCGCCGTGACAATGGCCCCTGTCTCGCTTGCCGCGTTGGTCAGTATTTCCAGGTCCAGAGGCTTTATGGTGTGAATATTCAGCACCCGGGCACGGATTCCCTCGTTGGCCAGCTGCTCCGCGGCAATGAGCGCCTCGTGCACCAGCAGGCCCGTCGCGGCGATGGTGAGGTCATTGCCCCCGCGCAGCGTCACGCCCCGGCCGATTTCGAAGGCATAGCTTTCATCAAAGAGCGCCGGCAGCGCCAGACGCCCAAAGCGGAGATATACCGGGCCATCGAGCCGCGCGGCGGCAAACACGGCGGCGCGGGCCTCAATGGCGTCCGCGGGATTGACGATCGTCATGCCGGGAATCGTGCGCATGAGGGCGATATCCTCGTTGCACTGGTGGCTCGCGCCGTCCTCCCCCACGGAAATCCCCGCGTGGGTCGCGCCGATTTTTACATTTAAGCCCGGATAGCCAATTGTATTGCGCACCTGCTCAAAAGCCCGCCCGGCGGCGAACATGGCAAAGCTGCTGGCAAACGCCGTATATCCCATGGTGGCAAGCCCTGCGGCCACACCCATGAGATTCGCCTCGGCAATGCCGCAGTTGAAAAAGCGCTCCGGAAAAGCCTTGCGGAACATCGCCGTCTTGGTCGCCGCCGCGAGGTCCGTGTCCAGAACAACCACCTTATCATTCACCGCGCCCAGCTCCGCCAGGGCCTTGCCGTAGGCGTCGCGGGTAGCCATTTTTATCATATCAGCCATTTTGGGCCCTCCCTTCCAATTCGGCCAGCCGTGCCTCCAGCTCCGCCATGGCCTGGGCGTACTGCTCCGCGTTGGGCGCGACGCCGTGCCAGCCCACCTGGTTTTCCATGAAGGAAACACCCTTGCCCTTCACGCTCTTCATAATGATGGCCGTGGGCTTTCCGTTGCGCTCCGACGCCCGCCGGAACGCCTCCTCCATCTCTGTGAAGCAGTGGGCGCATATCTCCAGCACGTTCCAGCCGAAGGCCGCGAATTTCTCGTTGATGGGATAGGGGGAATTGACCTCCCCTACCGTACCGTCGATCTGAAGGTCGTTGTTGTCCACGATGGCCACAAGGCGGTCAAGGCCCTTTGCCGCCGCGAACATGGCGGCCTCCCAGACCTGCCCCTCCTGGATTTCCCCGTCGCCCAGCAGGGCGTAGGTTGTGATATCCCTGCCCGCGAGCTTCGCGCCAAGAGCCATACCGCCCGCGGCGGAAAAGCCCTGCCCCAGGGAGCCGGTGCTCATATCCACGCCGGGGCAAAGCCTCATGCTGGGGTGCCCCTGCAGGCGGGAGCCGTTCTTGCGCAGGGTTTTGAGCTCCTCTTCGGGGAAAAAGCCCCGCAGCGCCAGCACGGCGTAGAGCGCGGGGGCCGCGTGGCCCTTGGATAGCACGAAGCGGTCGCGGTCCTCCCATTTGGGATTCGCGGGATCGACGCGCATCCTCTCAAAATAGAGATAGGTCAGCAGGTCCACCGCCGAAAGCGATCCGCCGGGATGCCCCGATTTTGCCTGATACACCCCTTCAACGATGCCCATGCGTGCCCGGCACGCGAGGCGCTTAAGTTCCAGCTTGCGGGATTGGTCCATCTTGTATCCTCCTGTTGTGTAAGTTGTGTGATCTGTATCAATGCAACGTATATTTTTGCAATCTATTTGCCTTCCAGCTTTCTCAAAAACCCCTCAAACCACTGCGGCCGCTCCGCCGCGACGCTGATCTCCTCCCCTGTGCGGGGATGCGCGAAGGCGATTTTTCCCGCGTGGAGGCATTGCCCTTGCAGGCCTTTTACCGGCGGCAGCGGACCGTAGAGCGGATCCCCCGCCACGGGCCTTCCTATATGCGCCATATGCACCCGTATCTGATGCGTTCTCCCTGTTTCCAGCCGCAGGCGCAAATGCGTGAAGCCTTGGTATTCTTGCAGCACGCTGTAGTGCGTCCGCGCGGGCCTGGCATTTTTGAGCGTTACGGCCATCTTCTTGCGGTCCCGCTCGCAGCGGCCGATCGGGGCATCGACGAGGCCTTCGGGTTCTTTCAAAAGGCCGTGCACGACCGCCTCATATTCCCGGGTAAAGGTATGCGCCTGAATCTGCGCCGCCAGGCCCGTGTGGGCCAGGTCGTTCTTGGCCACAATCAGCAGGCCGCTGGTATCTTTATCTATGCGGTGCACAATGCCCGGGCGCAGCACCCCGTTGATCCCCGAAAGCTGCCCGTCGCAGCGGCGCAGCAGGGCGTTGACCAGGGTATGCTCCGCGTGGCCCGGCGCGGGATGCACCACCATGCCCTGGGGCTTGTTGACCACCAGGAGGTCGGCATCCTCCCAGCGCACATCCAGGGGGATATCCTCCGGCCGCGCGGAAAGCGCCGCAGGCTCCTGGAATTCGCAGATGATCTCATCGCCCTCCCGCAGCAAATCGCGCTTGCGGGCCGCTTTTCCATTCAGCAGCACGCCGCCGTCTTCAATCGCGTCGGCGCAAAAGCTGCGGGAGCGCCGCAGGAGCTCGGCCAGAGCTTTGTCGATCCGCTCGCCATGCCATTCCTCAGGCACGACAAAGGCCTGGCGCGTCACGCGCTCACCGCCTTTGTTTTTTTCGCGGCCTTCCCCTCAAAGAGGATGAGCCAGCCGGCCAGCAGAAAAACACCGCAGCTGATGAGAATATCCGCAAAGTTAAACACCGCGAAATTGACAAAGAGCGTTTCGATGTAATCCACCACGTAGCCGCGGAACATACGGTCCACGAGATTCCCCAGGCCTCCGGCGAGAATCATTACGCCGCAGGCCACCGGCGCCGTTTCCTTGATCTTTCCCAGCAGCAGGCAGACGACACCCGCCAGCAGCATCAGGCCGGTCACGATGGAGACGATCCGCATCGCCGCGGGGGAGCCCGCCAGCGCGCTGAAGGAAACACCCCTGTTTTCAACGTAGCGCAGCTGCAGCACGCGGGGGATCAAAACGACGGCGGCGCCGCCCTCCAGACGGCGCTTCACCCAAGCCTTGATCAACAGGTCCGCCGCCAGCAGCGCGCCGGATATCATGAGGGCAATCAACCGTTTTGTCATGCTCGTTTTTTTCATTTATACACCATTCACATGCTTGCACTATTATAGCGCGCGAAATAACGCGCGAAGCGGCCGCCCGCCGCAGGCGTCATACCAGATGAAAGCCCTCGCCGCCGCGTACCGGCTCCTCAAAGGCGGCCTCCAGCTGCTCCAGCTCCTCCAGGGGCGTGGAGGGAAAGCCGAAGAGGTTCACCCGGGGGTCCTCCTCCTCCACGGCACTCTCTTCAGAATCCGGAACCGGCATTGGTTCAGGCTCGGGCTCGGGCATCATGACGCTGACAGGCGCGGCTGCCGGCGCGGGAGCGGGCTGAACGGCAGGCGCCGGCGCCGGTATCGCTTCCTCGCCGCCGTCGTCCGAGTCAAAGAGCGGCAGCTGCTCCAGCGCGGATTTCTGCTGTTCCAGACGCCGCAGCAGCTCCGCGCGAAACCGGCCGGTCTCCTTTTGCAGGCGCGTGAGCTCGTGCTTTTCCCGCTCAATTTCCGCCGCAAGCCGGATGCGCTCCTGCTGCGCCTTGCCGCTGACCTCCTCCAGAAGAATCTCGGCCTTGGCGCGGGCGCGGTTTTGAATGTTCTCCGCGTGGGCGCGGGCTTCTTTTACGATCTTTTCCACCTCGGCCTTCGCGCCGGTGAGAAGCCCGGTGGCCTCCTCCCGGGTGGAACGGCTGAAGCCCTCCGCCTCGGCCCTGGCCTCCCGCAGCAGGCGTTCACTTTCCTCCTGGGCCTGGGTCGTCAGGTCGTCCGAGGCCTTTTGGGCCAGGATCATGGTTTTTTGAATCAGCTCGCGCTCGCTGCGCAGCTGGTTCAGGGCATTGGCCAGAGCCTCCACCCGCTGGTAGAGCTCGTCGTTGCTCTTTTGCAGCTCCTCCGCCTTTCTTTGCGCCTGGGCGAGCGATTCCCCCGCCTCGGCCATATAGGCGTCCACGTCGTCGCTGCGGTAAAGGCCTTTGCCCGCGCTGCGAAAGCTATGCGCTTTCAACTGTTCCGCTGTCAGCATTGCCTGATCCTCCTACTCTTTTTTTACAGTAAATCGTCGTAGCGAATATCCGGCCCGCCGCCCCGCGCCTCGTCGAAGAATTCGCCGTCGGAGCTTACGCCCTGGGGCGTGATCATGAAAACCCTGCCCGCGATGCGCTTGACCAGGCTGGAGCAGGCATAGGCCACGCCGCCGATGAAATCCATCACCCGGCGGGCGACCTCCACGTCGCAGCTTTCCAGGTTGAGAATGACGATCTTGCCCTCAATGAGGCGGTCGGCCACCTGGCTGGCGGTCTGAAAATCCTGCAGCCGTTTGAACACCACGTAGGCGTCCGCGGTCTCGCTGAGCTGGGCGCTGCCGCCCCGGCCCCCGGAAAACCCGCCGCCGCCGCCGGAGCCGCCGAACTCCCGGGTATTGCCGCCGTCGCCGCCGCTGTCGCCGCCAAAAGCCCCAAAGCTGCCGGAGCGCATAAAGTCCTCCGCGGGTGGCTCGGGCGGGGTGGCGGAGGCGCGGGTGCGGGTGAACTCCACGACATTGTCGGGTTTAGGGGCGTCTTGCTTCGCGCGGTAGGCGTAGGGATTCTGATCGTCGTCGTCGCCGCCAAAACGAAAGCCCGCCTCCGAACGAAAGCCCGCTCCCGCGTGATAGCCCGGCTCCGTGCGCGGCTCCGCGTCCTGGCTTTCGCGCCCCGGCTCATAGGCTCCATACTCCTCGTCGCTCACCGCGTCCCCGCGAAACAGGCGGTCCAAAAACTCTCTAGCTCCCATGTCTGCTTGCTCCTTCTTCCTTCGATGATAAGTCTCTTGATAAGTCTCTTGATGATAATCTCTGTTTTTCTCTGTTTGATTTTAATGATATGCCCTGTTGCCGAAAATGGCCGAGCCAACCCGCACGAGGGTGGAGCCCTCGGCGATGGCGGCTTCAAAATCGCCGGACATCCCCATGGAAAGGCAATCAAAAGATTCCATTGTTATATTATCCATTTTTTTGCCCCGAATGTCAATAAACAGTTTGCGCATTCTGGAAAAAAATTCTGCCGTTTCGCTTAAATTTTCCAAAAATGGGGGAATTGTCATGAGGCCGCGGACACGCAGGCCCGGTAAAACGGCAATTTTCGACAATTCTTCGTCCATTTGTTCTGGAGAAAACCCGAACTTCGCTGGCTCGTTCCCGATGTTGACCTCCAGCAAAATATCCTGCGTCTTTCCCATTTTAACGCAGACGCGGGAAAGCTCCGAGGCGAGCCGGAAGGAATCCACCGACTGAATCATGTCGGCGCAGGCCGCCGCTTTGGCCGCCTTATTGGTCTGCAAATGGCCGATCAGGTGCAGCTCGCGGCCCTCCAGGGGCAGTGACCCGCGCTTGCGCTCAAGCTCCTGCACCCGGTTTTCGCCAAAGAGATCCGCGCCGGCGCCGATGGCCTCAAGGATGCGGCCTTCCTCCACCGTCTTCGTCACGGCCATGAGCCTGACCCGCGCCGGATCCCGTCCCGCGCGCAGGGCCGCCTCGGCCACCGCCGCTTTTACGCGCAGATAGTTGTCACGTACCATCGGGCAGCCTCCCCGCCGTCAGCACGGCATCGTAGATGCGCAGCCCGGTGCCGCGCCGCTCCTGATAGACAAAGCCGCTTCCGTCAATGATCAGATCATCGCCCTGCCGCTCCCATTCCATGTCCTTCGCCGAGATCAGAACCTCGTCAAAGATTCTGGTTTGCCGGGTGGTAAGCACGGTCTTTTCTCCTGTGGCGCTTTGGGCCTGCGTATCCTCGGCGGTGAGGCTGAGCTCCTGCCCGATGAGCAGCAATTGGCCCGCCTCCGGCTGGGTGAGAGACGTGATGCGCCCCCGGATGGTCACGCGGTCTCCGTCCACGGCCCGGGCCTCGTCCACGTCGCCCCAGGCCACGATAGCGGTCGTCTTCGTCTGATAGAGTACGTCCACCTCCCGCAGGAGGTACTGGCTGCCCCGGGCGATGTAGACACCCGTGACGGTACGTTTTTGCGTGCCCTCACCTTTTTCCGCCTTGCGCAGCGCCGCCGTGGGTATCGCGAGCCCCTTGTAGCTGCCCAGCACGATGCTTGCCCTTGCCCGCCGCAGCCGCAGGAGGGAATCCTCTTTTTCGCTGCAGGAGAAAACCACCGCGGCCTCTTTGCCCCCGCCGCCCCGGCGGATGGACTCCACCTTCATGGTGAACCGGCGGGCGCTTTCCTGGGGGAAATAGACGCCGCAGCTCTTGCCCGTCTGGAGCTGCTGGGCCTGCTCCGCCGGCAGGATGGCCACAACGTACCAGGTGAAGCTGCGTATGAGCTTCCCCGGCGCGTCGGCGGAAGAGGCTTCCCGGTCCCTCAGGCCGGGCCATGCCTCCGGCGTGATATTCTGAATGCTTTCCGGTGTGAGGATGTCCTCCAGGCCGTCGGTCTGGGCCACAAAATATCCGGAATCCGCCGACCGGAGGGATTCGATGCGCTCCGGAAGAAGCTGCAGCCGCAGTGCCGCCAGCTCCCCCTCCACCGCCGCGATCTCGGCGGAAAGATTCATCTGCCCGCCCAGCGCCGCCGCCAGGGTTGTGGCGCGCTGGAGGTACTCCTCCCGCGCCGCGCCGATGCGGGCATATCCGCCGCCGTCGATCTGGTCCAGGAGCCGCGCGAAGGTGAGGTCCACCTCCCGGCCCAGCTGCTCCACGTTGACGGCGTGGTAATTTACCGCTTCGCCCGATTCCTTCAGCCACGATAAACGCTGCGTCAGGGCGCGCTGGCGCACGAAGGCCTCCGCCTGCGCCGTATCGGAGCAGAGCACCGCGTACTCCTGCTCCGCCGCCACCCGCTCGCCGGATTCCACCAGGGGCACCAGCGTCCCCGCCGCCATTTCAGGCAAAAGGACCTCGTCCCGCACGATGGTGACCTCGGCTGTGAGCGTCAGGTCGTGCTCCGTGGGCCAGGCCAGCTCCGTGACGCGCTGTCCGCCGTAATTCAGCGCGTAATCGCCGACCACCGCCAGCCCCCAGATCGCCAGAATCACCGCCGCGCTGATGAAAAATATCTTCTTCCAGTGCAGGCGGAGCACCGCCAGCACCTGCAAATCGTCGTCCTTTGGCACAGGGGGCCTGTCTTTTTTTACAGCCATGACAACCCTTCTTTCCAGTTAATCGTTCTTTTTAGCTTATCATTCTTTCCAGTTCAACATTTCTTTCCAGTTCAGCGCGTCCTCAATATACAGCTCCCGGCAGCTGCCGGGCACTCGTTCGTTCCACTCCCGGGCCATGCGGCGGAACCAGCTGAGCTGGCGTTTCGCGTAGCGGCGGGTCTCGCGCTTGAGCTTGTCCACCGCGGCCTCCAGAGAGCATTCGCCCCGCAGATAGGGCAGCAGCTCCTTATAGCCGATGGCCTGCGCCGAGGTCCATTCGCGGTTGTTTTTTTGCCAGAATTCTTTTGCTTCCTCAAGCAGACCCCGTGCCAGCATGTCATGCACGCGGGCGTCGGCGCGATGATATAACACCTGCCGGTCCCGGGCATTGAGCAGCAGCATGCGGCATTGATAGGGCGATGGGCCTTGGCGGGAGCGCGCGTTTTGCTCCGAGATGGAAACCCCCGTGCTATGATATAACTCCAGCGCGCGCAGCACTCTTTTTTTGTCGTTGGGATGGACGCGCTCCGCTGTTTCGGGGTCAATCGCGCGCAGCTCTTCCCACAGCAGGGCCGGCTCTTTTGCCGCCAGCGCTTCCCGCGGCGCCGGGTCAATCTCCCCGTCCGCCAGGCGGAGATTCTCCGTTACGGCCTGTATATATAACCCTGTGCCGCCGACAAGCATGGGCCGCCTGCCCCGGGCATGGATCTCATGAATCGCCGCGTGGGCCAGCTCCGCGTAGCGCGCCACGGAAAAGCGCTCATCAGAACCGATGATCCCTATCAAATGATGCGGCACGCCGCGCGTTTCCTCCTCCGTGGGCTTTGCCGTGGCGATGTCCATGCCCCGGTAGACCTGCATGGAGTCCGCGGAGACCACCTCGCCATCGATTTGCCGCGCGATTTCCACGGCCAGGGCCGTTTTGCCGCTGGCCGTCGGGCCGGCAATCACCAGCAGCGGAATGTTAGCCCAATCTTCCAAAGCGTTTCTCCAGTTCTTTTTTTGAAATGGCAATGATTACAGGCCGCCCGTGGGGGCAGTGGCGGATATCCGGCATTTTTACCAATCGCTCAATAAAGCGGTCACGCTCCTCATTTGTCGTAAAATCTCCGGCTTTTACCGCCATGCGGCAGGCGGCGGAATGCCATATTTTTTCAAGCGCGGCGCTTGTCGCGTCCGCCCTTTTTTCCATGAGACGGCCCGCGATTTCAGCCAGCAGAGCGCTTGCGTCCTGTCCAGCCAGGTGCATGGGGCACTCCCGCAGCAGCAGGGTGTCGCCTCCGAAGGACTCCAGCAAAAAGCCCGCCTGTTCCAGCAAAGCCATGTGCTCCAGCAGCGCGGCGGACTCCTCCCTGCTGAGCGTCAGGGGCTGGGGCTCCAGCAGAATCTGCCGCCGCGCCTCCCCCTGCGCGGCCTTAAGCCCCTCATAGATCATGCGCTCATGCGCGGCGTGCTTGTCGATGAGCAGCAGCTCGTCGCCGCGCTCCGCGAGAAAGTAACTGCGAAAAAGCTCGCCGATGACGCGGAAGCCTTGATAATTCTCCATTCTCAGTTCACAAGGCTCCATCGCCGGTTCCTCCGCAGCCTCCATGGTGGGAAGAGAAGCCACGACGGGAGCGGAAGGAGTTCTGATGAGCAGCGGGGTTTCCCGCATGGGCGGCAGCGGATTGGCCCGCTCCTCCAAGGCATCGCTAAGCGCTTGTATATCGCCATGCGCATCAGAAGATGATGGAGAATTAATTTGAGAATTAAATGGAGAATTAAACGAAGAATTAGATTGAGAATTAATTTGAGAATTAGATTGAGAATTAGATTGAGAATTAGATTGAGAATAAAATTGAGAATTGAGAATTGAGAATTGAGAATTAAACTGCGCCGCGCCGTGAACCGCCTGAAAGATGGGCCGTTCGTCGGCGAAGCGAACCTCCGTTTTCGCGGGATGCACGTTGACGTCCACCCAGCTGGGCGGAATCGTCAGCCAAAGCACGCAGGAGGGATATTTGCCGGCCATGATCGTGGATTTATAGGCCTCGCTCAGCGCGGCGGAGGCGGCGGGAAGCCGCACGCTGCGGCCATTGAGAAAGAAGTATTGCATATTTCGGTTGGGCCGGGCCGCTTCCGGAACGCAGACGAAGCCGCTGAGCTCCACGCCGTTCTGGACCTGCTTTACGCCGATTAACTGCTCATAAAAGGCCTTGCCCAGCACCGCGCGCACCGCGCCCGCGGGGGAGCCGTCGCCGGGCGTTCTGAACACCTCTCTGCCCTCCCGCAGAAAGGTGAAGGCCACATCCGGCCTTGACAGGGCGGCGCGTTCCAGAACAGCGCCCACGGCGTTGCCCTCGGTCACATCTTTTTTCAGGAATTTCATCCGGGCGGGAACGTTATAAAACAGCTCCCGGATAATCATCGTGGAGCCAACGGGACAGCCCGCGTCCTCGAAGCCGGTTTCCGCGCCGCCCTCGATATGGTAGCTCAGGCCCAGCTCCTCTTCCGCCGTTCTTGTCAGCAGCTGCACCCGCGAAACCGCCGCGATGGAGGCCAGGGCCTCGCCGCGAAAGCCCAGGCTCAGAATGCTGTCCAGGTCGCCGGCCCGGGAGATTTTGCTGGTGGCGTGGCTCACGAAAGCACTGCGGATATCCTCCCGGGCGATTCCGCAGCCATTGTCTGTCACGCGGATATAGGCCACCCCGCCTCTGCGAATCTCCACGGTAACCGCCGACGCGCCGGCGTCCAGGGCGTTTTCGCACAGCTCCTTCACCACGGAGGCCGGCCGCTCCACCACCTCGCCCGCGGCGATGAGCTCCGCGATATGCCTGGGCAACACATTGATTTTTGGCATTACACCGTAATCTCCTTTGCTCTCACCACAAACGCGTGCAGTCTGGTCAGCGCCTCAATGGGCGTCAGCGTGTCAGCGTCAATCCTGCGCAAATCATCTAACAGAGCCTCCCCCTGCATGGCGGAAATGCTGCCGGAGTCGTACGCGGACATTTCTTCAACAGGCAATGGCGCATTGGGCATTGCGCGCTGCGCGCTGCCGTACTCCCGCAATACCGCCTTCGCGCGCCGAATCACCGGCTCGGGCACGCCCGCGAGCTTAGCCACCTCCACGCCGTAGCTGCCGTCCGCCGCGCCGTGGACAATGCGCCGCAGAAAAATGATCTCGTCGCCGCGTTTCTTCACCGCCACGGCGAAATTACGCACCCCGCTCACCTGGCCCTCCAGCTCCGTGAGCTCGTGGTAATGGGTGGCGAAGAGAGTCTTCGCCCCCAGCTTTTTCGGTTCCGCGGCGTATTCCAGCACCGCCCGGGCAATGCTCATGCCGTCGAAGGTGGAGGTGCCCCGCCCGATCTCGTCAAAGATAAGCAGGCTGCGGGCCGTGGCGTTTTCGAGAATCTGCGCCACCTCGCTCATCTCCACCATAAAGGTGCTCTGGCCGCTGGCCAGATCGTCGGAGGCCCCCACGCGGGTGAAGATGGCGTCCACCAGACCGATGGTCGCGCGCTCGGCGGGCACAAAGCTCCCCGCCTGCGCCATGAGGGCGATCAGCGCCACCTGTCGCATATAGGTGGATTTGCCCGCCATATTGGGCCCGGTAATCACCGCGCAGCGGCAGTCCCGGCAGTTGAGGGTGGTGTTATTCGATACGAATGGAAGCCCGTCAAGCATCTGTTCAACGACAGGGTGACGGCCCTCGATAATTTCAATCTCATCGCCCGCGGTCAGCTCGGGGCGGCAGTAATTGCGGCTGGCGGCCACCTCCGCAAAGGAGCAAAGCACATCCAGGGCCGCGCAGGCCCCGGCGCTTTTGCGCACCCGCTGGTAGTGCCGCGACAGCTCCTCGCGCAGCTGGCAGAAGATCTCATGCTCCAGCTTCACAATGCGCTCCGCCGCGCCAAGAACCTTTGCCTCCAGGGCCTTAAGCTCCTGTGTGATATAGCGCTCGCAGTTGGACAAGGTCTGCTTTCTGATATAGTCATCGGGCACCAGCTCTTTGTAGGCGTTGCCCACCTCAAGGTAGTAGCCGAACACCCGGTTATAACCGATTTTGAGCTTCTTGATGCCCGTGCGCTCCTGCTCCTGGGTCTGTATGCTGGCGAGATAGCCCTTGCCGTCCCGCTCCACGGCCCGCAGGTCGTCGAGCTCCTGGCAGTAACCGTCGCGGATCAGGCCCCCCTCCCGCACGGAAAACGGCGGCTCCTCCAGAAGGGTGCCGGCAATGAGCGCGCGCATATCCCCCAGAGGGTCGATCTCCCCCTCCAGCTGAACCAGGTAAGCCGATTTCGCGCCGCACAAGGCCTCCTTCATGCGCGGTAAGCGCCCCAGAGAGGCGGCAATGGCCTGCAGCTCCCTGGCGTTGGCGGTCTGGTACACCACCCGGGACATGAGCCGCTCCAAATCATTGAACCCGGCGAAGGCCTCCCGAAGATCCAGCCGGACATCGGTGAGCTCCAGCAGCTCCGCCACCGCGGCCTGCCGCTTTGTGATGCGGGGCAGATGGGTCAGCGGGCGCTCCAGCCAGACGCGCAGCAGGCGCTTACCCATGGAGCTGCGGGTCTTGTCCAGCACCCAAAACAGGCTTCCGCGCGTTTCGCGGCCCCGCATGGTTTCGCACAGCTCCAGGTTCCGCCGGGAGGAGGCGTCCAGCCGCATAAACTGTGATTCGCTGTAGCACTCCACCGTGCGGATGCTGCTGTTGCCGGAGACCTCCACCCCCCGCAGATAGCGCATGGCCGCGCCCAGCGCGCGCAGGGCCATGGGGTCATCCAGGCCCAGGGAGGCAAAATCCGCGGTTTTAAAATGCGCCCGAATCTCCGCCTCGCAGGCCTCTGGGCTAAGAAATTCCTGTGTGAGAACATCCACCGTGGCCTGTCCGGCCCGCTGGCAGAGATATTCCCGGAGCTTTTTGTGCTGCGCCGCCATGGGATTCAGGAGAATCTCCGTCGGCATGTATTTCGCCAGCTCATTGATGAGCTTTCCCGGCGCGCCCGGCTGCGGCAAGGCCGTAACCTCCGCCGCGCCCGTGGAGATATCGCAGAAGCAGATACCCGCGCCGTCTTTTTCCAGCAGCAGGCAGGCCAGGTAGTTGTTGCGGGTTTCGTCGAGCATGCCGCTTTCAATCACTGTGCCGGGGGTGATCACGCGGATTACCTCCCGCTTGACCAGGCCCTTGGCCAGCGCGGGATCCTCCACCTGCTCACAGATGGCCAGCTTATACCCCCTGGCCACCAGCCTGGCGATATAGCTGTCCGCGCTGTGGTAGGGCACGCCGCACATGGGCGCGCGCTCCGCCTGCCCGCAGTCCCGCCCGGTGAGCACCAGGTCGAGCTCCCGGGAAACCAGCTCCGCGTCGGCAAAGAACATCTCATAAAAATCGCCCAGGCGATAGAGCAGGATCGTATCCGGATACTGCGCCTTGATATCCATGTACTGCCGCATCATCGGCGTGAGCTGCCCGTTCTCCATTGGAACCCCCAAACGCATGATGTATTACGCCATACTTATCCATGCGCTACATATTGTTGTTCTATATATTGTATCAAAAACCCCCGCCAAACGCAAGTGGTTGGAGAGAGTTTTTCAAAATATTCTTTTTTTCTTTATTTCTCTATTCGCCCCCCCTTGACAACCCCGGCGCTTTCGCGTATAATGGAGTTGTCAGGGGGCACAGCGCACAGCCAGCGGTTTATCCCCTAACTTATGTAGTCAAAACTGACCGCACACTTTGGAGGAAGGGCGGTCAGTTTTGGTTTCTGCGCGGGAGGAGCCGGTCAAGCATGACCAGGATAATCACCAAAATGATTAAATACTCCATTTGCACTCACCCCTTCTAAGGGGCCCAATATCAAACCGCCAGCCGCCGCGCCGGCGCCATAAAAAT
>WRMQ01000053.1 GCA_009777055.1 Oscillospiraceae bacterium
TATCTGCTTACCCAACTACACTATACCACAATGCCCCCCGTGAGGCAAATCCACTTTCATACAATTTTTGTGCCTTTCGCGTCAAGTGACGCGCAGCGGCACAGCGAAAGGAATGACACTTACCATGAAACACACAAGCAAATTCCTGGCAATCTTCCTCACCCTAGCAATGGTTATCGGGCTGCTGGGGGCGGCGGCGGTCCCCGCAGGCGCGGCAGGCGCGGTTTCCTGCAACGTCTGCAACGACACAGGCGTGGACGGGCCTAAGCTTTGCTTCCTCTGCGGCGGCATGTGCATTTTGACTGTGGGCGGGGCAAAGCCCACAAGCTGGGCAGGTCAGCCTGGCCTAGATATTGTCACCGCTTCCATAACTGTCCCCAACAGCGTAAGCGAAATCACGGACGACGATATCGGGTTGTTGTCATTCACGGATGACGAAATCGAGTCATGGGGTTTGCCGGAGTATGCCGATCCTTATGTCTTAACCGTGACGGTCTATACGGATGCTGCGTACACGGCTCCCGGTCCGGTTTCGCTGACGGAGGGTGTGCCCAAAGAAGTGTATATCCATGTAGATAACGGTTTACAGGTCGGCTTCGTGGGGTATGGGGTTTTTTACTGCATTACTGTGACCAGGAGCGCGGCGGACGATCACCCCTGCATCAACGGCCATACCTGGGAACCTTGCCCAGATGGACAGAATTGCCAATACCACGGGCCATATTTTCCCGGCGTCATTCCTCTTCACCACACATGCCAGAACTGTTCCGCTACTGAAGCTTGCGAGGACAGCAACAGCGACGGCAAGTGCGACAAATGCGGGCAGGATATGAGCCCGCCCCACGCCCATACACCGGGAGCAGCATGGACAAAAGACGCGACAGGGCATTGGAAAACGTGCGGCGGCTGTACCGATAAATTAGATTTCGCGGCCCACACGGCGGGCAGCTGGATCATTGACCTTGCCGCCACCCATACGACTGCCGGCAGCAGGCACAACGAGTGCACCGTATGCGGCTATGTCACTACGGAAGCAATCCCGGCCATAGGGCACACCTACGGGAGCGCGTGGGTTACTGACGCAACCGGCCACTGGAAAGAGTGCTCTTGCGGCGACAAATCCGGCTTTGCGGCGCATACCCCCGGCGACTGGATTACCGATACTGAGGCCACAGAAACTGCGGACGGTACAAAGCACAAGGAATGCACAGTTTGTGCCTTCGTCACTGAAACAGGCACAATTCCTCGAACCGGCGACGGTCACACCCACACACCGGGAGCAGCATGGGTAAAGGATGCAACGGCGCATTGGAAAACGTGCGGCGGCTGTACCGATATATTAGATTTCGAGGCGCATACGGCGGGCGAGTGGATCGTTGACACTGAGGCAACCGCAACCACGGACGGCAGCAAGCATAAAGAATGTACCGTTTGCAAGCATGTAACCGAGGAAGAAGTGATTCCCGCCACCGGCAATCCCGCCGCACCTGACAAGATTTTCGATTGGTTCGGCAGCTGGATGCCCACCTGGCTGGCCACGGCGTTCTCCTGGGTGACGAAATATATTTTCTTCGGCTGGCTGTGGGGACGCTGGCTCTAATAGTTTTATTTCCGGCTCCCCTTGCCGCAAAGCGGGGGGAGCCATATCAACACCAATACTATTTAGGGGAGAGAACAGCATGAAAAAGCTCTTGGCAATTCTCATGGCGGCTGTGCTGTTGCTGGGCCTGGCGGCCTGCAACCTCGGCAGCAAGGACAAAGAAGAAGATACGGATCTGATTCTGGGGGCATGGGCGCTATATGCCTACGAAGAAAACGGCGGAATCACAGATTTTGAGCCTGACGACTTCAACAACGGGCATGTTTTCATCTTCGAGGAGGATAGGACTTTTATCGGGGCGTTGGAGTCCGACGCCTGGAGCGGTACATGGAAAAGAACGGGCGATACTTATGAGCTCATTGAACCCTCATATGGTGAAACACTGAATGCCAGAATAGAAGACGACGTCACGATTTTCATCAGCGGCTACGGCGAAAGAACCTATGTCGGAAAACGATCGGAAGCAGAGCCTGGAATCATGACTTTGGTGACGGATTTCGGCGGTGAGGATGGGCGTAAGGAATACCCCGTAGAATACGACGACTACGAGGGCGACGGCTATTCCGTGTGGGAGATGGCCATGGGCCTGAGCGAGCTGACCGGCCTGGACTTCACCCTGCTGGAGGTTTCGCCCGTTGGCGGTGCGGGCTTTATCATCACATGGTCGCCCGAAAGCTCTCTTTTCGGCATGGGCGACAGGGAGCAGAACGAGGAATTCCAGTTCTTCGACTACGACAGCATGGCCTGGTTCATGCTGGACAGCCTCTGGCAGACCATACGTAAGAACATTCCCGCCGCGACGGAGGAGGACATCTTCTACGCCATGGAGGGCGGCAAAGCCTTGGTGTTGGAAAACCTTTCGCCTCCTATGGATTTCACCTTGGAAACGCCTTATATGGGAAGCGCGTTCTACTTTGCTCACCAGGATGGCCGGGGCGACATCATTGACGATATCAATCCCGCCGACATAGACCCCGCCGATGTGCATTGGGCCGGGGAATACGGCAGCGAAATTGGAAAGCTGAACATCGTTAACTACAACGGCAGGTCCTTCCGTTTTACGCTAGACAACGTCAACGACAGGGAGGAGGGCGTAGCGGCCCTTGATCCTGAGAATCCTCTGGAGGCATCTTACGCGCGGTTCAACTTCCACTTCAATATGAGCGACGAGTCGGTCGTGGTTCTCGATGAAGACGACATTTTCTACGGCACCTATATCAGCACCGCCAACGCAGTCGGTTAGAAAAGGAGATTTTGCATATGAAACACATTTTATCTGCGGCACTTGTTCTGTGTATGGCGCTGATGTTCTTTGCCTGCGGGGAAGCACTTGTTTTCAACTCGCCATCGGATTTGCCGGAAGGCACGGAAACCCTGGTTATTACTGAGGCCGATCAATCCGGCGGAGCGTACTACGTCAAGGCGCAGGCAGGTGGCCAAAGCTATACATTCAAGCTGGCCGACGATTTCGTGGCGATGGCCTTCGAGCCCGGCACGGTGGGCGCAATTTACATGCTGGACTACAACAGCCCGGAGGATTTCTATTCTCGATGGTATCTGCTTGCCAAGGAACACGGTGGGCTCGGCACGGTATTTTCCTTTGCTTTTGCGGGCGGCGCGCTCGTCTCCCTCAAGGACCCCGCCCAGCCCCCCCCGCCGGACGGCCCGCCGATGCAGGGAACATCGCTTCCCGAGGGCGTGGAGTACGTCGAGGAATATGAGCTCCAGAGCGATCCCGGTGACAACATGTCGGCGGAAGGCGCAGCAGCCGCGCTGTTCAGCGCTATCGTACTCCTGCACGACGACTTCTATACCCCCGGCGACGCCGTGGCCATCACACTAACCGGCCTGGAGACTGTTGATGGCGAGGACGCCTACCTGTATACAATTCTGCTGCCTGACGGCAGTGAGTCGAAGCACGCGGTGAATTACCGGGGGGATGTCTACGTGCTCCAGGGCGATGATTATATGCTCATTTTTGGGGACGGCCCCAGCGTCACTGTCACGAACGCTGAGGACGCGGAAGTGATACTAAACGACGCCATCCATACGCTGACCCAGGAAATGGCCGCGAACGGCCCCATCGCCCTGGTGGCGAAGGGGGAGGATACCGTCAATGGACAGAATGCCTGGCTGTTCGACTTGGGCGCGGACTTGCTGGAAAAATTCGTGGCGGAATACCACTTTGCCGTAACAGATAACGGCGAGGTACTGGTGATGGACATCCAGAGCGGCGGGGACTATGTGCCCCACGCGGTGGGGTAACGGCATGAAAAAGGACAGGAAAAGCGTAATAAACATCGTGCTGATGATCCTTTTGGCGCTGATGGGGCTGGCCGTGCTGGCGGCGGGGGTCTATTATGCCATCGTATTCCTATTTGTTTCAGCAATCTGATAATTTGAGGTGAGGAGACGCTATGAAAAAAATTCTGCGAATTTTCCTGGCACTGGTTTTCACGGGCAGCTTGCTCTTTGCGCTGTACGTACCCAGCAACGCCGTCTATGCCAACGAATGCGGGCTGTCGCTGACGAAAAACCCAAGCTTCAGCGAAGACGGCTATTACTACATGAGCTTTACCATTAACACCGGGCGGTACCCTGGCAGCTACGGCAGCTATGACAAGACGAAGGTGAAGTTAACCCTGTATAATTCCGCAGGTAAAAGCGTGACGAGTTGGGACGAAAAATCCTACAACCCCAACACAACGATCACGCGCAAGCCCGGATATAACTATAACAAAAACCTGTCCAGCGGCACCTATACCATGAAGGTGACCGTCACCCTCGTCGGGGAAAGGTGGAATGGCTACAGCTATGAACAGGCTTCGCTGACGTTCACGTGGAGCTACAACATCAACCATACCCAACCTGCCACAGCCAACTTGGACAAAGTGGAAATCGTGCGCCGCGACGACGGCAGCTATGCCAACAAAATTATATTCGGCCACAGCGGCGCCAAGGGCCAGGTGCTCAACATGGAGATCTACGACCAGTGGAACAGCCGGGTATACAGCACGACAGGCAGTGCCATCTCTTACACCAGCGGAACTTACTCCTTCAGCTGGGGCGGTTATCCCTCCGGCGGCGGGATGCAGTGCGACAGCGGGGAGTATACCATCAAATACTGGTTCAGCGGAAAAAACGCCAAACAGACCAAGCGCTACCTGACGATTTATTGAGGAGGTGAACGGCTGTGAAGAAATTTTTTATGATTCTGCTGGCGGTTCTGCTGTGTTGCGGCCTGTTTGCCTGCGGGGATAAAGACAATGAAAAAGAAGACGATTCCGTTATTGACACTACTCCAGAGGTGTGGCAGGAAGTGCGTGGCAACTTTGCCCGGGGGGGAAGCAGCCAGTACAACAACGCCACACTGCAAATGTTGTACCTGGGCAACGGCTGCGTCATGTTCGAGTTCAATCTCATGGAGGGCAGCGAATCGGAGGACTGGGCCTGGGATGTGGTGCTGCCTTTCGTCGCGCTGATTGATGACGATGGCGTCGGGTGTTACGAATCTGACCCGGAAAGCGAAAACCCATTACGCATCACCCTGGAGCTCTCCGAGGACGGTCAAACCGTGACAGCAACGCACACAGGTGAGATGCCCATCTCTTGCGAAGGCGTATATGCGTTCATGAGTGATGGCCTGGAGGTCAGCGAGGTGTCCGCGGCGGCAATACTGGATCATCTGCCAACGGCGGCCACCAGCCTGAACCACAACCTTGGGGCGTACAAGATGACCTACAGCGAGGAAGTGATCGCCAACTGGTTCTACCCCGTGACAGCCACCTTCGACGACACAGACGCGGTGCTGGCTAAGTTCATCATCGCAAAAGACCTAAGCGCGGTCTATCGCGTGGATGATGACATTGACCCAGTGCTGATCTTCGGCAGCACCCAAACCATGTTGGACTACGAAAGCTATGTTTATCCAGATGCCGATGAGGAAACCGACGGCGAGCCAATTGCTGTGCCCTTGGTTGATGTGATTTCCGAGGCGGGCTTGATGCTTGAACCGGGCAGCACGAGCAAACTCATCGTTGTTCTGCCATGGGATTTCGATTGTGCGATTGAGACAGCGTCTTCCAATGCTTCTGTTGTCACCGTGAATGCAGCCGGGGAGATCAAGGCTGTCGCGGCAGGCACAGCGACGATCTCCGGCACGATCACCGTGGACGACGGCAGTAAGGTGTTTGAGATTGAGGTTTCTGTGAGAGGTGAAGGCGGGGATGCGGAAGCCGTAGAGGCATTAGCAGAGGAAGCGGCGGGGTGAAGATAGTCAGGAGCTAGAGGGGACAGCTGGTGATCCTGAATGTCTTGAGGGAAGGAGTTTGTTGTATGAAAGCCAAAAAAGCTGTCGCAACGCTCCTGTGTGCCCTGCTGATTATTCCCATCCGTGCATCCAGTTCTTCCGCGTATGCACTGACGAACATCAGTGGTACGACCACCGGCATTTCCATTGCCGATGGTAGCAGCACGGCTGTTTGCTCTGTTACAGGATTTCAGAAATACGTAACCGGATGCTCCATTGAAGCTTGTCTTCAGCAATACGAGAACGGCGAATGGAACACCATCACTACCTGGCAGAAGAGCTTCGACTGCTATCGCGGCTCACTCACAGGGACAGTTGAAATCACCAGAGGCTATGACTATCGCATCCAGGCAACGTACACCGCCACATCGGAAGCAACGACCGAAACCTTTACAATCACCAGTGGCGTGAAGCACTACTAGCATAGGGTCCTATGAAGAACTCGCAATCCCATGGACTACTTGAAAAATCCCACCTAACGCGCTATAATAATAGCAGGAAAGCAAACGAAAGCAGCGATTATACAGATGGGGCAGGTGGGATATGTACAAAAAAGCGGACAGGGAGCAGCTGAGCGTGGAAGAATTCTTTCTGCCGTTCGGAGGTCAGTTGAGCGCTGACAACCGGTGGGTGAAGCTGGCGCAGGTGATGCCGCGGGATACGGTGGAGGACATCTACGCCGAAAAGTTCAAGAACGACACGGAGGGCGGGAACGTGCCGATCCCGGCGCGGGTGGCGTTTGGGGCGCTGAAGATCAAGGCGGAGGAGGCGTTCACGGACGAGAGGACATTGCTGTTCGCAACGGAAAACCCCTATGCGCAGTACTTTCTTGGCTTCCGCGAATTCCAGATCAAGCCGCCGTTCGACCTGTCGATGATGGTGCATTTCCGCAAAAGGTTCACGGCGGAGGACATCGCGAAAATCAATGAGGAGCTATACCGGCGAACCCACCCTCCCAAAAACCCGCCCGAAGGCGGCGGCACTGGCGGCAACAAAGGCACTCTGGTGCTCGACGCCACCGTCGCGCCCGCCGACATCCGCTACCCCACCGACCTGTCGCTGCTCAACGAGTGCCGCGAAAACCAGGAGAGAATCATCGGCGAACTGTCGAGACGAGCGAAGCGGAAAGGCCGCGTGCTGGCCTATCAACGCAAGAAGGCGCACGCAAAATACCTGAAGGTCGCCAAGCAGAAAAAGGCCCGGAAGAGCGCAATCAAAAGGGCTTGCAGAGAGCAGGCCGAATATCTTGAGAAGAACATCGAAACCATTGATACGCTTGTGGTTGCGCTGGGCGCAGAGGCCCTGAGCGAGCGTCAGTTGCAACGGCTGGAAGTCATCGAAACCGTGCTCCGCCAGCAGAAAGAACACCTCGCGAACCCTCAAAAAGCTATCGAAAATCGCATCGTGAGCCTGCGGCAGCCCTTCGTGCGGCCCATCGTGCGGGGCAAGGCGGGCAGGCCGACAGAGTTCGGCCAGAAGCTGGCCTTCAGCGTGGTGGACGGCTTCACCTTCATAGACGTGCAGAGCTTCGACAATTTCAACGAGGGCATCACGCTCATCGCCAGCGCGGAGAAGTTTTACGCGCGGCACGGCTGCTGGCCCGAGGCGATCCTGGCCGATAAAATCTACCGCACAAAAGACAACCGCGCGTTTTGCAAAGAACACCGTATCCGGCTTTCCGGTCCGCGCCTGGGCAGACCAAAGCAAGCGAAATCCAGGCGGATCGGGAGCAGGCCTACCGCGACAGCTGCGACCGCAACATCGTCGAAAGCCGCAACGGCATCTCCAAACGGCGATATGGCCTGGGCCGCATTTTCGCCTATCTCCAGGATACCTCTCAAACCGAAGCCGCTATGTCCGTGTTCGCCATGAACGCCGCATGGTGCCTCAAGGCGCTCTTGCGACTGCTGCTGGGGGCCCGACTGAGGGGTGTGCCTGGTTCTTCATAAGACCCTAATTCTGATATAGATGACCTTATTCTTTATGCGATTTATGGAAAAAGAGAATTGCGGGTTAACGTCTATGGATGCTCATTTGGCTCGGTAGACCAGAGGCTGTGGAGAGATATTTTTGAGGGACGCAACAATCCCAGTTTATTTTACAGAATATATCGCTTATACAAATGGGTAAAAGATAAGTGGTGCAGAGATCTCCAAGCAAAACATATTGTGACAGCTTATAATGTCCTTGATGCAATTTTCTATGATGAGGATGATGAGGTTTTTAGGAACACAAAAGATCTTTTTGAAAACAACACAGATGAATTCATTGACAAGTGTTGCGACGCGACCATTCAGGTATTCATTAGAAAATATGGACTCGAAAACAAAAAAGATTTAGGTGCTTTTCTTGCAAAGAAAGAACTTATCAAGCCTGTTTTTGATGAATGCTCAATTTTCTATTTCAATCCTTTTCTGTATTGGTCTAACAATTTTATCTGGCTATTATCTTCGAAATCAAGAATCACTATTTGGTGGGGAGTCCGTCAACTCAAGTTAACCAATGAAGCTATTGAGTTTGTTGATGTTGCTTCTGCTTGTGAGTAGAGCTTTTCGTCTTTATCAAATAGCACTCACTCTGCAATCAAAAAAAAGAAGTGCCCAAAAAGCGTCTTTACAAAAGGGAAAAAGCATGATATAATATAAGCATGAGAAAACAAACAATAGACGAAACCCGTCGCTGCCCGAAATGCGGGCAAGCAGAAAACCAAATCAACGCGGGATACAATCGATCAGGCACGCGGCGCTGTCTTTGCAAAATTTGCAATTACAAATACACGTTGGGCGGCAAGACGCGGGCGTATCCGGAGGAAACGAAGCAGCAAGCGATGAAAATTTATTACTCCGGCGTCAGCGGAAGGGGCGTCGGCAAATTAATGGGCATTGGGAAGAACACGCTGTACGATTGGATTAAAAAAAACGGCTGAGGAATTGTTGAAAAGTGGAAAACCGGGGTCGGCGTTCGAGCTTGATGAGCTTTACTGGTACATTAACGAAAAAGCGAAGACAGAGACCCGCGAAAACGTATATCTCATGACCATGATTTGCCCGGAACCCCGCATGGTTGTTGGGTTTGAGGTCGCCATGGACAAGGGCGCGTATCACATTCAGAACATCGTGGACAGTGCGCCGGAGGCCGATTTTTACCGCACGGACGGCTATTTCGGCTACCTTGACGTGGTGTTTCCCGGTGATCATGTGCGCAATGTCCGCGACAAGAAAGATACGCACAACGTTGAGAGCATCAACGCCGACCTGCGGCACTACATCCCGGTTCTGGCCCGCCGCAGCCGCTGCTTTTGCCGCAGTCTTGAAACCCTCCAGGCTGTCATCGAAGTCTTCGTTGACGCCTACAACGCCTTCGGAATTGCCAAACTCAAACACCGCGTCCCTGTTGAGCATAAGTCACTCGAACGACCAAAACATCTCCACAAGTTTCGCGATCCTCGTTGTTCGATTCTGGATTTTTTATAAAAGACGCAGTAGGGCACACCTCAAAAAAATTTCCACTTGACCTTTTCTTTGTTTCGTGATATACTGGTACAGTAAAGTAAACGATTCCACAGTTAACGAATTCAAAGTGCCATTGGCCTTACTCCACCCCAACGAGCCTGCGGGCTCGCCGGGGACCCCGGGTAGGCGGATGGCGCTTTTTTTGTTTCCCAACCCACAATCGAATATTTTATGCGCATAACAGCGGCCCAATTGGCTTGATTTCAAGACTGCGGGGCCGCTGTTTTGTTATATCAAAAGCCTTTAAAAAGGCTTGAACAAAAAAGAAAGGAACTAAACAACATGTGCAACCCCTGCCTCGACGAATACTTCGTCAACTTCGACACCCTGGACGCCATGATGGACTACCATGGCGCGCTCACGCGGGAAACCCAGTGGCTGCGCACGCCGGTGAAAAACCTGCGCGTGATGCCTCTGGAAAACCAGCCGCTGTTCATCGACCGCTCCCTCTTCGACTACGATGTCTCGGAGGAGGCCATCGCGGACACGGCTGCGCGCCTGGGTCTGGCGATCCGGACCGACGACAATCCGTACTACCGTCCCCTGCGGGACACGGCCCGGAGGAGCTTGCTCGACCGGGCCAAAATCAGCGGCACCGCGCTGCCCAAACTCAGCCGGGAGGATCTGGCGAACATCATCAACACCTGCCTGGCTTTGTTCGGCAGCGAAGCCCTGCTGCTCATCCGTTACGAGAAGGTGGCCGCTGTCCATTCCGGCGACACCCGCGACTACTCCATCCTGCCCATTGACGCGCTGCTCTCCTACCTGAAAGACGGCCTGGAGTCACGCTTCTACGGTGCGGTATTCGAGCGCGGCTACAGCGACCACGCCACCACCAGCGCCTCCTTCATGCTGCCGGGGCAGAGAAATGACCTGCTCGCCACCTACGCGAAAACTCTTGAAGCTCACGGCAAATCGGCTCTGGCCGACGCCCTCATGCCGGGCATCCGCTTCACGACCTCGGATGTGGGGTTTTCCTCGGCGAAAATCTCCGCTCTGCTGTACGGCCTGGAGCTGCCCTTTTCCATCGGCGGCGTGGTGGCCGTGGAACACCGCTGGGAGAAGAAACCCGATGAGTTCGCCAACGCCATCGACCAGGCATTCGCCCAGTTCGGCAATGTCATCACGAGACTGGAGGAGCTCGAAAACGTCATGCTGGAGTATCCCGTAAACGCCATGATCGCCATGAGCAAACGGCTGAGCCTGCCCAAAAAGGCGGCCATGGAGGCCGTCAACATGTTCGAGATGACCTGCGGCCCCACGGCGACGGCCCACGATGTGTTTATGGCCATGCAGGAGGTTCTGTTCCTGCTCAAGACCGATCACACGCCCCAGGCCAAGCTGCTGGCAGTGGAGGAAACCCTTGCCCGGGCGCTGGCACTGCCCTGGACGGAATTCGACCTTGCCAAAGTGGAGGGCTACTGCTGATGCCGAAACTGCTCTGCGACACCACGGGCATGACCCGCGAACGCTGGCTTGAATGTAGAATGCACGGCCCGGACGGTGACATTCCCTATACCATCGGCGGCAGCGATGTCGCCGCGGTATTGGGGGTGAGCCCCTGGGTAACTCCCCTGGAGCTATGGCGCATTAAAAAAGGGCTCATGCAGCCCGACGACACTGTCAACGCCGCCGCGAAAGCGATGGGTCTGCTGATGGAGCCCATCGTCGCGCAATGCTACGCCAAGGCAACCGGCAACACGGTGATCGAAGACACCGGGCTATACCAGCATACGGATTACCCCTATGCCCTGGCCAACTTGGATTTCAGGATCAATGAGGCCGGGCGCGAAGGCGTGCTCGAGTGCAAGACCACAACCTACCACAAAGCCGGCGATTGGGCTGACGATCAGATTCCATATCACTATGAAGTCCAGGTGCGCTTTTACCTGGCCGTGATGGACCTGGACTTCGCTGACATCTGCTGCATGTGGGGTTTCAACGCCGAAACCGATATGGCCATCCGCCGCGTCAACCGCGACCGGGTCATTGAGGCGTACATCTTCGAGCAGCTGGACGCGTTTATTACCAGCCTGCACAGCGACCTCCCGCCTGACATGGGCGGCGTGAAGCCGGTACTGCACTGGCTGCTCTGGCACGCGTCTACGGCGCCAGCAAAGCCGGACTGCCCACCATCGAATTCTGTGAGGAGCAGACCCATGACATCCATCGGCTCTTCATGCTGCAGATGGAAACGAAATCGCTGCGGGATCAACTCGCGGACAAAGAAAAGGAGTTTGACGCGCACAGCGTGCGGATCGCCGAACAGATGCGGGACCACGAGCACGGCGTGCTGGAGGAATCGGATGAGCGCTACAGGGTTGACTTTGTCACCCGTGTGACACGCCGGCCCGACAGCAAGGCGCTGAAGGCGGATTACCCCGATGTTTATGCCGCAGTGCTCAAAGCTTCTGAGAGCAGGAAAATCAAAATAACAGTCGAGCCCACTTAAGGCGGAAAGGAAAGTATCATATGATTTGCAGTTTTCAACGGCTGCTCTACCCAAAATGCACGGCAGCGCAATACGACGGCGGCTATGCCGTGGCGCTGTTCAAGCTCCACGAAAAAGTGCCTGACGCAAACGGATTCCCAATGGCCCAAGTCAAGGTGGTGGGCCATTGCCTGCCCCTTGCCGACGGGCTGCGGTTCCGCTTGCATGGCCGCTGGAGCAACAGCAAATACGGCCCGCAGTTCGAGCTAGAGAGCTATGAGGACATGATCGCCCCCGGCAAGGAAGGCCTCATCGCCTACCTTTCCTCCGGGCTGCTCAAGGGCATCGGGCGCATAACCGCCGAACGCATCTACGACATTTTCGGTGACAGCACCTTGGACGTCCTCGACAACCGGCCCGATGATCTGCTTAAAATTCCCGGCATCAGCCCGGCCAAGCTCAGCCGCATCATTGACGGCTACTTATTATCCCGCGGGGCGCGCGAGGTGGTTTCCCTCCTCGCACCCCACGGCGTGGGCGCCAACAGGGCGGTCAAAATTTTCAAGCAGTTCGGCCCCCGGGCCACGGAGATCATCAAAGCCCATCCCTATCAGCTGTGCGAGATGTCCGGCATCGGCTTCATCACGGCGGACGCCATCGCAAAAAGCATGGGCCTTGCGCCCCTGTCAAGCGAACGCATCCGCGCCGGGCTCCTCCAGGTGCTGAAGGACACCGAAACCAGCGGGCATCTCTGCCTGGAAAAGCACCGGCACCGCGACCTGTGCGCCGAACTCCTTGACACGCCCGGCCTGACGGATCAGGATCTCATGGAGGAGGCGTACCAGCTGCTGCTGAACGGTGCCTTGGTTGTCTACCGGGATTATGTCTACCGGGCCGTGACCGCGCAGGCGGAACAGGGTATCGCCAAGCGTGTGCAGGAACTGCTAATTGGCCGCGTCCCCAAATTCAAACGGGATTTGGACGCGGAAATCAAGCGGGATGAATCAAGCCAGGGTATCACTCTGGCCCATGAACAGCGGCAGGCGGTAAAAACCTGCCTGTATTCGCCCCTGAGTATCATCACGGGCGGGCCGGGTACGGGCAAAACACTGGTGCAGCGCACACTGCTGAACGTGTATCTGCGCGAACATCCCGATGCGAACATCGTCTGCTGCGCGCCTACGGGCCGCGCGGCCCGGCGGATGGAGCAATGCACCGGCGTTTACGCCTCAACGATCCACAAGGCGCTGAGCCTGATGGCTGGGGAGGACGGCTCTTTCAACGAGCCGAAACCCCTGGAGGCCGACTTGGTCTTGGTGATCGCCTGCGGGCGCGTGCCCGTTGTCAAGCTGGACAAGGTCTACCGCCAGGATGCGGGCAGCATGGTTGCCGCCAACGCGGCGAAGATTCGCCATGGAGCATTGCAGCTGGAATACAACGATGAATTTCAGTACCATGCCTGCGCCGATCTGGATATGTCCGCCGGCATCATCGAAAAACTCTATTTGGATGAGGTGAAGCGCTGCGGCTTGGATAATGTCGCCCTGCTCACGCCTTACCGGCAAAAAACCGCGACCGGGGCCAATGCCCTCAACGAGCGGCTGCGGGAGCGCGTGAACCCCGCCGGGCCCGGCAAGCCCGAACTCGCCTGCGGCAAGCACTGCTTCCGCCTGGGCGACAAGGTGATGCAGATCAAAAACAAGGGCGACATCAGCAACGGCGACATCGGCTATGTGACGCGGGTCACGAAAAACGACGATGAAGCCTCCCTGCGCGTGGATTTCGGCGATGGCCGCGTGGCCGACTACGACAGCTCCGAGTTGGAGCTGTTGGAATTGGCCTACGCTTCCACAGTACACAAGGCCCAAGGAAGTGAGTACCAAACGGTGATCATCAACCTGCAAAAGGCCCATTTTATCATGCTGAAACGCCCCCTGGTCTACACGGCCATCACCCGGGCCAAGGAACGCGTGATCCTTGTGGGGGAACGCCAGGCCCTCGCCATGGCCATCCGAACGCCCGACACCGCAAAACGCGGCACTATGCTTGCCGCGAGAATAACAGAATAGGAGTTGACATCATGACCTTACTCGAAAAATTGCAAGAGCAGAGGGCTGCGCTGGAGGCCAAGGCCCCCCTCGAAGCGGAGCAGCTCTGGCTGCTCCAGGAGGTGATCTACCGCGTCGGCGTGATTGAATGCTGCAAGGCATTTCAGGCCTCGGCGCCCGCCGCCACCGACGCGAAGGTGCTCGGGCCGCACTACAAGATTGTGGACGCCTACATTCACCACCTGACCCAGGAGCGGCAGTTCGGACAACCCGCCGACGAAGCGCAGCGGAAACAGCGCGAAACGGCCCTTGCGAGCCTGAACAAGGTAATCGCGGACTACAAGAAGCGCTTCCAGAGCTACCGCCCTGGCACGCCGGAACAGTACGCTGCCGACATCGGCCGTGCGCTTCAAACCGTGCTGCCCGCCTGGATTCAACACCGCAACTGCTATATTGACGTAAAAAAGGAGATGACACAATGAACGCATTAGAAATGATCAGCACCATCAATGCCGTGGAGGGCTTCAACCCTATGGAGCTGGCGGTGAAATACACTGACCTGAGCACCGGCGAAAGCCGTGATCGTCTGCCCGTTATGGCGCAAATGGCCTGGTTCCGGCTGAAATACCCGGAGGGCCGCGTCGCCATCACGGTGCAGGCCGCAAAGGAGTGCTTCGTCGCTACGGCACGGGTGTACAAGAGCTACGACGACCCGCCGGAACATTTCCTGGCCGAGGCCACGGCCTCCCGGGGCTATGTGCAGGACAAACCGACAATCTCGCCCCGGGAATGGGCGCAGACCGCCGCCGTGGGCATTGCCCTGCGCAATGCCGGATTCGGCTTGCAGTTCCAGACCGCCGGGGAGGGATTTGAAACGCCCGCGGTGGATGAACTGGGTGACGATACCAGCGAACCTTTAAGGATCGCGCCGAAGGCGACTGCCCCGGCGCAGCCGGTGACCTATGAGAAGGCGCTGACGCTGAAATGCCCCATCAGAAAGTATGCGGACAAAACGCTCGGCGACCTGATCACTCTCGACCCCAAAGCCCTGGTCTGGATTACGGAGCACTTTGAGGGCGATATAATGGAAGCGGCAAAGCTCATCTGCGAACACGCGGAGAAAATGGCCGCATAAGTCAAAAAACAACAAGGGGGAATGGGTTATGGCCATTCCCCCGGAAAGGAGCGCCCATGATAACCTACCGCATGGCGGATATCCTGCCGTTGCTGGGCCTGCCCGAGCCGCCGCAGTATCGCCGGGATTACTATGTACCGTGCCCCCGCTGTGACAGCGAACAGGGCAAGCACCTGAATATCCATTTGGAGAAGGATGTGTTCCGCTGCCCGCGCTGCGGCATCCAGGGCGGCGTGTTTGATTTATACGCCCTATATACCGATATACCGCGGGATACCGTGCTCGCCGACCTGCGTACCAGAACGGGCAACAGCAGCGTGCCGGTACAGCACAAACCAATGTCGGCGCCCCCGGCGGAAACACCCTGCGCGGATATTGCCATGCGGGACGCGGTCTATCGGGCGCTGCTAGCAAAGCTATCGCTAGCGCCGGATCATCAGCATAATCTTACAAACCGGGGCTTGTCCCCGGAAGCGATCGCCCGGAACGGATACCGCACCACGCCACTTGTCGGGATCAAAGCCTTGGCAAAGCAGCTTCTGGCTGAAGGACATGCCCTCCAGGGCGTGCCGGGTTTTTTCCGTGACAACGACCAATGGTCCTTTGTGCCTGAACAGCGCGGTATATTGATCCCTGTGCGGGACGTGCAAGGCCGCATCCAGGGCCTGCAGGTACGCCGAGACAACGCTGAAAAGCGTAAGTTCCGATGGGTTTCCAGCGCAAGTTATCCGGACGGCTGCCGTGCAGAGGGCTGGACGCATTTCGTTGGTTCCCCGCGGGAGAAGATCATCCTGATTGAGGGACCGCTGAAGGCCGATGTGGTGCACCACCTTACGGGGCATTCCGTTCTGGCTGTGCCCGGCGTGAACGCCCTGACGCATTTGGAGAAAGCCCTGCTGGCTTTGCGGGAGCTTGGCGTGCGGCACATTATGACCGCCTTTGACATGGATTTTCTGAGCAACCCCCATGTGCAGAGCGGTTATGACGCCCTCACACAAAAGCTCATGTCGCTGGGCTTCCGCTACGGTACCTACCTGTGGAACCCGGGCTACAATGGTCTGGACGACTACGTGTGGGAAGGCTGCCGACAGGCCGGATATGAACAAAGTAATTGAAAAAAGCTCCTCTGATTGCGCTGTGTGCGCGTCAGAGGAGCTTATATCGTTGCTCAATATTCATGCGTTAACTCATCGGAATACCCTCCACAGGCCCTTCCCACAATAATGTGGCAATCTCCACGATTTCGGGCTTCAGGTTGCCATCGCTGTCCAATAGACTCTGGCGGGGGCCGTTGTGACCTTCGGGAAACAGGGTTCGCGTCATAATGTCCTCGTCGCGATGCTGATAGTAGTAGACCTTCCACACTACATTGGGGTACTTGGGCTGCATATTGCCGTCCTCGCCCTGCACAAGGGAAATATCGAGTGAATACGCGTCCACCCTGAGCGGATAGCCCCACAGGTTGCGCCCGGGCGGGATGATGGGCGAGAGCAGAACGTCTACCAGGCGGGGGGAAATGTTGTAGAAGGTGGCCTCCGTTAGTGTGCCGGTGGCATCGTCATAGTGCCTGCTGGTCAACTCCATCACTTGCTTCGCCCAGGGCCTGCGGTAGTATTCCATGCTGAAGTCCAGCATACCCACAGTTTGGACTTTGCCTTGGCTTTCAACATCGTCAAAATGAAAGCCGCTGTGCAATTCCATGTCGTCAAGCGACAGCGTGACAGGTACACGCACGTTGAACAGCAGCACCGCGATGCCTGCCGCGCCTACCAACGAAAGCAGTACGGTCAAAAGTACCGAACGCCTGTACTTCTTGCTGTGCTTTTTATTGTATCTCTCCATTACCCCACGTCCGATTTGCAGGGCGCGGGCATCGCTTTCCTGCAGGCCCTCAAACTCCTCCCGGCAGATGGGGCAGTCTCGTATGTGCGCCTCCACAATAGCATTGGTTTTCGCGCTGGCGGATTGCCCGGCATAGGCAGGAAGCAGATCCCGCACAAATTCGCAATCAAATTGTTCTTCGTTCACAAATGATCCTCCATTTCCTGTTGCAGTTTTCGTTTGGCACGCATGAAGGTTACGCGCGCCCAGCTTTCGGTGCAGCCGAATAGTTCCGCGATTTGGGCAAAGGGCAACTCCCCGAGTATCCGCAGAGCAAACACCTCTTTATAGGGCTCGTCCATCTTGTGTAGCAGCGCGTGCAGACGCCGGGCGGCTTCCTTGTCCTCCAAGGCCCCTTCGATGGAAATGCCTAGCGCCGGCGTTTCATCCGCTTCTTCCGGCAAGGGCACTTCGCGTCCATGCTTGCGGCATTGGGATATCCAAGTGTTTTTCGCGATCTGGCACAGCCATATACGCATGTCCGCTTTAGATTCGTCGTAGCGCGAAAGGTTTTTCAATGCCTTGTAAAAAGTATCGGCGGCGAGCTCTTCCGCCGCATCTGTGTCCCGGGTCAGCCGCCGCGCGTAATTGAAAACGCTGGAAAGATAGCGCGCATATATTTCCTCGAAGTCAGTCACGCGTCGGCCTCCTTTCGCCCTGCATCTGTAATACGCACGAAGAGCGCGGGCGTTACAAGGTTTTCTAAAATGTAGCCTGCTATTCTTCCTCCCCAGTGTATATCCCCAAATCATTCCCCATTACACTGCCGTGTTGTATGCTGTGCCCGCCATGCTTATCCCGGATGCTATCTACGGCACGCTCCAATTGTTCAGTCTTCTTTGAGCCGCCCGGTGCGTCGAACAGCGATAGCTGTTCGACCGCATCTTCAGCCGGCAGCAGATTTTGCGCCGTGATCGTCAGCAGGCGGATGGGTTTCCCCCTGGGCCAGGATGCGTGAATCAGTTCCAGGCAGACCCGCACCAAATCGGCGGCAAGGTAAGTCGGCTGGACGCTCTTCTGCCGCGTGATGGACTTCAGGGCCGTATCTTTGATCGTTATCTGGACGGTGGTGCATTTCACATCTGCACGCCGCATACGATGCGCAACGCTGTCCGCCAGCACAATCAGCCCCGTGCGGATATCCTGCTCGCTGGTCAAATCCCGCTTGAAAGTCCTTCCGTTGCCGATGGACTTTGCGGGGTCGTGCTCACCGGTGCGGGCAATCGGCGAATCATCCAGGCCGTTCGCGCTGATATGCAGGTACTCGCCTTGCTTGCCGAACTGCTGCCGCAGGAAAACTTCGCTGGTATTTGCCAGGTCCCCGATAGTCTTAATACCAAACTTTTCGAGCGCGGCGGCAGTGTTGCGTCCCACCATAAACATCTCGCCCGCCGGCATGGGCCAAAGAATCCGCTGATAGTTTTCGCGAGTGATATGCGTTACGGCGTTGGGCTTTTTGTAGTCGCTGCCCATCTTGGCAAACAGCCTGTTCCAGCTGACCCCGACGGAAATCGTAATGCCGGTTTCCCGGGCCACGCGCTCACGGATCTCATGTGCCATTTCAAGCTCACTACCCCGGAAGAAAGTCATGTCCAAAAAACTTTCGTCGATGCTAGCGCGTTCCACATAATCCGTATACGACTCATAAATCTGGTTAATCCGCTCGCAGAATTCGCCGTATTCACGCCTGCGCGGCGGGCATAGCAGCAGCTCCGGGCATTTCAGCCTGGCGCTGTTGATCGTTTCGGCGGTTTTGATACCAAAGCCCTTCGCCAGCTCATTTTTAGCCAAAATAATGCCGTGGCGGTTCGCGGGGTCGCCCGCCACCGCCATGGGCACTTTCTTATATTCCGGATGGAAGGTTTCTTCCACGCTTGCGAAAAAAGCGTTGTTGTCGCAGTGGAAGTAGATGGGGTCAGGCATAGCTATCACCGAATTCCATATTGCTCTTTGTAGTATACCACATTTGATGCATCATCGCAATAAAAAATACGTTTTCCTGTTGCAAAACCACCTTCTCGGCGGTATAAACAAATATACAACACTATCGGGAGGTTCTGGTTGAAAGAATCTCACCTCGTGCATCACCTCAAGAAGGCGCAAAAAGCCAAGCCGCCTTAAAGGCAGCCAGGAAATGGAAGCAAGAGATTATGCTACGTCCGGCAAAATCACTTGAGCGCCAAG
>WRMQ01000054.1 GCA_009777055.1 Oscillospiraceae bacterium
CAAGAGAAAGGTGATGATCGTATGCTGCAAAAATTCTTCGCCTGGCTGATGGCGTCCGTCATGGCGCTCTTCGCGGTTATCGGGGTGGTTCCGCTGACAAAGCCCGTAGATTTCATCCCCGCGCAACAGCGGGGGCTCTTCGGCGCGGTCGGGGAGCTGCCTACCCACGCGGGCTCGCCCCTGGACGAGCTGCCGCCCGGCATCGCGCGTTCCGGTTTTTCCACCCAGTCCAGCGCCTCCGGGGTGAATTTCGGGGACCAGCTCATTGACGGCAACGCGGTGAGCGTTTACAACGCCCTGAAAACCATCACGCCCGCGGGCTTTGACGAGGTTTCCCAGCAGACAGACCCGGCGCTGAACTACGTGGAGCTCGTGACACAGACCATTCCGGTGATAGATCAGATCGTGTACCGCAGGGCATACATGGACCAGGGGCCGAACAACGATGACATGATCGCTATCGGTGAACTGCTGAAGCCTCATTTTCAGGCGGCGCTGGAGGCCTATGAGCGGGATTATCCGGAGGTCTTTTGGCTGGCAAAGGGCGAGCCCAGCCAGGGCGGCACGAGCTTCGTGCCCGATGGCACGGCGGCGCTCGACGGCCCAACGCTGGTCATCACCATCACAACCATTGAGATGCGCCTGCGGGTCAAGCCCGAATATAAAGGACAGGTCAGCAGCGCCAGCACGGCTCTCGCTTTGGAGGCGGACCAGCTTGTGCCGCCGCCCTACCTCGGCTTAACCCGCCAGCAGATCGTGACCCTCCTCCACGACGCGGTAATTGATGCCGTCGGCCCGCGCAAGGACTATTTCTCCCCCCGGGCCGACGATGCCACGGGGCCGCTGCTCAAGCGTTTTCCCGACAACGAAACCGTGGCCCCCTTCGGCTCGGCGATGGGCTGCGCCAAGGCCTTCAAGCTCCTGTGCGACGCGGCCGGTATTCCCAGCGTGATCGTCTCGGGCATCAAAACATACCAGGTGCAAATGACCCACGCCTGGAACCTCGTTCAGATGGAGGACGGCTTCTGGTACGCGGTGGATACCCTGCTGGACAACGGCATCACCGGCAGCTTTTCGAACCGCTACACGGACTACCTGCTGGCCGGAAGCAACACGGTCGATCTTTTCTTCGACAACCAGCGCTTTGACCAATCCCACATTGCCAGCGGGTATTTCACCAACCAGAAATTTTTTCTGTTCCAGTACCCGGCGCTCTCCCCCAGCCGCTATACCACGGGCACCGACTTCGGCGTGCTCGAAAGCGCGCTGAGCCTGGAGCTGAAATACCCGGCGCACTGCTACACGGACACGAGCCTGGCGCTGCTGGAGGAAAAACGCGGATTGGGCGAAATCGTGCTGAACTCCGGCACGGAGGACCAGGACGAGATCGACCTGGCGGCGCTGGCGATTCTCAGCGCCTACGCGGGCCTGGTTCCCCTGCCGATTCTGCTGCCCCGCACGGGGGCCTCGGTTTCGGTGAGCTTCAGCGAGCACCGCGTCACCTTCTCCACCACCGGCGTCACGCCCGCGGAATTCCTCTCCCAATATGTCATCAGCGGGCTGCCTATTTCTCAGGTGTCCGTCACCCTGGCGCAGCCCGGATTTCAATATGTGGGCACCGGC
This sequence comes from Oscillospiraceae bacterium, assembly GCA_009777055.1. Lineage (GTDB taxonomy): Bacteria > Bacillota > Clostridia > Oscillospirales > Acutalibacteraceae > WRMQ01. The sequence continues at coordinate 1,624 of WRMQ01000054.1, forward strand.
GCCGAGGTCACGGTAAGCTGGACGAGGGAGGGCCAGCCCTGCGCGGAAACCTACAGCGTGCTGCTGCTGGGCGACACCAACGGCGACGGCCTGGTGGACGGCAGCGATACCCCCAACACCGACGGATTGTACGAGTATGTGCTCACGCCGGAGGACAACGCCATCATCACCCGGGTGAACTCGGCAAACGCCGAGGGCGCCATCGTGCTGCCCCAGGCGCTGGACGGCCACCCCGTAGTGGGCGTGGCGGCGCGGGCCTTTGAATTTTGCAGCGACGTGACGGAGCTCATTGTGGGCGACCACATCACCGCGCTGGGCGAGTACGCCTTCTACTTCATGACAGGGCTGGAAAAAGTGACCCTGGGCAATGGCGTGACCATGCTGCCGGAGGGGCTGTTTTTCTTCAACGAATCCCTGCGGGAGGTTCAGTTCGGCGATAATTTATACAGCATCGGCAAAAACGCCTTCGCGGAATGCGTGAGCCTGCAGAGCGCGGAGCTTCCCGACACCACGCGCGTGGTGGCCGACTCCGCCTTCGCGGGCTGCCTGAACCTGCGCGACCTCACCCTCAACGACGGCCTGAGCTCCATCGGGCAGGACGCCTTTAACCGCTGCGCCTGGCTGGGCGACGTGCTGGTACCCACCTCCGTCACCGAAATCGGCCGCAACGCCTTCGCCAACTGCTCCAATATTACCATCGTGTGCAGCTACGGCTCCACGATTCACGCCTATGCCCTGCAATACGGCATACGTTACCGCGTTGTGCTGATCCTGCGCACGCTGCGCGTGGCGGAGCTCCCCACGAAGACGATCTATTTCACAGGGGAAAGCTTCCTGACCGCGGGCATGCAGATATGCGCGGTGTATGACGACGGGAGCGAGACCCTGCTGGCCTCCACAAGCTACACCGTCAGCGGCTTCGACTCCTCCCTGCCCGGCGAATCCGCCGTAACCGTCACCTACCAAAACCGCAGCGTAACCTTTATGGTGCGGGTCTACGATTTCCGCTATACCATGATCGAAAACAATACGAAGGTCATGGCAACGGCCTATGTGGGCAATGACCCCATCGCCCAGCTGCCCGCCGTGATTGAGGGCAAGCCGGTTACGTCGCTGGGCAACACGGCCTTTAACGGGCGCGCCGACGTCACCGAAATCGTGCTCCCCGCCTCCCTGCAGGAAATCCTGCCCGGCGCGTTTGACGGCGCGGCCGGCGCGCAGGGCTTCTCCCTGCTCATCGGCAGCGCGGCCTTCTCGGCGGAGGACGGCATCCTCTACGATGCCGGCGGCACACAGCTGGTCGCCTATCCCGGCGGACGGCAGTCCGCAGGCTTCACCCTCCCCGACCGGGTTACCTCCGTGGGCGCGCGTGCTTTCTCCGGCAACAGCCACCTTGCCCAGCTCAACGTTGGCCTGGAGGCCGCGCAGTGGGCGGCAAACGCCGTGCGGCAGTGCCCGGCGCTTGTGATGTATGGCTACGAGTATTCCCCCGCCCATCTCTACGCCATGGGCGAAGCCGTCCCCTTCGTGCCGGTGCATACGGCGGACGACATTGATTTTACCCCTCCCACAAAGGTCAACTACATTGTGCGCCAGCCCCTTGACACCGACGGCATGGCGCTCTGGCTGCTCTATAGCGACGGCACGGAATATCAGGTGTTCTCCGGCTACACCCTCAGCGAGTTCCAGAACCAGACCTCCGGCCCCCGGACGATTACCCTGACCTTCCATCGCTTCACACCCAGCTTTACCGTCATCGTGTCGGAATCCGACAGCCAGGTGTACCGCTACACGCTGCAGCCCAACGGTACCGCGCAGCTTGTGCGCTACCTGGGCAGCGGCGGTTACCTGGTGATTCCCGCCGCCATCGACGGCTACCCCGTCAGCTCCCTGGGCATGAGCCTCTTTGAGGGCAACCAGTCCATCACGGGGATCTATGTGCCGGAAAACATCAAGGAAATCCACAACCGCGCCCTGGCCAACTGCAACTCCCTCACGGAGATCGTTTTGCCGGAAGGCCTGCTGAAAATCAACAACGAGGCTTTTTATCACTGCGCGGCCCTGGAAAGCGTCAACATTCCCTCCACCGTAACGGAGATCGGCTCCTATGCCTTCGCTGAGTGCGCCTCCCTGCTCACGGCGGAGATTCCGGACGCCGCGCTTTCCGTAGGCTCCTACGTTTTCGCCAACTGCGCGGCGCTGGAAACCGTGACCGTCGGCAGTGGGCTGGAAAGCATGGGCAACTATGTCTTCAACGGCTGCGCCTCGCTGCAAAACGTCTTCGTCTCCCCCGGCAACGCGAATTTCCAGGATACCGGCGGCATTCTGCTCGACGCCGCGGGCACCGTGATTCTGCGCTTTCCGCAGGGCAGAACAGCTGTGTCCTACACGGTCCCCGACGAGATTACGGACATCGGGCCGGGCGCGTTCAGCGGCGCGCAGCTGAGCGAGGTCACCATTCTGCGCAACGTGACCAGCGTATCGTCCACCGCCTTTAACGGCGCCAGCGCCGCGCTGCTGATCAGCTGCTACCGCAACAGCGCGGCACACCTCTTCGCGCAGCAGTACGGTGTTCTGTTCAGCCTGCTGCCCGATCCGACGGTAACGGCCATCTCCGTGGCCTCCCCGCCCGCGCAGACAGAATATTTCGTGGGCGACCCCTTCAACGCCGCCGGGCTTGTGATTGAAGCCACGTACTCCGACGGCTCCATCCAGGAAGTGCCCTCCGGATACAACGGCTACAGCCTTTCCGGCTTCAGCTCCGCCGCGGTGGGCAGCTGCACCGTAACGGTGAGCTACCAGACCCGGTTCAGCTCCTTCACCGTCACGATTCAGGCTGTGCCGGCCAATCCCGATTTCGTCTTCAGCCTCAGCGGCGGAAACGCCTACATCACCGCCTACACCGGCACCAGCGACACGGTGCGCATTCCCGCCGCGACCACCATTTCGGGCACGGTCTATCCGGTGGCCGGCATCAGCATGACCGGCGGCTCCGGCGCGTTTGAGGGGAACCAGTGGCTCCAGCGCGTGGTGATCCCTTCCACCATTGGCAGCATCGCCGCGCGCGCCTTCCGCAACTGCGCGAATCTCACGGAGGTCGTGCTTCCGGAAAACCTGAGCGCGCTTCCGAATCAAATATTTGAGGGCTGCGCCTCGCTGACGGACCTTGTCCTCCCGGCCAGCCTGCAAAGCATCGGCGAATACGCCTTCAGCGGCTGCGGCATAAAATACCTCCCCTTGCCGGAGGGTCTGGAAACGCTGGCGAGCTTCGCCTTTTACGGCATGCCCGCCCTCAGGCACCTCCGGATCCCGGCGGGAGTGACAAGCGTCGGTACGCAGGCCTTCGGCAGCTGCGCGTCTCTGGTGAACATCTTCTTCGCCGGGGATCCTACGGTGTCGGCGGGCGTGCTCAGCGGCTCCCCACAGGCGCGCCCGGTCATACCCCAGGGAAGCGGCCTGACCAGCGCCTTCGCCTCCTACGCCAGCTACAGCCAGAGCGGCGACTGGTGCTACGGCAGCTGGCTGGGTATGACCGGCCAGGTCATCCTGGGTTACCTCGGCGGCGAGGCCGCTCCGGAATTCCCCGAAGCCCTGGGCGGGCTCCCGGTGGCGGGCATCGCGCCTCACGCCTTCTTCAACAGCCAAAATCTGGCCGCGCTGTCGCTGCCCGAGGGCTGCGGCCAAATCGGCGCCGGCGCCTTCGCGCTGTGCGGCGCGCTGCAGGCTCTCACGGTGCACGAAGACCTCGCCTCCTTCACCGGGGCCGACATCTTTTACGGCAACCCGGAGGTGACGCTGCTGGGCTACCGCAATTCCAGCGCGCAGGCCTACGCCGAAACGAACAATCTCGCCTTCACGCTGCTGCAGCGCGTGACCTTCGAATACACAGGCGGCAGCAGCCCCTTCCAGGAGGCCGCTGTCAACGCCAACGGCGAGTCGCTGATCTTCGGCTTCACCGAGGATTATAAAACCCCGGCGCAGCTGCGCGGGGCCTTTTCCCTGCCCGTGGGCCGGGCCATTTATTTCCTGCGGCCCGACGGCGCGGAGCTCGGCGAAGACGAGCTCGTCGGTACCGGCACGCAGATTCTGCTTTACGACAGCCAAAAGGGCCACCTGGACACCCTCGTCTGTGTCATCTACGGCGACCTGAACAGCGACGGCCTCGTGGACGGCCGCGACGCGCTGATCTTCCAGTATATCTATAAGGGAATCCTTCAGCCCGAGACCCTGGATTTATCCCTCCTGCTGGCGGCGGACGCGGACCGCGACGGCGAGCTGAGCTGGAACGACTTCGTTTGGATGTCGGAATCCGGCATGGGCTCCAGAAAAGTGTCTCAGGATGTGGCATGGTAGGCTGTTGAGATCTGCTCTCGGTTTTAGAACAGCGTAAAAACAAGAACTAGCCGCTCCTACCTGCAAAGTGTAGCGGCTAGTTCTTGTTGTACAGCAGGATTGTCAATGGGATGGGTGCTTTTTGCTTTTTTCTTGCCTACCGCTCAATCTCCTTCCCGCAGTGGGGACAAACCAGGGAGGAGGATTCCTCTCTCTCGGCCTTGCGCTCCCCGGCGAAGCCCGATGAAATGATGGCCGCCGGCACAGCCACAAAGCAGACGCTCAACAGGGTGATCAAGGTGCTGAGCAGCCGGCCCGCCGCGGTAACCGGCTGTATGTCGCTGCCTACCGTGCCCAGCGTGGCCACCGACCACCACAGGCCGCTGAAGGCGTTGGAAAAAACCTCGGGCTGCACCGGGTTTTCCACGGTGTACATCAGGATGGAGGAGATCACCAGCAGAATCACCATCATGAGAATACTGGTGATCAGCTGCTCCCTTTTGCGGCGGAACACGCCCGCGATGGCCGAAAGGGCGGAGATGTAGCGCTGCATTTTGAAAATCCGCAGCAATCGCAGCAGCCGGATCATGCGCAGCACGCGCAGCTCAAAGGGAAGAATGTGGATGTAAAACGGCAGAAAGGACAGCAGGTCCACAATGGCCAAAAAAGAAAGGGCATGCTTCCCCACCGCGCGGAGCGGACGCGTCTGCGGATATAGCAGCGGCGCTGTCCACAGCCGGAGAAGGTATTCGGCCGTAAAGAGAATGGTGATGACGATTTCCGCGCCATGGAACACCGAGGCCGCCCAGTGCGGCAGGCCCTGAAAGGTTTCGAGAACCGCCAAAGCCACGTTGACAGCGATCAGCGCGATCACGGCGCCGTCGAAGATAGACGAGGCGAGGGTTTTGTCGTCGCCGTTGATGATTTCATGGATCTTTTGGCGGACTTGCGGTAAGCTGCGCATGGAATCGTGTCCCTTTCATCAGCTCTTATTTTAACAAATCCCGTTTCTCCGTTTCCGGGATATCCAAGCCCAGCGTACCGCCGGGATTCATGATGTTGTCCGGGTCAAAATGGTTCTTCAGCGCGCGGAGAATATCAAACTCGTTTTTGCCCAGCTGGGCCTCCAGCCAGGGGCCGAACATCTTGCCGATGCCATGGTGGTGGCTCATGGATGCCCCGCTTTTTTGGATCGCGTCCAGAATCGAGGCATGGAACCGGCGGAACGCCTCGGCGTCGTTTTCCAGAATGATGAAGATCCAGTATAGATTTCCGCCCTGGGGATAGACATGGCTCATGTGGGTCATGCAAACGGTGTTGGGCCGCGCCTTCACCACCTTGCGCACCTCCGCGTGGACCCGGGCCATCTCGCTCCAGTTGACGGAGCACTCCATGGTGTCCATGAGCACGCCGAAATCCTGCAGGGTATCCCGCAGATAGGGGTCGCTGAAGCGCCCGTGCTCCCAGCCCTTGCAGACATAGCCGGTCATATTCAAGCCGCCATAGCGCTTTGATACCCGCGCCACATTTCTGGCGGCATTTTTGCTGAAGCCCTTTTCTCCGTTGGTAAAGCCCAGAAAGAGGCACATCTTGTCGATCTCCATGCCCCGGGCCTTGAAAAGGTGCTTTAAGGGCGTATCCATTACGCCGTACATGTTGATCATGACGCTGGTTTCCTCAGGATCGCTCAGGCGGAAGACACTGGGGTTGCCCGCCTCGCTCTGCATGATCTCCCGGGCGGCGGCAATGCCGGTTTCCCAGTCCTTGAACATATAGGAAAAGCGCTTGACGGTCTCCGGCATGTGGCGGCAGATCTTGAGCGTTACGTGGGTGAGCACGCCAAACGCGCCCTCCGCGCCCATCATAATCTGGTCAAGATCAGGGCCGGTGGCCTTTTTGGGGTGGCTGTCGGTATTGATGACGCCCTTGGGCGTGGCATAGCTCTGGCCCAGAACCATATCCTGAATGCAGCCGTAATAGGTGGAATTCTGCCCGCTGCCGTGGGTCACGACCCAGCCGCCGACAGAGGAATGCTCAAAGCTCTGGGGAAAATGCCCCAGGGTATAGGCCCGCTTTGCGCCAAAGGCGCTGACGGCGTCGTTGAGAAGCTCCTCCAGCTTCGGCCCGCTGATGCCGGCCTCCACGGTAATCATCTGATCGGTCTCGTGAAAGCTCACCACTTTGTTGAAGCGCAGCCGCATATCCAGCGAAACGCCGCCCTTCACGCACTCCACGCCCCGGGTGACGGAGCTCCCTCCGCCATAGACATACAGCGGAATTTTGTGCTCGCTCACATAGGCGACAATGGCCTCCACCTGCTCCCGGGTATCGGGATAGACCACGGCGTCCGGCACGTTTTCGACGATTTTATTCCTGGCGCGCAGAATGTCGTACATGGTCTTGCCGTAGGCTACGCTGAAGCGGGCGTAGTCGTCCGTGCGCACGAAGGCATCGCCCACGATGGCCTTCAGCGCCGCGATGTGCTCCGGCGCGAGCTGAACCGGGATATCGAACTTCACCTCGTCCAGACCAAGGTCCTGCTGGTACTCCCGGAAAATGCTGTCGTCGATGCCGAACCGGTTCATCACATCGTGGAGCATTTTTTCCTTTGGGGCCTTAATCTGCTCCGGCGCGCCCCACTTGAACACGGAACGGTAGGAATTGAGGGGAATTTTGCCCTGAAACCAGTTCGGCTCAAAGCCTTTGTAGGGTTTAGACATGATAGTACTCCGTTCTAGATTTTATTTGCTATTGCATAAGTTTCTTTTTTTCTTTCTTTCTTGTCTGTATACGTTGTCCGGAACAGGTTGGCCGCAAGCTCCGTACTCCCCATAGGCATAGCGCGAAAGCATATAATCCCGCAGCTCGCGCTGTGATCCGGATCCCAATGTGACCATTTTGTTGACGTCAACAAAATGGTCAGAATCCAGGTTTTACCCCTTCATCTTCTTCATCTCACTGTAAAACGGCTTGAGCTTGTCGAAGACCTTAACGAAGATATCTTCATATATCTTTCGGTAGAGGGCGCTCTGTGCGGCGTCCGGCATGAAGGCCTCCTGGGGGTGCACCATGGCCGCCACGGCGGTTTCGTAGGTCTTATGGATTCCCATGGCGACGAAGCCAACCAGAGAGGAGCCCAGGCCCGTCACCTCATGGGTATGCACGCGCTGCAGGGGCAGGCCGAACATGTTGGCCGTGATCTGGCAGATCTCGGCGCTCTGGCTGCCGCCGCCGGCCACCATCAGGCGCTTCGCCTTGAGCTTGCCGCGCTTTTCGATGATCTCCAGGCCCTCCATCAGGGCAAAATTGATGCCCTCAATGATGGAGCGGTAGCAATGCATGCGGGTGTGCAGGTCAGAAAAGCCGATCACGGAGCCACGGGCGCTGGGCATGACCAGCCCGGGGGTAAAATAGGGGTGCATGATCAGGCCGTCACAGCCGGGGGGCACCTCCTGCAGGCGCTGGTTGAGCAGCTGCTCCACGGAAACGCCAAGTCGCTCGGCCTCCACGCCCTCCAGGGCCGCGAATTCCTTTTTGAACCAGCTGATGAGCCAGTAGCCCCGAAAAATCTCCACCTCCGGCGTGTAATACCCCGGCATAACGGAGCAGTAGGGCGGAATAAAGGGGAAGGGCTCCATATAAGTGGGCGTGGTGATTTCCACCGTAGCGGTGGAGCCGAAGCTGAGAGCGGCCACATCCGGCGTGGCGCAGCCCAGCCCCAAGGTCTCGCAGGCCTTGTCGCTGCCCGTAGCGATGAGGGGAAGCCCCGCAGGAATTCCCGTGTCGGCGGCGGCGGCCTCGGTGATCCTCCCGAACGCCGTGCCGGCCTCCGCCAGATCGTAGCACTGCTCGTCGCGCACGTCAAAGATTGGCCGGGCCAAATCGTTCGATGTCATCCAGGTTCTGTGCTTGTTGGAAAAAGGCACATGACCCACCGTGCTGGCGATGGCGTCCGTCAGGTTTCCGCACAGGCGGTGCGTGAGCCAGGCGGAAAGCAGCACAAATTTCGCGGTCTTCGCCCAGATCTCCGGCTCATGCTCGGCGATCCAGTTGCAGGCGCTCACGCGGCGCTGGTGCGCCACGGTCTCCGTCATGCCCGCCACCCGGAAGATGGCGGAAAAAACCCTTGGTACGGCTATGTTGCCGCTTTCCCGGTCATCCAGCCAAAGAATGATATCCCGCAGGGGCCGCATATGCTCGTCCAGGCACACGCAGCTATCGCGGATGGTGCTGCTGGTCACGGCAATGATGCCGGGCCAAAGCGCCTCCTGCTCCGCCTTGAGCTTTTGGCAGCACTCGCAGATGGCCGCCCAATAGAAATCGGCGCTCTGCTCGGCCCAGCCGGGCTGCCTGGAGATATAAGGCTGCAGGTAGTTCTTCTGCGCCTTGGCCACGATATTCCCCTTCGGGTCGCACAGCAGCGCCCGGGCGCTCTGTGTGCCCATGTCGATGGTCAGAACAAGCGGCGCCTGATTCAGATTTGGCATGAGATCAACTCTTTTCGCTGAAAATTTATTCATTTAATCCGCTGTTTAAAAACTGATTAATCCGCTGCTTGTCGCAATCAGATTTCCCTCGCAGATGGGCGCAAGGCTGCTGACCACATCGCCGCAGGCGATTCTCTCCTCCACCACAATGCCGGAGATCAGCTTCATTGCCTCGGGGATCGCGCTTTTCGGGATCTCTCGGTCGGTGCGCACGGGAAGCATAGGAAAATCCCCAAAGGCCGTGCGCACGGTGGAGCACAGGCTGCGCATGGGCCTGGTCATTTCGGCCATGGCGAAATCCAGACCCCGCTTGCAGCTGTTGCCCGATACACGGATTTCGCCGTTTTCCAGCGCTTCAGCCTCCAGGCGGCAGCCGGCGGGGCAGCTGATGCAGATGAGCTCTTTCACGCCATTTCCTCCATTTCCAGCGCAATCACATCGCCCGGTTTCAGCTCGGCTCCCTCCAGCGGAACCGTCAGGCGCTCCATTTCCGGAGGGCGCAGCTGCCGATAATTTTTATTCAGTATCATTTCATTCCCCAGCCGGGCCGTGAATCTCGTTTTGCCGCGCTCCTCCCGGGAACGGAAAAAGACCGTAATTTCATCCACAGGCTCCCTCAGATGGATTCTCTGCGGCATGGCGTAGAGGAAGCTGTCGTCCACACTCAGGCTGGCATAATGGTTCATTGTGAATTGTGAATTGTTCATTGCATAGTGCGCCGCCGCGCGGCCGGCGGTTTCCCCGCTTTCGCTCACGTAGTCAACCAGATCGTTGACATGGGCCGCGTTGCCGCAGCTGAAAACGCCGGGGACGCTGGTCATGCCGTTCTGGTCGCAGACCGGGCCCTTTGTCACGGGGTGCAGCGCGACCCCCAGGGCTTCGGCCAGCTCGTTTTCGGGGATCAGCCCCACGGAGAGAATCAGGGCGTCGCAGGCGACGCGCTCCTGCGTGCCCGGGATGGGCCGCATGACACCGTCCACATCGCTGATCTCCACGGCCTCCAGGCGCGCGTGGCCGAAGACGCGGGTGACGGTTTTGCTCAGGTGAAGCGGAATGTCGAAATCGTGCAGGCACTGCGCGATGTTGCGGGGCAGCCCGCTGGGAATGGGCTTCGCCTCATAGACGCCCAGCACCCTCGCACCCTCCAGCGTGAGCCGCCGCGCCATAATCAGGCCAATGTCGCCCGAGCCGAGAATCACACAGCGCTTCGCGGGCAGCTGGCCCAGGATATTCGTGTAATACTGCGCGCTGCCGGCGGTGAAGATCCCGGCGGGCCGCGTGCCGTGGATGGCGACCTGCCGCGCGGTTCGCTCCCGGCAGCCCGTGGCCAGAATGACGGATTTGGCTCTCACGTTACGCATCCCCTTCGCGCTGACCAGCTTCAGCTGGAAGCCCGTGGGCGGCGGCACGCGGTCCGCGCGCGGTCCCTTCAACGGGCTGATTTCATCCACAAAGGTCTGCGGCGTGACCTCCACCCCGGTGCCGCGCAGCTGCGTCAGAAAGCGTTCCGCGTATTCCGGACCGGCCAGCTTCTCACCGAAGCGCACCAGGCCAAAGCCGTCGTGGACGCACTGCTTGAGGATCCCGCCCAAACGCGCTTCCCGCTCAATGAGCAGCACCCTCGCGCCCGCCCTCTCGGCGGCGATGGCGGCGGCCAGACCCGCTGGCCCGCCGCCGATAACGGCAACGTCGTATTTGTCGGTCATGACGTCACCTCCGTATCTTTGATTGATCCATACAGCAGCTCGCTGCCCTCCCCGCTCCTGCGCACCCGCTCCAGGGGGATGCGCAGCTCCTTCGCGATTTCCTGGGCCACCAGAGGGCCGCAGAAGCCGCCCTGGCATCTGCCCATCCCGGCGCGGACACGGCGCTTGACGCCGTCCACGCTGTCGCAGGACAGCGGACGGCGCAGGGCGGCGACGATCTCACCCCTGCTCACCTGCTCACAGCGGCAGAGGATTACGCCATAGTCAGGGTTTTGCTTGATCAACGCGTCGCGTTCCTCGTCGGGGAGCGCGGCGGCGTTCACAATCGCCGGGCGGATGGGGTTGAAGGCCTCGTTGGGCGCGGGCTTCAGGCGCTGCGCCACCCAGTCCGCCAGCGCCGCGCCGATGGCTGGCGCGGCGGTGAGACCGGGGGATTGGATTCCGGCGGCATGTATGATATTCTCTGTATATAAGCCGGGGCGTATGACGAAATCTTCCTCAAACGTTGCCGCGCGCACGCCGGTGAAGTAGGTGATGATCTGCCCCTGATTTAATCTCTCGCTGGTCTTCGCCTGTTTGTCAAACACTGTTTTTATGCTTTCCGGCGAGGTCGTGAAATCCTCTTTTTCGGGGGATTCCACCGCGTTTGGGCCAAGCAAAAGATTGTCGTGCACGGTGCGGATGACGCCTCCGCCCTTGGTGTGCGCGCCCTTGGCGTGGCCGGTCATGAGGGTGGATGCGTGGTAGCGGCTCACGGAATCGCTGATCTTTTTGTCTAAAATGGAGTTTGTGCCCCGGCGCGGATGAATAGAGAAAAAGCGGTCGCCGGCCATGGCGGCGATATCCTCGCAGAACACGCCCGCCGCGTTGATGACCAGTGCCGGGCGAATCGTGCCCCGGTTGGTGCGCACCGCTTTGATGCGTTGCCTGCCGTTTTCTTCTGTCACGTCCATGCCAAGCACGGCGGTGCTGAGGCTCACGCGCGCGCCATTCTGGATAGCGTTTTCGGCGTAGGCAATGGTCAGGCTGTAGGGGCACACGCTCCCCGCCGTGGGGAAGAACAGCGCGCTGCCCAGATCGGCCTGCAGCCCCGGCAGAATGCCGAACAGCTCCTTCCTGCGCAGCACACGGCTGGGCACATCCAGATATCTCCAATAAAGCTTTGTCAGATACAGCAGGAAAGAGGGCAGCTTTTTGGGAAAACACAGATACTGCCCTTCCCGGGTAAACGGCACCTGCAGCTCGGCGCAGATTTGCTCATACATGGCGTTGCCCAGCTTATTATATTTATATTTCTGGCTGCTTTTATGTATATCCAGGCCCGGGTGGATCATGCCGTCGTTGCGGGAGGAGCTGTGCAGCGCGACGTCGCATTCCTTGTCCACCAGCAGCACATCCAGCCTCCAGCGGCTGAGCTCCCGGGCGATGGCGCAGCCCACCACGCCCCCGCCGATGATCAAAACATCCGGCGTGGCGCCCTCCAGGCTGTCGTCCTGAATTGAGGGCATACGCATAGCCGGCTGCTCATAATCCAGATACTTCACATCATTCACAAGGCAGCCGGGGAGCTTTCCCGTGTGCTTCGCGGCCAGATAGCCAGCCGCGACGATCTCCTGCCAGTCGCCGCTTTCGCCCTCCAGGACAAGATGCTCCCGCCGCGCTTTGACGGAATACTTTTCCGCGCCGAAGCGCTTTGCCAATTCTTTATTGATTTTTTCGATGTTCATAAACGCCCTCTTCGCAGGATAATAAGATATGCTAATTCTACCATAGATGACAGGAAAAATCAAGACGGAGACCGCATATATTTGCGGCCTCCGCCAAATATCACAATTGCGCGTTTTTAAATTAAAAATGACAGATTTGCATTGCCAATTGAATCAAGCGAGCGGCAGCCAGACCGAGGCCTTGAACAGGTCGCCGTCCACCTCCAGCTCGAATTTGCCGCCCTGCACCGCCACAAGGCTTTCCGCGATGGAAAGCCCCAGGCCGCTCCCCTCGCCCGTGCGGGCCGCGTCGCCGCGCACGAAGCGCTGGCTGAGCTCCCGCGCCGGAAGATTCAGCGGCTCCCGGGAAATGTTTTTCACCGTCAGCCCGCCGAAGCCGTTTTCGCTGGCCAGCTGCAGGTAGACCCGCGTGCCTGGCATGGTGTATTTTCTCACGTTGCTCATGAGGTTTTCGAGCACGCGCCAGGTCTTTTGGCTGTCGGCCCGCACAACGGGAGCCTCTTCCGGTGAGGACAGGATCAGCTCGATCCCCTGGGCGGAAAGGGCGTCGCTGTTCTCTCCCACGGCCTGCAGCGCCAGCTCGTGCAGGTTGACCTCCACGGGGTGGAGCTCCACGCTGCCGCTGCTGGCCTTGGAGGCCTCCACCAGATCCTCAATCAAGCGCTTGAGCTGCCCGGATTTCATGGCCAGGGTCATGAGATAATCCGCGCGCTCCTCCTCGCTGATGTCCTCCATGCGCAGCAGGTCGACATAATTGATCACGGAGGTCAGCGGCGTCTTCAAATCATGGGACACATTTGTGATCAGCTCCGTCTTCATGCGCTCGCCCACCAGGGCCTTTTGCACCGCCGCCTGCATCCCCTGCTGCATTTCGAGAATGCCTTCGGCCAGCTGCGCCAGCCCCAGCGGCATGCGCTCCGGCTTGAGCGCCGGCACGAGGTTCCCCTGCCTCGTCTGCTTCAACGCCTCGCGGATTTCATCCAGGGCGCTGAGATGCTTCAGGAGCAGGACGTAAGCCGCGAAGACACCTGACAGGAGCATGGGAATCGTAAAGAGGATCAGCAGCGAGGGCTCGTTCGCGCTGCCGATCAGGGCGGCGGCGAAGGCGGTGAGGCCGTTCCACAGCAAAAAGGCCAGTAAAACCCACAGGGTGCCGCGCTTCATGCTTCGGTGGCGCAAGCCCCCGCGGAGCCAGCTCCACACGCGGTACCATATCGTGTTTTTCACCACGCTGCGGTTTTTCACATGCCGCGAGAAGGAGAGCAGGGTCTCCAGCCAGAACAGCGTCACGGGAAGCGACAGCAGGGCACAGATCAGGGGCGCCAGCGCCTTTGGGAGCCTGGGGTTATAGAGGCCGAATTCGACAAAGAGCATCCAGGGCAAAAAGCCGGCGATGGCCCCCGCGCCCCAGTGCAGGAGGTTAAAGATACGGTCCAGCCCGCTCAGCCGGATTTCCCCTTCCCTGCCCGGCCCGCGCCGCCCCGCCGTGACCACAAGCTGCGCGAGGCACAGCCAGAACAGCGCGAACAGCGTCAGCATAGCCGCTACGCTCCAGGCCCGGCTCTTCTGATAGGCCCGGAAGTCGATCGCCCGCCTGGCGAGCTCGTCGGGCTGCGCGGCTTTGACGGCGGCGTCCTCGTCGAAGCCCAGGTAGACGTTGATGGTGCTCTCTTCCTGCCACCAATCGTATCCGCCGTGAAAGGAAGCGGCGGGCAGCGACGCCTCATCGCCGGCGCTCCAGGTGAACCAGGGCATGGCCTCCACGGCGGCCCTGTAGTCCTCTGTCTCAATGTTCGCGCAAACGCGCCCGCTCTCCCGGTCCACCACGGCGTATCGCAGCGACTGCACGCTGGCCAGGTGCTTTTTGGCCCGCGCGTATTCCTCTCGGAAGCCCCGCTCCATTTCATTGATGTCCTGCTGCGCCCGCTCGGTCAGCTCCTGCCGGATGAAGGCCTCGTCCACAACGATGCCGCCGTCCTCCACCGTAAAATAAGGGTTCGAGACATACTCGTCAAGACCGTAATTCTGCCGCAGCTCGTTGTTTGTTTCTTTCACCGTCTGGACGATCTCTTTTTCCAGCCACTCCAGCCGGGTCTGCCTTTCGGGCTCGAAGGCCGTGCCGTCCGCCATGGCCTCCTCGCTGATGAAACGCGTGACCATGCCCATGGCGTCCATAATTATCCAGCTTATTTCGCCTTTGAACCGCGAGGTCCGGGTAAAATCCCCGGCGACAGCGTCCTCGAAATTGCCGTCGAGCGCCAGCCCTGTCTGTATAAACAGATATACACAGCCCGCGGCGCTCAGCAGCGCCATCAAAAAGCTCAGCGCCTTGATCCAGGGTCTATAGAGGAATGCGTTCCATTTTGTATCCAATGCCCCACACCACCTTAATGTATTTTGGTTCTTTCGGGTTGATCTCGATTTTTTCCCGGATGCGGCGGATATGCACGGTGACGGTTTTTTCGCTGACATAGGCGGGCTCGTTCCATACGGCCTGATAGATCCGCTCCGCCGAGAGGGTGCGGCCCAGGTTTTCCATCAGGTGCGCGACGATGCCGTACTCCGTGGCCGTGAGCTTGACAGGCTCGCCGTCTACGGTAAGCTCTTTCGCGTCAGGGTCCAGGCAAAGCCCTCCCGTGCGCAAAAGCCCCTCCCTGGCCTGGCTCGCGCCCAGCTGCGTGTAGCGGCGGATCTGCGACTTGACACGCGCCAGCAGCTCCAGGGGGTTGAAGGGCTTGGTGACGTAGTCGTCCGCGCCGAAGCCCAGGCCCGCGATCTTGTCGGTGTCCTCGCTCTTGGCCGAGAGCAAAATCACCGGGATGTTGGACCGCTCCCTGAGCCTGCGGGTCACGGCCAGGCCGTCCAGCCCGGGCATCATGATATCCAGAATGGCGCAGTGCACTTGCGCCTTTTCGAGAATATCAAGGGCCTCGCGGCCGTTTTGGGCCTTGCGCGTCTCGTAGCCCTCCATGCGCAGATAGATTTCGATGGAGTTGAGGATCGCCGTGTCGTCGTCGCAAACCAGTACCGTATACATATCCAGGCCTCCAGAGAATAGATTTTAGACGTTAGACGATCGCCGCCAAAAGACGTCTAACGTCTAATGTCTGTCATCTAACGTCTATTTTACACAGGGAGAATTACAAATATAGCGTGGGAATTGTTACAATTCGGTTAAGCTGTTTCTTTGGGAAGAGCGAACAGCCCCGTGCAGTTGACCAGGAACAGCATAACATACGCCAGCCAGATGGGCGCGGTCTCGAACAGGCCGCTCTTGCCGAAGATGAAAAAGACCGCCAGCATACCGGCGACAATGCCGCCAATGCCGACACAAAGCCAACGGAAGCGTTTGACTTTCTTGCACGCGTAAATGAAGAGGATCCCTATGGAAAGGGCGTCGCCCAGCATAAAGATGATCGTAGCCGCCCAATGGACCGGCTTGCTGACGCCGGGATAAAATATCTCGCCGCTTTCGAGAATCTCCCCGTGGACGAAGAAGATCACCGGCAGCGCGCACAGCGCCGCCCAGATCGCGGCGCGGCCAACGATGCTGCGGCAGCCATAGCTCAGGTACATGGCGCGGGAATTGAAAAAGAACGCCGCCCCCGTAAGCGTGAGCCAAAGGAAGAACAGCGCGGGGTATTTCAGCCCGATGAGGCTGGCGGTGTTTTCCTCCAGCAGCGGATTTTCAAGAAAGCAGAACACAGTAACATAGACAAAGCCCACGATGAGCAGCGCCCCCAGGAAGAATTTATTCCGGATAAACGAGCGATATTGTTCGAGCATCTCTTCTCTCCATGTCTTTTATAGCTAGGCCAGATAATATTTGAACCAGTCCAGCAAAAAGCGGGGATCCAGCGAGCCGCCCACGCCGGCGTTATTGGTGGGCCGGGGCGCGTTTTTCATGGCGCTCAAATAGCCGAAGCGCTCCCTGTAGCGCTCCAGGCCCCTGGGGTCGGCTTTCTCCGGCGGGGTGCCGCCCGGGCCGGGGCTTTGGGCCAGCCACAGAGCAAGCCTGCGGCGGAAATCCGCGTAATCCCTGCGCCCGGCCTGCGTCCAGGCGATTTCCGCCAGGGCATAGGCCCGGGGAAAAGCCATCACCCACAGGCGCTCCGGCGTGGGGATCAGCTCGGACCAGAGGCAGGCCTCCACACCCAGGGCATTGATGGCCTCTTGGGGCGGCCCGTAGCCGTAAATCCGCTTGAGCGGCACGGTGCCATGGGGCAGATCCAAATAGGTGGAAAAGTAGCTTGAGAAGATCGTGGGGCCGCCCGACTCCCAATAGCGCCGGGAGGGGCCGGGCTCATGCATTTCGGCCCAGTGCTGAATCGTGATATCCGGGATTCTTTGGACGAGGTCCGCGGCCTTCAGGCTTTCGTTCCAGCAGCACACCCGCTTGCCCAGGCCGCGCATATGATCCGCCAGCCGGGCCGTGAACCAGCCCTGCAGATCCTCCGCCGTGGCGAGGCCTTCGTCCCGCATGCGCCCGCGGCAGTGGGGGCATGCCTGCCACTCCCCTTTCGGGGCCTCGTCGCCGCCCAGATGGAAGCGCTCCGACGGGAACAGGGAGGCGATCTCCTCCAGCAGCGGCAGCAAAAGCTGGAAGGTGGCTTCTTTTCCCGGGCAAAGAATAATGGAGTAAATCCCGGGCGCGGTTTCCAGCCGGATCTCCTCGTCCCGGCAGCCCAGCTCCGGATAGACGGTCAGAATCGTGCTGGTATGGCCGGGCAAATCGATCTCTGGCACAATTTCCACGCCGCGCTTCGCCGCATAGGCCACAATATCGCGGATCTCGTCCTGGGTATAATAAGCGGGCGCGCATTGCTCATGGAGCCTGGGGAAGCGCTTGCTCTCCACGCGCCAGCCCTGGTCGTCGGTCAAATGCCAGTGCAGCGTGTTGATCTTCACCTGGGAAAGCCGTTCGATCAAACGCTTGACTGTTTCCACGGGGAAAAAATGCCGCGCGCTGTCCAGCAAAATACCTCTGTGAGCGTAGCGCGGCGCGTCCATGATGTCGCACAGCGGCAGTCCCTCTTTGCGGACGAGCTGCGTCAGCGTGGCGGCGGCCCAGCAAAGGCCGCGTTCATCCGCCGCCTCCATCTCAATTCCCCGGGCCTGTGAAACGCGTAGTCGATAGGCCTCGGCGGGAAAAGCA
>WRMQ01000055.1 GCA_009777055.1 Oscillospiraceae bacterium
GCTTCGCCGCAAATGTGGATGTCAACACCTACGGCAACAGCCCCTATTCCACCATGGCCGCCAACCGGCGGGTGGTGTGCGACGGGCGGGGGAATACGTTTACCGCCGTGAATATTCCGCAAAAGCTGGAATGGCACGCGCCCGGCGGCGAAATCATAACGCTCTTCGACGAGCTGCCCGTGGGCCAGCTCAGCTACTACGACGGCTATGTCTATTTCAGCGATTATTACCTGCACGGCGTTGAGGGGAATTTTGATTCCGGGAATCTCTACCGTGTCAATATCAAGGAAAATGAGCTGGAGCCGGAGCTTATCTATGAGGCCCGCGTCAAGCGGGAGCGCTTCGCGGCGTTCCAGCTGAGCAACGGCTTTCTCTATCTCACGGGGAGCCAGGAGTTCTCCACCTTCGGCGTGAAGAAGGCGAATATCGACGGCGGAGAAATGCAGACCCTGCTGAGCAACAACAAGATCACCGCCGCCCAGGTAAACGGCAGTTCGATTTACTACCTGATCGGCAGCGATCTCTATCGTTCCCCCCTGCGCGGCGTCGGGCCGAAAAAGCTGCTGGAGAATGTGAAAAGCTTTGTTGTGGACGATAACGAGCGCGATGAAGCCGGCGGCATGATTGTTTTTTTGAAGACCGGTGAGCCGGGCTTGTTTGCGTATCATTTCCGCGACAGCCGGACATACGCCTTGGCGGATCAGGAAATCGAATCTATTATGGAAGATATCGCTCCCTCCAACAAAAGCTACTTCCAGCCGATGCTGGAAGGCGGACATCTCTACTACTTCACCCGGGAGGACCGGCGCGGTTCGGTATATCGCCGTTCGGCCGGTGGCGGTGAGCCCGAGCTCCTCTACGACTGGGAGATTCCGACCTCGCTGGATTAAAAATAATAAGAGGTGAACGAAGAAATAAAAAGCATAATAAAGAAAGCAATAAGTCGGCCGGCCGTACGCCGCGCGCTGATTCTGCTGCTCGTTTTTATTGGCCTGGGCAGCCTCCTGCTCGCGGCCAATCAGATCTATGCCCGCAAAAAAGAACAGGAGGCCGCCGTTCCCTCAGTGAAGCCGACGGTCATCACTACGCAGGCCCCCGGCAGCGGGGAATCCACGGCGCCCTTCGTTTCGCCCATTGATTTCAACGGCCTGCGGCAGGAAAACACCGACGCCGTCGCCTGGCTCACAGTGCCCGGTACGGCCATCGATTACCCCATTGTCCAGGCGGAGGACAACCAGTACTACGTGAACAACTCAGCCCAGAAGAAGGCCTCGAAGCACGGCGCGGTCTTCCTGGATTGCCGCAACCGCGCCGATTTTTCTGACTTCTACAATATTATCTATGCCCATAATATGCGCGACGGCTCCATGTTCGGCACGCTTATCCGCTTTAAGCAAAAGGATTTCTTCGACAAGCACAAGACCGCCGTGCTGCACACGCCCACAGACAGCTACGAGCTGGAAATCATCTCCTGCGCGGTGCAAAACGCCATGGGTGATTACTACATAAGCATCGCCTTTTTCACGCCGGAGGAACGGCAGGCGCACATCGACTATCTGCTGCGCACGGCGAAGCTCCGGCGCGATATTGCGCTTGGGCCGGAAGACCGCATCCTGATCCTCTCCACCTGCTCGTATGAGTTCGAGGACGCCCGTACGATTGTTGTTTGTAAATTCAAAGGAGAGTTCCCGTGAAATTTCACAGCAAAAGCATCACCATTCCCAAAGAAGAGCTCGGCGATGTTCTTATCTATGGCTTCGAGAGCGTGGGAAATCATATCATTCCGCCGCATTATCAGCCAAAGCGTTTTTCCGGCGATACCCTGCTGTGGCTGCTGCCCGCGAAGGAGCCCACGGACCAAAAGGCCGTGTGCGTGCGGGGCGGGGCCTATGAGGTGAAGACGGGCGCCAGGGGCGCGAGCGTGAAATTCATCGGCGGCTACACAAAGAAGGAATACCCCGCCGCCCGGCCCGCCTGCGACTTTCTGGGGCGGGCCTGGCAAATGGATATCCCGGAGGGCGACACCCTGCTCTATGCCTGCGCGCGCTTTTACTGGGATCATCAGCTGTGCCAGATCGCCGAGCGGACATACTTGCGCAAAAAGACGGATATCCGGGAGGGCTACGTGCTTTCCACCCTCAACAAGAAGGCTTACGCGGGCACCTACCCGGCGGTGGACCACGAGTTCCACTGGAAGGGCCGCTTCGCCGTGGGCGGGGCCGCCGAGGCAAGCCTCATCCGCCGCATGCTGGAGCTGCAGCTCAAGGTGATGCGCGAGGACAGAACCGGGCTTTCGAAAAATCTCTGCGCCGTGCAGCCCAACGGCAGCCGGGAATACAACGTCTGGCGCAAAAGCCGCGATGGCAGGGAAAAAGCCCAGATGTTCCGCGTCACGGCGAATATCGAATTCATCGAGGGCATGCACCTTTATTATAGAATGACGAAAGATCTGGATTTTCTGCGGGTGAACATCAACGCCATAGAGGCCAGCTGTGCCTATATTGAACGCTTCATCGGCAAGCACGACCTGCTGGAAAGCCACGTATACTACGAGGACCAGGTGATCAAGGACGGCTGCGCGGCGCAGGCGCAGTGCTTCGCCGTCAACGGCTTCCGCTTGATGTCGGAGCTGGAGCGGCTCCTGGGCCGCGGCGAAGAGGCGCGGCGCTATATCAATCTGGCGGACCGCCTTGGCCAGGCTGTGGTGCGCGAATTCCCGAAGGGCTGCTGGAGCGGGAAGGACGGCCGCTTCATCGACTGGATCGACAGCAAGGGCCGGACGCACGACCATATCCACCTGCTGGCCAACGAGCTGCCCGTTCTCTTCGGCCTGGCGGAGCCCGGGCAGGAGGGGCGCTGCGCGGAAACCCTGCGGCGGCACGAAGAGGTCCTTCAAAAGTTCCCCAGCTTCGTGGCGGCGAAGATTGAGGACTACACGCAGTCGGAGATCGGCAGCGGCGGGCCCTACGACCTGTGCGCCGCCGGGCGCTACTGGTGCTGGGACGCGGCCTATCTGGCCCATCTGCGGGACGGCGCGGCCCTCCGGCGGCAGCTGGATCAGGTGGCAAAGCAGGCCCGGGCCGACGGCTGGCAGATGGGCGAGCGTTATGACATGAATTACATCTATTACATTGATGAGCAGAACTGGCACGGCGCGTCGCTTTACTACGAATACCCCAACGTCTTCTGGCATGTGCTGGTCAACGATTATCTGGGCCTGAGCTATGGCTTCGACTGCGATTTGGTCGTGCGGCCCTTGTTCGGGGAGGGCACGGTCAAGCTCGACGCCTACGGCGTTGAATTTTCCATTCGCGATTCGCGATTCGCAATTCGCAATTTGAGCGGGCGGCCATTGACGGTGGAGCTGCCGCTGCTTGAGAAGAGAATTCAGCTGGAGCCCGGCGAACAGTTTGAAAGCCCCGCAGAATAAAAAAGCTTTGCATCTTTAGAATAAAAAAGCTTCGTATCTTTATAATTGAAAGGGTTTTCATCCATGACCAAAGAAGCTATTATACAAAGCCTGAAGAGCAACGGCCTGGTGGCGGTGCTGCGAGGCGACAGCCCGGAGCAGGCTGCCGCGCTGGCCGGGCGCTGCATCGAGGCGGGCATTCGCTGTGTCGAGATCACATTCTCCATTCCCTTCGCGCACAGAGCCATCGAAAGCCTTGCGGCGAAATACGGCGGGGCGATCACCCTGGGCGCAGGCACGGTGCTGGATGCCGAAACGGCGCGGACCGCCATTCTTTCCGGCGCGGAATTCGTGGTATCGCCCGCCGTTTCGGCGCAGGTGATCCAGGTGTGCAACCGCTATCGCAAGGTCAGCATGCCCGGCGTGATGACCGCTACGGAGGCGGTGGCCGCGTTGGAGCAGGGCGCCGATTTTCTAAAGCTCTTTCCCGGAGAAACCTTGGGGCCGGGCTTCCTTAAGGCCCTGCGGGGCCCTCTTCCTTTTGCGGAGTTCGCGCCCTCCGGCGGCGTGGAGCTGGGCAATATCAAGGATTGGTTCGCCGCCGGAGCCTCCTTCGTGGGCGTGGGCGGCAATCTGACCCGTGGGGATATCTCCGCCAACGCAAGGGCATATTTGGAGGCCGTAAAAGCGGCCCGGGAGTGAATATATGGAATTCCAAAAGCCATTCGTCGTGGGTATCGCGGGCGGCAGCGCCAGCGGAAAATCCACGCTCTGCGGCTTGCTCATGGAGGCCCTGCCCGGTTATGATGTGCTGGCCATTCACATGGACGACTACTTCAAGCCCGGGCATGAGCGCCCGTTCACGCAGGCGCCCTTCCGCGAAGCGTCTTATATGGATGACAATCATCCCGCGGCTATGGGGCTTTCCCGGCTTTCGAATGACCTGCGCCGGGCAGTTAAAAAGAGAAAACACCAGGTGATCATCGTGGAGGGCCTGCTTGTCCTCTGGGAGAAAAGCATCCGCGCCCAGCTGGACCTCAAGCTCTTCGTTGACTGCCGCGCGGATGAACGCATCGTACGGCGGCTGAAGCGAAACATGGGCTGGGGCCTGAGCTTCGACGAGGTTGCGGATGTTTATCTCGACATGGTGCGCTATCGGCACGACGAATATGTGGAGCCCACCAGATGGCACGCGGATCTGGTCATCAACGGCTCCGCGATATCCGCTGCCGCCGTTGAGATGATCGCGCGATATGTGAAAACAACAACAACAAAGGAGAAACCAACATGCTAACCTTTACCCTGGCCGCCTTCGCGGACGAGGCCGACGCCACGATCGCGGGGCAAGTGAAAGCCCTGCGGGCCGCTGGCATCCGGCGGCTCGAGATTCGCGGCGTGGATGGAACGAACATCTCGCGGCTGAGCATAGAAAGCGCGAAGCGGGTCAAGCGGCAGCTGGACGACGCCGGCATCAGCGTATGGGCCATCGGCTCCCCCAGCGGGAAAATGGATATCCGCGACCCCTTCGGGCCGCACCTGGAGGAGTTCAGACACATGCTGGCGCTGGCCGAGCTCTTCGGCGCGAAGCGTTTCAGATTATTCAGCTTCTTCGGCACGCAGGGGGCCATCGAGTGGGAGGAGGAGGTCCTGCGGCGCATGAACGGCTTCATCGAGGCCGCAAGGGGCAGCGGTGTGGTTCTTTGCCACGAAAACGAGAAGGGCATCTACGGCGACAGCGCCGCGCGCTGCCTGCGGCTCCACCAGGCGCTCCCGGCACTGCGCGCGGTGTTCGACTTCTCGAACTTTATCCAGGTGGGGCAGGAGACGAGCTCCGCCTGGGCCATGCTCAAGGAATATGTGGAGTATATCCACGCCAAGGACGCCATGCCCGACGGCAGCGTCGTGCCCGCTGGCTTCGGCGTGGGGAACATAGCGGAAATTCTGGCCGACTTCGCGGCAATGAGCGCGGCGAAAAATACCGGTGGCCCGGTCATCTCCCTGGAGCCCCACCTGACGGTCTTCGACGGCTTGAAGGATCTCGAACAGGACGGCGATATCTCCCATGTGGGCGCTTTTGTGTATCCCGACCAGCCGGCGGCCTTCGCGGCGGCGGCGGCGGCGCTGAAGGATGTTCTCAAAAAGATTGGAGGGAACGCGGCATGATGTTAGGCGCTCAGTTTTATACACTGCGGGATTATACGACGAATCTCAACGACTTTGCCGAAACCCTGGCGAAAGTCGCCGATATCGGCTACCGCACGGTGCAGATTTCATGCACCTGCGCGTTCGAGGGCGGCTGGCTGGCGGAGCAGCTGCGCAAAAACAGCCTGCGCTGCGTGCTCACCCACGCGGACCCCGTCAAAATGCGGGAAGACCCTCTTTCCGTAGCCGAAACGCACCGGCGATTTGGCTGCGAATATATTGGCCTGGGCTATCCTCCCGGCGGCATTCCCGACGAGGCCGCCTACGAGCGGCTGCGGGACGATTTTCTTCCAGTGGCAAACTCTTTTGCCGAAAACGGCGCGCTGCTAATGTACCACAACCATAATCTGGAATTCGCCCGGGATTCCCAAAACAGGCGCTTCATCGACCGCCTGACCGAAGATTTTACGCCGGAGCAAATGGGCTTCACCCTGGACACCTATTGGGTGCAGGCGGCGGGCGGCGACCCGATCGACTGGATCCGCCGGCTGAAGGGCCGCGTGCCCTGCGTGCATTTGAAGGACATGGCCTGGGACGGCGGCATCAAAATGGCCCCGATCTATGAGGGCAACATGAACTTCGACGGCATTCTGGCGGCCTGTGGGGACGCGGGCACGGAATATCTGCTTGTGGAGCAGGACGATTGCTACGGGGAGGACCCCTTCGCCTGCCTGCGGCGCAGCTATGAGAATCTGAAGGCAAAGGGCCTGACATAAGCTTTAAAAATCTAAGCTTAAATTTTAACTTAGAGATTCGAGTATATAGAATAGGAGCGAAAACATGCAAAAGATCAAAATGGGGATCCTCGGGGTGGGGAATATGGGCGGCGAGCATTTGAAGAGCCTGCTCAACGGCTCCGTGCCGGAAATAGAGGCCACGGCGGTGGCGGATATCAATCCCGCCCGGCTGAAATGGGCGAGGGAGCTCGCGGGAGAAAATCTGCCCTGCTTCGATTCCGCGGAGGCGATGCTGGAAGGCGCGCGGCTGGACGCGCTGCTGATCGCCGTGCCCCACTACGATCATCCCCGTTTCGCCATTGAGGCCCTCAGGCGCGGCCTGCACGTGATGACGGAAAAGCCCGCCGGTGTCTTCACCAGGCAGGTGCGGGAGATGAACGAGGCAGCCGCGCGCAGCGGCCGTGTGTTCGGCATCATGTATAACCAGCGCACAAACCACATTTACCGTAAAATGCGGGAGCTTGTGCAGGGCGGCGGGCTGGGGCGGCTGCGCCGCGTGAACTGGGTCATCACCAACTGGTTCCGCTCTCGGGCCTACTATGATTCCGGCGCGTGGCGGGCCACCTGGAGCGGCGAGGGCGGCGGCGTTCTGCTCAACCAATGCCCCCACAACCTTGATTTGCTTCAGTGGATCTGCGGCATGCCTGAAAAGGTCTATGCCAGCATGCGCTTCGGCCAGTGGCACGACATTGAGGTGGAGGACGACGTGAGCGCGCTGCTGACCTTTCCCGGCGGCGTCAGCGGCGTGTTTGTCACCTCCACCGGGGATTATCCCGGCAGCAACCGCTTCGAGCTCACCCTGGACCGCGGCAAGCTCGTGGCCGAGGAGAACAAGCTCACCCTATGGGAGCTCGACGAGAGCATCGCGGCGTTCAACGCCCACAACGACGTTCCCTTCAACACCCCCGGCCTGAAGGAACTTACGCCGGACACCGATGGCCTTTCGGAGCAGCACGTGGGGATACTCAACAACTTCGCGGCCGCGGTTCTGCGCGGCGCGCCGCTGCTCGCGCCCGGCGGGGAGGGCATCAACGGCCTGACGCTTTCCAACGCCATGCATCTTTCCTCCTGGCTGGGAAAAGAGATCGCGCTCCCCCTGGACGAGGCGCTTTATGAGGCGGAGCTGATGCGGCGCGTGGCCGGGTCCAAACGAAAAGAAGCGAACAGCGTATTTGTTGATCCGAGCTCATCGTATAATAATTGAATTCAAAGCAGCCCCGCCATCCCCAACAGCAGTATTCCGATATTGTCCCGATAAATCTGATCGAATTGGCTCAGCGGCAGAGGACTTGTTCCTCTGCCGGCTTCTATGGTAAAGCCCGGGCGGTTGAACCGTGTGATAAACCAGTCCCTGTAGCCGGCG
Source organism: Oscillospiraceae bacterium (assembly GCA_009777055.1). Lineage (GTDB taxonomy): Bacteria > Bacillota > Clostridia > Oscillospirales > Acutalibacteraceae > WRMQ01. The sequence goes on from WRMQ01000055.1 coordinate 7,712, forward strand.
TGGGAGGAGCCCGGGGGCGTTTCCGCCATGGCGTAGCCGCTGGCGGTCTCCATGCGCCGGGCCAGCTGATAGGCGCCCGGCGGGTCGAAGCCCTCATAGCGCCAGAAGATCAGCTCGCCCTGGGTGTGGTACGCCAGAATCAGCTCATAGCCTGCCTGCAGCGCGTGGCGATACATCGCGGCGGATTCCGGGGCCGCCAGAGGGTAGGGCCCGACAAAATCCCGGGGGGCGTAGGTAACAAAGCCCTGGGCATACTTGATCTCCCGCGCCAGCTCCCATCCGGCGGGATACCCGAGGTTGAGATCGATCCCCTCGATATTGGCCTTCCAGCCCAGGGGAAAGGGAATCCGCGGGAAAGCGGCGGCGATCTGAACGGCCCGCAGGTATTCGGGCGCGGCATGGCTGAGCGCGTCGGTGACCAGATCAACCCCGTCAGGATTCACCATGGGCACGATCTCCAGCGTAAACTCCCGATACAGGCGCGCGCAGGGCACCCAGCCCAGTGTGCCTCCGCGCACATAACAGGCGGCATACCGCTCCAGGAATTTCAGCAGCAGCGGCGTGGTAATCCACTCGTTGGCGTGGTGTGTGGCGTTGTAGCCCACGCGGCGCGCGCCCTCCCCGATGCGCATGAGCTGGATTGGCTTGCCCATGGCGCTGCTGCCGATGGTCTCCGAAGCCAAAAAGGGATAGCGCGCGCCAAGGCCCTCGACGACCAGCGTCAGCAGATCGGAGCTCCAGCGGATGGCCGTGGGCACGATAGGCCGCCCGGGCAGGGCCTGCCCCGTGATATAGGGTGTCAGCGCCGCCCAGGTGAGGTCTCCCGCGACGCCATCCGGCGCGAGGCCGTTTTGCCCCTGAAAGGCCTGGACCGCGCGGAGGGTTTTGTTCCCGAAAACGCCGTCCGCCCGCAGCGGCCAGCGCGCCCGCGTCAGGCCCCATTGCAGCATATCCACGACAGCGCCCCGGTCGCCCTCCCTGAGCTGCCGCATCAAGCAGGCCCCCTTTCCGTTCTTCTGTCCTTGGGATATCCCAATATATGAAAAAAAACAGAGAAAAACAACCGCCTTTCAATGAAACGTCTTTTCAATGAAAGCGGTTGTTTGTCATTCTATGGATCGTTACCCCTGCTGGCTCTGCTCCCGGATTTCAACCCGCCGGATCTTTCCGCTTGTGGTTTTGGGCAGCTCCGTCACAAACTCCACGATGCGGGGGTATTTATACGGCGCGGTAGCTTTTTTCACATGGCTCTGGAGCTCCTTCACCAGAGCGTCGCTGCCCGCGAAGCCCTTGGCCAGCACGATGGATGCCTTGACCACCTGCCCGCGGATCGGGTCCGGCGCGGCGGTGATGGCGCATTCCACCACGGCGGGGTGCTCCATCAGGGCGCTTTCCACCTCGAAGGGGCCGATGCGGTAGCCCGAGCATTTGATCACGTCGTCGGCGCGGCCCACAAACCAGTAATAGCCCTTGCTGTCCCGCCAGGCGATGTCGCCGGTGCGGTAGAGCTGCCCGCCCAGCACCCGCCTGGTGGCCGCCGGGTCGTTATAAAGCTCCACAAAGAGCCCCGGGGGCATATACTTGTCGATGTCCCGCACCACCAGCTCGCCCTCCTCGCCCGCGCCGCAGCTTATGCCGTTCTCGTCGACGATATCAATGTTATAAAGGGGCGAGGGCTTGCCCATGGAGCCCGGGCGGGGCGTGAAGCCGTCGAAGTTGGCCAGCAGCACGGGAGACTCGCTCTGCCCGAAGCCCTCGCAGAGCTTCAGACCCGTGAGCGCCTTCCACTTGTTATAGACCTCGGGGTTCAGCGGCTCGCCGGCCGTGGAGCAATGCTTGATAAACGAGAGGTCGTAGCCGGACAGATCCTCCTGGATCATGAAGCGGAACATGGTGGGCGGCGCGCAAAAGGTAGCGGGCTTGTATTGCACCATTTTCTCCAGGAGCCTGGCCGGTACGAACTTGTCCATGTCGTAGGCGAACACAGCCGCGCCGGCGATCCATTGGCCATAGATTTTGCCCCAGCCGAACTTTGCCCAGCCGGAGTCCGACACCGTCAGGTGCAGCTGGCCGTCGATGACGCGCTGCCAGTACTTCGCGGTGATGATGTGCCCCAGCGGATGCGTATGGTCATGGGCCACCATCTTGGGCATGCCGGTGGTGCCGGAGGTAAAGTAGGTCAGGAAGATCTCTTCGTTGCGCGTGGCGGCGGCGCCGGTGGGGCGCTCGAAGACCCCGGACTGCCTGGAGAGCTCGCTGTCCAGATGTAACCAGCCCTCCCGCCGGCCGCCAACGATAATCCTGTGCTCCACCGTGGGCGCTTCCGGCATGGCCAGCTCAATCTGGCCGGTCACGTAGGGGTCGTCCATGGCGACGATGGCCTTGATGCCCGCGGCGTTGGAGCGGTATTTGATGTCCTTGGCGGTGAGCTGGGTGGATGCGGGGATTAAGATCGCGCCGAGCTTGTGCAGCGCCACGGCGCAGACCCAGTACTGCCAGCGGCGGCCCAGAAAGAGGATCACCCGGTCACCCTTCTTTATGCCCAGGCCCGCAAAGAAATTCGCGGCCCGGTTGCTCAGCTCCTTGATGTCCTGAAAGGTGAAGACGCGCTCAGCGCCGTGGTCGTCGCACCAGACCAGGGCCCGTTTTTCGGGGTCGTGGGCCGCCCAGGCATCCACGACGTCGAAACCGAAATTGAAGCTTTCGGGTATGTTTATTTTGAAGTTTTGCTTAAAATCCTCATAGGAATCGAATGCTGTCCGATCCAGAAATTTTTGCAGAAGCATGGTTTATTCCTCACTTATTCAGCAATTACGGCGATGAATTTCGCCGCCTTGCCCACCGCCTTCTGGCCGTGGGGAAGCGTGGCGTCGAAGTAGACGCAGTCGCCCGCCTCCAGGACGAGCTCCTCGTCGCCGAGGATAACCATCACCGTCCCTTCGACCACATAGTTAAACTCCTGCCCGGTGTGTGTGTTGGGAGCCTTGTCCGCGTTGTCGGGCTCCACGGTCACCATGAGGGGCTCCATGATGCGGCGCTTGAATTTATAGGCCATGCTCTCGTAGCGGTAGCCGGGATAGCGGTCCACGCCGATGCTTTGGCCTTTTCTGACCAGGCAGTAGGTATCCAGCCTTGGAGACTGCCCGGTAAGAAGCTCGTTGACGTCGATGCCGTAAATATTCGAAAGCTTAAACAGCACGCCGATGGGAATGTTTTCGCCTTTTTCCTCATAGTCCAGATATTTCGCTTCACTGAGCTTCAGCCGCGCGGCGATTTCCGCGGCGCTGAAGTCGCTGATTTCGCGGATTTCCTGAAGCCGCCGGGCAATTTGCTGCATTTCGTTTGACATGACAGGGCCTCCTTTGGTTCGTGCTTCATCGTGAGACATACAATATTAAGATAAAATTATATAACAATTCAAAGAAGAATGCAAGCGGTATCCATGCTTTTTCGTGTAGAAAAAAGCATGAAAAAAAGAACGCTTTTTGTGCTCCTGGTAAAAATAACGTGCCGGGGGCCATTTGCCCCGTGTGTTTTTGACGCGGCACTTGCTTTTTCCCCGCGGACATGATAAAATAAACATGAATTGTTTGAGCATAAGAGGGAGGCTGTATAAATGGGTATGCTGGTGCGGGCATGAAGAAAAAAATCGCCGTTCTGGTGGCCATGGGCATGGAGGCCGACTGCCTGATCAAGCGGATCGAAAACGCGCGGACCGAAAAAGCCGGGGGAAGAACCTTTCTGCGGGGAACGGTCGGCAGCGCGGAGGTTGTGCTCTATCGCTGCGGATGGGGGATGCGCCGCGCGGCGGACGGAGCGCGGGCGCTCATCGGCTACGCCCGGCCGGATGCCCTGCTGCTGTACGGCGTATCCGGAGCTATCGTTCCCACGCTGCGCATCGCCGACACCGTTGTGGCCGAAGCCTCCTTCGCCACCTGGGGCAAGGCTTTCGCGGCTGGTCTTTCCCAGCCAACGGACGAAACGCTCGCGAATTTCGCCGCCGGCGTTCTCGGCGAGGCGCAAAAGGCCCCGGTGGCCACCAGCGTCGGGGTGATCCTCCGCAAAAAGCGCAACGCGCGCATCGCGGCGGCCAGCGGCGCGCTGTGCACCGACATGGAGAGCTACGCCGTGGCAAAGGCCGCGGCCGAGCTGGACATGCCGCTGCTGGTGATCCGCTCCATATCCGACACCTTTGAACGCATTTCCCTGCTGGCATTTCTGAAAAACGGCAAAATCGCCGCCGAGCGGGCCGCGCTGGATACGGAAACGGTGATAAAAGCCTTGGCGGAAAACCCGTAGGGGCTCAAAATTTTGAACCCTTTCCGCAAATTAAATAAAACGCAAAAATTACAGGCTTCAAAATTTAAATTCAAATAGCATGAGTTCAAAATTTAAATTTAAATGGCGAGGGCTTAAAATTAAAACAGCAAGGGCTCAAAATTTTGAGCCCCTACAAGAAAATGTGATGGGGGAAACCTGATGAACGCAGAACCCAACCGCGAAAGCGCGAAAGCCTGGCCATCCTCCTGGCCCGTGCGCCTGGGAGAGCTGGAAATTGCCCTGCCTCTGCTGCGGGGCAGCAACGGCTTCGGTATCTATGCCTTCGACCCCATGGGGCGCGGCGCCTGGAATATCGCGGCGGCGAAAGCCCTGGCCGAACGCCTGGCTCCCTATGACTTCGACATCCTGCTGTGCGCGGAATCGAAATCCATCGCTCTGGCGGAGCAGCTCGCCCGGCTGCTGGGCTACGCGGATTACGTCGTGCTGCGCAAGAGCTATAAATTATACATGCAAAATCCCCTGGTGATCGACGTGAAGAGCGTCACCACCGCGGCGCGGCAGCAATTCTTTCTGGGCAGCGACCAGCAGGAGCTGCTGCGGGGCAGGCGGGTGTGCGTGCTCGACGACGTGATCTCCACCGGGGGCACGCTGCGGGCGATCTTCGACGTGGCCAGGCTGCTGGAATTCCAGGTGGCCGCCATCGCCTGCGTGCTCACCGAGGAAAACCACTGGACAGCCTACGAGGGCGCGCCGGTGGTCAGCCTGGGGCATATCCCACTGCCGGGCTTTTCGGAGGAAATGCCGGCCCGTGAATCTCCGTCGTAAGCGGCCGAAAACAGGATAAGATACCGCCATGAGAACATATGGCGGTATTTTTTTATCGTAAAATTTCACTGCCGCAATAGAACTTGTGAAATAGTTATAAATTACCCGTAAAAAGTTTGTTAATTATGCCACCCGAATTTTCTTGCAAATTGATTTGCGAAACGCTATAATTAACTACGGTATTATAAATCTGTATAAGCAATGAAATTGAAGGAGGATATCATGCAAAAGCAGAGTAATCATTCGATTGGGAAGAATTTAATCAGAAAGAATTCAATCAAAAAGAATTCAATCAAAAAGAATTCGATCAGGAAAAATTCAATTGGAAAGAGGGCGCTTGGCATTTTGCTTGCCATGGGCATGGTTTTTGGCATGGTGGCCGTGGGCGGCGTGATTTCCAACGCGGCCGTGGCCGAAAGCCTTGCCGTCGTGCCGCCGGAGCCGGTGATCGTGGAGCCGGGGCTCACGGGGGTGGTGTTCGTCGCGCCTGAGGTGATCTATCTGCAGCCGAGCACGAACGCTGTGGGCACGGCCACGAACTGGCAGTACTATGTCGACACCTACATTCCCCGCGACTCGAACCCGGCAAACGCGAACTACCATCAAAACATTGAGCAGGGCACTTCCGCGACCACCATGAGCAACGCCACGAGGCCGACCTCGCTGGACGATCCCCGCTGGACCAAGAGCACATCGAGAAATAAAGCCGACGGCACGATCTATTTTTACTGCCCCGGCGCGAGCAATCTGATCATTGACCGCGTTACGGGGCCCGCGGCGGCGCCCTGGAACACAAACATGGCGGGGGCCTCCTGGAGCGGCGGCTCCACCAATGGGCAGACAAACCAAAACAGCTACGCGGACCCCAGGAACACCACCAGGGTCAACAGCGAATGGCTCTACATCCGCATCGGCAACAACGCGCAGTCCACCAACGAGTCGCAGATCATCACCTGGAGAGCCAGATTCACGGTAGGCGGAAAGGACTATGAGGCATATACCTATAGCTATGTTTATAAGCCGGATTATGTGCCAACGGCACTTGGCGTACGCATCCAGTCTACAAACAATGGAGAGAGCCACCATCATACGATGAGTTGGGTGAATGGATTGCATTCCAACATACCGGGCACCCACAGGTTAAGCGCGGCCACCAATAATGATTCAAACAATTCAATTTTTTCTTTACTTGTGCTTCAGGGAAATAGTAGAAGGCCTATCGTGCATAACAATTCACAGCTAAACAATTTTTATGACACGAGTTCCTCATCAGGCACATTTACGCTTCGCAACTTTGTTGGCGGCGGAGGAGCCGTAACCACGCATTTCACAGGAACAACCGATACAAACCTTTCGGGAAATTACAATACCTCATCCTCATTTATGTTGTACACCGCGATTGGCGGCGAAGAGGAGCAGGACACAAACCTTTGGGTAGACACCTCCCGTTATAACAACTACAGCCAAATCCCCAATTTGACCGCATTTAACGCCACGACATGGTCCGGTAACAACAACGGCAGCACAAATACATATCGGGCTGTGAGCTGGGATTCGGATGGTATCCCAAATAACAGCGCGCCACAGGAAACAGATTTTCCGACTGCGCCATGGACCAATAGTGCCTCCTTCGGCGGAAACGATAGAAACAATATCAGTAATCTTACCGGTACTGTGAACAGCTCTTTTCGAGGTCTTGGCATAAATGGCTTTGCCGCTAATCCAACTGGACAAAACGTTGGTGGAGCAGAATTGTGGCAAAAAACCGGCAATATGTATAATGGCGGTTGGAGCGATGGTGGAAGAAGACCTTGCACAGTTAATATGGGCGTGGCCACAGGCAGCACAAACGATGCGGAAAGCCCCATCTTGGGTATGCTGAATATACCGGTCACAATTGATCCAGCTACGGTTCTCCATCCCGAAAACATTAACCCGAATGGTCTGCACCTTGTTTTCCGCTATTTCGCCAATCAGGGTAATCCTCATTTCCGCGCCTACATGAACCTCAAAATCGACAAAATCGACAAGGAACCCCTCCGCGCGGCTCTGTGGGAAGAAATTAATCTCAACTTCCAGCTGGGCGAGTTCATAGGCGATACGGCCCAGGCCGATTACGCCGCTTACCTCGCGGCCGTGAAGGAGGTCGCGGAAGCGCTGTGCAAGGTCGATTACGGCATTGATACGGCCAACGAACCGGACCTCACTGACGCGGCCAATATAGACGCGCTGATTCAAGCCGCGCTTGACGCACGGCCCAAGGCTCCGCTCGTCGATGAGGAAGCCCTCAGCGCCACGGCCTATCACTACAACGCGCTGGACGACAGCACGGCGCTCTTCACCGAAAACTGGGACACCATCAACGAAGAGGAGCCCATTCTTGTGGGCAGCACCGTCACGGGCAGCCAGATCGCCGAAAGCGCGAGCCTTGCCCCGGCGGCGAACAACGTCGTGCGCTGGAACTACGGCTACCACAACAGCCCGGCGTATCCCGACGCGGGCTCTCCCGAGACCGCCGTCGGCGTTTCCGGCTTTGAGGCCAGCGCCCAGGCCCTGGAATCCGCCATCTTGGCCTCCAACCCCTTTGTGGGCATCGACAACGCGCTGAGCTGGAAATTCTATTACTATCCCACCGTGCTGGTGACCTTTGACGCCAACGGCGGCGAGATCCCGGCGGAGGAGGATGCGCCCGGCCTTGCCGTCACCGACAGGCTTTACACCTACACCTCCGCCACGCCGCCCGGCTATGACGGCGACGACGAGGGGGATGGTCTGCCGCCGGTTCCCGTGTGGCCCGGCTTTATCTTCCAGGGCTGGTTCACCGAGGGGGACGGCGAAGAAGAGGGCGTGATGGTCATTGACGGCGGGGGCGCGCTGGTTGACAGCGGCGCGCTGGCCCTGGCGGAAAACCACACGCTTGCCGCCCAATGGTCGTCCGAGGAGTGCGTGGTGAGCTACAACACCGTGTACAACGGCGGGGAGCAGGTGCTTGAAGAGGACAGCTTCAGCCTGCCGGCGGAGTACGGCACGCGGGCGGAGGTTGAGGATGTGGGGCTCGTGCCGGTGAAGGGCGGGCCGGAGGACGGCTGGGCCTTCGTTGGCTGGGCCACGGAAGCGGGCCGCGACGGGCAAGTGCCTTTGGAGGCCGAAACCGCGCCCGTGATCACCAACAGCTCCGTCACGCTCTACGCCCTTTATAAAAAAGTATTGGAGATCAGCTTCATCGATGCCGGAGGACCTCGGGTTGTAGATTCCTCCAAGACCACCCTGTGGAACAACGAGACCAGCATTGATATCGCCGCGGAGGATGTTCCCGCCGTGCGGGCGAAGGGCCTGTCCTGGACGATTGTGGGCAATGGCAGCGACTGGGCCGCGGCGGCGGACGCCTTCAGCGTGGTGCCGCCCGGGGATGCCGCCTATGCCGGGCTGACGGACAGCACGGCCTTCTGCGCGGTTTACAGCGCGCAGGTGCAGCTGAGCTACGCGCAGGGCAGCGCGGATAACACCAGCGTACCCCCCGCACAGAGCGGGACCCGCCTGTTCAACGCCAGCGGGAGCTTCCAGCAGCCGGTCTTCACCCTGGCGGTCAGCAGCACGCTGCTGAAAAACGGCAACGACCTGATCAAATGGAGCATCGGCGGGCAGGAATACGACAAGGGCGCGGAATTCATCCCCGCCGAAAACAGCGAAAACGCGAACTTCACGGCCACACCCGTGTTCGCGCCCTCCAGCTATACTGTCACCCTGATCGACCCTCTCAGCGGCGCGGAGCCGGCGGAAATCACCGTCACCTACGACGCGCTGTATCCCGAGCTGCCGGATTTGACCGCGCTCTACGCGGCCAGCCACGTCTTCGGGGGCTGGTATCTGACGCCCAGCTACAATGAGCCCGGCAAGATTGTGGAGGGCGTCACCAAGGTCACGGCGACGAATAACCACTTCATCTACGCAAAGCTCACGCCGAACCAGTACACCGTCAGCTACGACACGGAATATAACCTCGGCGGCATGGATGGCACGGAAAGCTTCACCGCCCCGGCGGACCATGGCGACCGCGCCAAAATAGATTTCCAGACAGCGCCCGTCAAGGGCGGGGCAGGCGACGGCTGGGAGTTCGCCGGCTGGGTCACCGAGGCGAATAAGGACACGAACAACCCGACGGTGCTCACCGGGGCGACCGCGCCCGTGGTGACGGCGGAGGGCCTCACGCTCTACGCGGTATATAAAAAAGTAATCACGGTCACCTGGATCGATTCCTCCTACGCCTCGCCGGTGGAGCGCACGATCTGGAACAAGGCCACCGGTGTGAATATCACCAAGATTTCCCCCGACAACATCCCCTCCGGCTGGAGCTATTACGGCTGGTCAGAGGCGGAGAACGGCATCGATGACGACGCGGTATTCGCCAACGTTTCCACGGATAAAGATTACTACGCGGTGTACCGACAGACGGTGAGCTTGACCTACCGCAACACCGGCGCAACGGGAGGAAGCGCGCCGGCCAGCCAGAGCGAATACCGTTACCGCAGCGCCAGCGGTTATATTGCGCAGCCAAGCTTTGAATTGGCCGGCTGCAGCCTGGTGCAGAACGACTCCGCCCTCATCGGCTGGCTGATTCTCGGCGAGGCATATGCAGTCGGCGATTTCTTCACGCCGCCCGGGGGGAATACGGTCACGCTGTATCGGCCGGATCCCATCTTCGCTCCCCCCGTGGTTCCGCAGTACACCATCAGCTTCGAAAAAGCCGCCGGCGACGGCTCCGATGGCCTGCCGCCCGGCGAAATCACCCAGGACGAGCTGACTTACGCCGCGCTGCCCGGACAGGGGGCGCTTAGCTGGGAGGGCTATATTTTCCGGGGCTGGTCGACCGACGGCGCGCTGGAAAACCTCGTGGCGAACCAATATTACCTCACGGACGACGTCACGCTCTATGCCGCGTGGGAGGCCGAGCCGTCGGCTCCCGAGGAGGCCAGCTACCTGCTCAGCTTCGGCATGCTCCCCTCAGACACCGCCAAGGGCGCCCTGCCCGCGCCGATGCTCGTGCCCGTGGGCGAGTCGGTCACCCTGCCGGGGGCGGGCGGCCTGACGAGGCCCGGCTGGGTCTTCTTCGGCTGGTCCGCCGACGGGAGCCTGGACACCCTGGCGGACAACAATTACACGCCTGTTTCAGATAATATCACGCTCTACGCCACCTGGGTGGCGCAGCCCAGCGACGGCGCGGTCTATGCGGTCAGCTTCGTCCGGGAGGACGCGGGCGAATCCGACGGCGACCTGCCCGCGGGCTTCACGCTTTACGCCAGTGACATCAAGGTCATCCGGATGCCGGGCCAGGGCAATCTGGAGCGCGCGTACCACGACTGGCTCGGCTGGTCGGTGGACGGCGTTCTGATCACCGCGCTGAGCCACACGATCACGGATGACACGGTTTTCGTGGCCACCTGGGAGAAGAACACCTACACGGTTACCCTGGAGCCCGGCGACCTGGACGGCGACGGGGAGCCGGACGATCCCATCGTGATTGAGGTGCCGAAGGAGGGCGGGGAGGGCATTGAGCTGCCCAAGCTGACGCGGCCAAAGTACCGCCACCTGGGCTGGTCGCCGGACGGAACCCCCGAAAATATGGTGGAAGAGCCCTATATTCCGGAGGACGAAGCAACCCTCGAGCCCGTATGGGAGCAGGTGGCGTTTGATATCTGTTTCGAAAAGGCGGCGGGCGACACCGATTCCACAGGCACAATGCCTCTGGATTACCTTCTTGGCGAAGAGGACAGCCGGGAAATTACGCTTCCCCAGCAGGATGACCTGGATCGGGAGCACTACAGCTGGCTGGGCTGGTCGGTGGCGGGCACGCTCATCGAAAGCGACAGCTATCTTGTGACGCAGGACGTCACCTTCACCGCCACCTGGTCGCTGAACAGCTACACGG
>WRMQ01000056.1 GCA_009777055.1 Oscillospiraceae bacterium
CAAGGGCGCGTATTCCATGGTGCTCATGTCTTCACAGAAGCTCATCGCCTGCCGGGATCCCCTGGGCGTGCGCCCGCTTTGTATCGGCGTCATCGACAACGCCGCCGGCGGCGCCTCCTATGTGGTGGCCTCCGAAAGCTGCGCGCTGGACGCTGTGGGCGCGCATTTTCTGCAGGACGTGCAGCCCGGCGAGATCATCGTCATCGACCAGGACGGCATGCGCACGCTCAAGAGCGGCCCGGCCCCCAAAAAATGCATGTGCGTGTTTGAATACATCTATTTTGCCCGGCCCGATTCCGTGATCGACGGCAATTCCGTGAACATTTCCCGGGAAAGCGCCGGCAAAATTCTCGCGCAGACCTACCGCGTGAACGCCGACGTGGTCATCGGCGTGCCGGACAGCGGCCTCGACGCCGCTGTGGGCTACGCCAGGGAGTCCGGCATCCCCTACGCCATCGGCCTGATCAAGAATAAATATATCGGCCGCACGTTCATCCAGCCCTATCAAAAGGACCGCGCCACCGGCGTGCGCATCAAGCTCAACCCCGTGCCCTCGGTGGTGAAGGGCAAGCGCGTGATCATGGTGGACGACTCCATCGTGCGGGGAACCACAATGGCCCGCATCGTGGGGCTTCTGCGGGAGGCCGGCGCCGTTCAGGTGCATGTGATGAGCTCCGCGCCGGAGTTTAAGCACCTGTGCTACTTCGGCACGGATATCGACGCCAGGGAAAATCTTATCGCCAATCAATATGATACCTACGAGGAGATCGCGGCGGCCATCGGCGCGGATTCCGTGGGCTTTTTGCCGGTGCGCGAGCTCACGAAGCTGGTGCGGCCCAAGCAGGGCATCTGCGACGCCTGCTTCACGGGGGAATACCCCATCGAAATCCCCGCGGAGCCCTGCAAAATCAAGATTAAATATGAGGAGAAGCTGCCAGGATGAACCTCTTGACCAACGACAGCCACAGCGACAGCTATAAGTCCGCGGGGGTCGACATCACCGCGGGCTATGCCGCCGTGCAGCTGATGCAAAAGCACATCGCGCGCACCACAACCCCCGGGGTAGTCTCCGGCATCGGCGGCTTCGGCGGCTTATTCGAGCTGGATCTCGCCGGCTGCCGCCGCCCGGTGCTTGTCAGCGGCACGGACGGCGTGGGCACGAAGCTGAAGATCGCCTTTCTTCTGGACCGTCATGATACCGTGGGCATCGACTGCGTGGCCATGTGCGTCAACGACATCATCTGCTGCGGCGCGAAGCCGCTGTTTTTCCTGGATTATATTGCCCTGGGCAAGAACGTGCCCCAGCGCGTGGCGGATATCGTCGCGGGCATCGCTGAGGGCTGCGTGCGGGCCGGGACGGCGCTGGTGGGCGGCGAAACCGCCGAAATGCCCGGCTTTTACGCCAGCGACGAATACGATCTCGCGGGCTTTGCCGTTGGTGTGGTGGACAAGGACCGCATTCTGGACAACAAGACCATCCAGCCGGGGGACGCGATGATTGCCCTGGCCTCCTCGGGGGTGCATTCCAATGGCTTTTCCCTGATCCGCAAGGTCTTCGGCGTCAACGGCGACCGGCTGGCCATGCGGGTGGAATCCCTGGGCAAGACCCTGGGCGAAACCCTGCTGACCCCCACGAAAATCTATGTCAAGCCCGTGCTCGCGCTGCTGGAGCAGGTAACCGTAAAGGGGATTTCGCACATCACCGGCGGCGGATTTTACGAAAACATTCCCCGCAGCCTGCCCGGGGGCGTCAGCGCAAAAATCGAAGAGGCCGCGCTGCGGATTCCGCCCATCTTCGAGTTGATCGGGCAGACCGGCGGCATCCCCAAGCGGGACATGTTCAACACCTTCAATATGGGCGTGGGCATGAGCCTCGTCGTGGCCAAGGAGGATGCCGGCAGGGCCATCGAAATCCTGCGCGAAAACGGCGAGGAGGCCTATGTCATCGGCGAGACGGTCGCGGGGGATGACGGGGTGATTCTTTCATGAGCGCGAAAAAACGCGTTGCCGTCTTTGTTTCCGGTGGGGGAACAAATCTGCAAAAGCTGCTTGACGCGCAGGCGGAGGGCGTGATACGCAGCGGCGAAATCGCCCTGGTGATCTCCAGCAAGCCCGGGGTATACGCCCTGGAGCGGGCCGAAAAAGCGGGCCTGCCCGCCTTCGCGATTGACCGCAAGGCCCTGGGCCTTGCGGAATTCGAACGGCGGAGCCTCGCGCTGATCGAAGAATACAGCATTGATTTCATGGTCACGGCGGGCTTCCTCACGATTTTTAGCGGGGACTTCACCAAACGCTTCCCGAACAGGATTCTCAATGTGCATCCGGCGCTGATCCCCTCGTTTTGCGGTAAGGGCTTCTATGGGCTGCGGGTGCACCGGGCGGCGCTGGATTACGGCGTAAAAATCACCGGCGCCACGGTGCATTTCGTCAACGAGATCTGCGACGGCGGCGAAATCATCCTGCAAAAGGCGGTGGAGGTGCGCCCCGGCGATACCCCCGAAGCCCTGCAGCGCCGCGTGATGGAGGAGGCCGAATGGCTGCTTCTGCCTCAGGCCCTGGAGCTCGTATGCGCGGGCAGCCCGCGCAAATAATAATTGAGGAGAAAACAAATATGCCATTGACAACCACAACTGAAATGTTCCGAAAGGCCTACGAGAACGGCTACGCCCTGGGCTCGTTCAATGTCAACAATATGGAAATCATCCAGGGCATCGTGCAGGCGGGGCAAAAGCTGAACGCGCCGCTGATCCTGCAGGTGTCCAAGAGCGCGCGGACCTACGCCGGCCACGCCTATCTGGTGAAGCTGGTGGAGGCCGCCGTTGAAACCACAGGCCTGCCCATCGCGCTGCACCTGGACCACGGCCCGGACTTCGAAACCTGCAAAAGCTGCATCGACGGCGGCTTCAGCTCCGTGATGATCGACGGCTCCCATTTGAATTATGAAGAAAACGTAGCCCTGACAAGGCGCGTGGTGGAATACGCCCACGCCCATGGCGTCACGGTGGAGGGCGAGCTGGGCCAGCTCGCGGGCGTGGAGGACGACGTGCGGGTGTCCGCCGAGGACGCCAGCTACACCAAGCCCGAACAGGTGCAGGATTTCGTCGGCCGCACCGGCGTGGACTCCCTGGCCATCGCCATCGGCACGAGCCACGGCGCGTTCAAGTTTAAGCCTGGCACAAAGCCTCAGCTGCGCTTCGATATCCTGGAGGAGGTGGGCCGCCGCCTGCCCGGCTTTCCCATCGTGCTGCACGGCGCGAGCGCCGTTCCGCAGGAGTTCGTGGCGGAAATCAACCGCTGCGGCGGCGCGATGGACGACGCCATCGGCATTCCCGAGGACATGCTGCGCCGCGCGGCAAGCATGGCGGTGTGCAAAATCAACATCGATTCCGACCTGCGCCTGGCCATGACCGCGGCGCTGCGCAAGCATCTGGCCGAAAATCCCGGCCATTTTGACCCGCGGCAATACCTAACCCCCGCCCGCGCCGCCATTCAGGCGATGGTGGAGCACAAGATCGAAAGGGTGCTCGGCTGCGGAGGGAAGGCGTAGAATGCCGGGAAAACGAGATAAAATTTGCTATTGACTTTTCAGTTTTTTTGGCATATAATAGAGTTGTACCGAAAGGTACGCAAATGTATCTCCGCTCATCGGCATGCGGAGCCCAAACAAATGGCCGATTCCAAATCCCTCTCCGCTCACCGGTACGCGGAGTATAATAAAGTGGCCGGTCACAAATGTGCATTAAGGCTCCATCTCTTGGTGGGGCCTTAATCATTGAAAGGCAGTTTTATATGGAATGCGGACAATTTTGCTTTATCTCCGACAGTTTTTTTGCCATCTATGACGAGGAACGCAAGCTAATGCAAAACAAAGAAAGCGTTGGTGGCAAAGAACATGGGCGACCCTGTTTTTACGCCTTTGCGGATAAAAAGAACCCTTTTATATTCTGGTGCGTGCCAATCTCATCACAGCTAATAAAATACCAGCAAATTTACGATCGCAAGCTTGAAAGACAGCGAAACCGGGGAATCAAGGCGCCAAGGTGCAACACCATTCGATTTGGTGAAGTAATGGGCACAAAAAAAGCGTTTCTGATTCAGAATATGTTTCCTGTTACTGAGAAATATATTTCCGAGGTTTACATAAATCAGTCCACACAGAGCGCTGTCCGTATTCCGTTTCACATTGAACGCGATATCGTTTTCAATGCTGAAGAGGTTCTCAAATTGGTTCGCAGCGGTAACCAACACCTTGTGTTTTCCGATATCATGAACACATATGCATGCTTTGCGACGAATCACGCTAAACAAAACACCAACGAACCGTTCCACCCGAAGGAACGGTTCGTTTTGTTTCTCGCTCTTTCAGAAAATCGCAGTGATACGTTGTTCTTTTCTCGCGGCGAAGCGGAGCGATCCCGGGCACATGCGCTCGCGCGCAAAATTCCTCCGCCCCTTCGGGGCACCTCCTTTGCTTTCAAAGGAGGCTTCCGCGGCCTTCGCTTTGCCATCCTAAAGCCCTCTTTGAAAGCAAAGGGGGAAAAGAATTGCCGCAGCAATTCTTGGGGGAATTTTATCGCGCGAGCGATTTCACGCTTGCCTACCTGTGCTTCTTTGCGGAAGAATCATCGCAACCGTCTAAAAGAGCTATTTTTTATTGCGCGCCCCAAATATCTCTGGCGTATTCCAGCACCGCCCTGTCGGCGGCGAACCTGCCCGCGCCGGCGATGTTCATCAGGGACATGCGGTTCCAGGCCCCGTGGTCCAGCCAGCGCCGGGCGATATCCTTCTGCGCCATGCGGTAATCGGCGAAATCCGCCAGCACCAGAAAGGGATCCCAGTGAATGGTGTTCCAGATTTCGTTGAAGGCCTTGCCGGCGACGCCCTGGCTGCTGAGGTAGTCGAACAGGCGGCGCAGCTCGGGATTGTTCTGGTAGTACTCCCGGGGCGTGTAGCCGGGGCGCAGGCGCTCGGCCTCCTCGGTGCGCAGGCCGAAGATTACAATGTTGTCGTCGCCCACGGTCTCGTGGATCTCCACATTTGCGCCGTCGAGGGTGCCCAGGGTCACGGCGCCGTTGAGCATGAGCTTCATGTTGCCCGTGCCGCTGGCCTCGGTGCCGGCGAGGGAAATCTGTTCGCTGATCTCGGCGGCGGGCATGAGGGCCTCGGCCATGGTCACGTTGTAGTTTTCCAGAAAGTGCACCTGGAGCCTGCCGGCGACATCGGGGTCGTTGTTGACCAGCTCGCCCAGCGCGACGATGAAGCGGATGATCTGCTTGGCGATGACATAGCCGGGAGCGGCCTTCGCGGCGAAGAGCCAGGTGTGGGGCACGACTTCTTTTTGAGGATTGTCCTTAAGCTCGAGATACTGCGCGAGGATCTGAAAGGCGTTTAGATGCTGGCGCTTGTACTCGTGCAGGCGCTTTACCTGTACGTCAAAGAGGGTGTTGGGGTCAAGCGTCACGCCCGCCTGCGTTTTCAGCCGGTTCGCGAACGCTTTCTTGTTTTCCAGCTTGATTCTGCCCAGCTCGGCCAGCACGGATTTGTCGTCTTGATAAGCCCGGAGCTTTTCGAGGGCCTCGCCATGGAGAACGTAATCGTCGCCGATGAGCTCTGTCAGGAATGCCGCGAGATGGGGGTTCGCCTGGCAGAGCCAGCGGCGGTGGGCGATGCCGTTGGTGACGTTGCGGAACTTGCCGGGATAGACCTGGACGAAGTCATGGAAGAGCTTCTCCTTGATAATTCCGCTGTGAAGGGCGGAAACGCCGTTGACGCTGTGGCAGGCCGCCGCGCAGAGATTCGCCATATGAACTTTTCCGTTGGCGATGATCGCCATGCGCTCCACAGCCTCATGGCCGCGGCCGCGCTCGCTCAGCTCCTGGCGGAAGCGGCGGTCGATCTCCTGGATGATCTGGTGGATCCGGGGCAGGAGGCGGCCGATGAGCTCCTGGGGCCAGGCCTCCAGGGCCTCGGGCATAACGGTATGGTTGGTGTAGGCGAAGGTCTGTGTGGCGATGGCCCAGGCGTCGTCCCAGCTGTAGCCGCACTCATCCAGCAGCAGCCGCATGAGCTCGGGGATGGCCATAGTGGGGTGCGTGTCATTGATGTGAATGGCCGCGAAGCGGGGCAGGGAGCTGATATCCCCGTGCTCCCGCAGGTGCTGGAAGACGATCTCCTGCATGGAGGCCGACACCAGAAAATATTGCTGCCGCAGCCGCAGGGCCTTCCCCTCCGGATGACTGTCCGTGGGATACAGGCCCTTGGAGATCATCTCGGCCATGGCGTTTTCCTCCACCGAGGCCATGTAGTCGCCCTTGATGAAGGAGTCCATGTCGATGCTGTGAATCTTGGCCTGCCACAGCCGCAGCACGCTTACGCCCCGGCCGTCCTTGCCCGCCACCATCAGGTCGAAGGGCACGGCGGTTACGGTTTTGCCGCCGTGGGAAAGCACCTGGTGGTAGCCATCCATCCAGCGCTCCTCAACGCTGTCCTCAAAGGTGACGTCTCGCTCCTGGCCCTCCTGCTCCACCAGCCAGACCTTGCCGCCGGGGAGCCAGAGATCCGGGAGCTCCGCCTGCATGCCGTCCACGATTTTTTGCTGGAAGATGCCGATGTCGTACAGAATAGAGTAGCCTGTGGCAGGAATCTCCTGGGTGGCCAGGGCATCCAGGTAGCACGCGGCCAGGCGGCCCAGCCCGCCGTTGCCCAGCCCGGGGTCCGGCTCGCAGTCATAGATGCGCTCCAGCTTCACGCCGAGCTCCCGGAGCGTCTCCTCCGCCAGCGCCGTGAGGCCCAGGTTATAAAGGCTGTTCTTCAGGGAGCGGCCCATCAGAAACTCCATGCTCAGGTAATAGACTTTTTTCCGGCCCTGCTCATTGCTTTCATCCAGAAAAGCGGTGCGGCGCTCCGCGAGGTAGTCCCGCAGCAGCCCGGCCAGGGCCTTATAATAATGCTCGTCGGCGGCGTCCCGGGGCAGCACGCCCAGAAAACGGGAAAGTCTGGCAGTGATTGCATCCCTCAAAGCCTCTTTTGTTTGCGGCAATTGCATAATATCAGAGCTCCTTTCTTTATAATTATAACATATATGCCCAAGAATTGCAATCAAATTTTTGATAAGAAAGCCCAAAGAAAAAACCGGATAAAAAGTCTGGAAAATTTATTCAAATTACCTCTTTTCATTTGGGCGTTTTTAGAGTATAATAAGATACGAAATATGAGGGGTGTGGAAATGGAACGGCCAAAAGCAAAGGTTTGCCTTACCATCTGCGGCGCGGATTACCTGATCGTCAGCGACAAGCCGCGCGAATATATGGAGGAGCTCGCAGCCAGGCTCAACGATACGATGGGCCAAATGCTGCGGGGCAATGGCCGCATGTCGGTGACGCAGGCGGCGGTGCTCTGCGCCCTGAACGCCATGGATGAGGCGAAGGGCGCCGAATCCACGGCGGAAAATCTGCGTTCCCGCATCCAGGACTATCTGGAGGACGCCGCGCGTATGAAGAAGGAGGCCGAGCTTTCCCGCTTCGAGGCCGAGCAGCTGCACCGGGAGAACACGGAGCTGAAGAAAAGAACGAACAGCTGATGAATTATGATGTGCGATAAACAGAACAAGCCGGAGATCCTGGCCCCGGCGGGCAACAAAGAAGGCCTCCTCGCGGCACTGCGCTGCGGGGCGGATGCCGTTTATCTCGGCTTCGAGGGCTTCAACGCCCGCGCGAACGCCTCGAACTTCAGCCGTGAGGAGATGAAAGAAGCCCTCGCGATCTGTCATATCCGGGGCGGTAAGGCCTATGTGACGCTGAACACCCTGGCCTATGACCAGGAGCTTCCGGAAATTCTGGATTTGGCGGATTACGCTGTCTCTCATGGGGCCGATGCCATCATCGTGCAGGATATCGGCCTGCTGCGCCTGCTTCACGAAAGATATCCCGGCCTGCCGCTGCACGCCTCCACCCAGTGCTCGGTGCAGACCGCGCCGGGTATGGCCCTGCTGCGCAGGCTGGGCGCGGTCAGGGCCGTCGTCCCCCGGGAGTGCGGCGCGCGGGAGCTTGAGCGCCTGCTTGAGGAGGCCCCGGTCGAGCTGGAGGTCTTCGTCCATGGCGCGCTGTGCGTGTCGGTCTCGGGCCAGTGCCGCATGAGCCTCGCCCTGGGAGGCTTCCACAGCGGCCGCAGCGGCAATCGGGGGAGCTGCGCCCAGCCCTGCCGGCTTTTGTATACCGCCGGCCAAAAAAGCGGCGCGCTGCTGAGCTTAAAAGACTTGTCCCTGTTGGACGAGGTTGCCCGCCCTCCGCTGAGCCGCGTGGCGGCCTTCAAGATTGAGGGCCGGCAGAAGCGTCCGGAATACATCGCGGCGGCGGTCGCCGCCTTCCGTGACGCCATGGACGGCAGTCCGCCCCGCGTAACAAAAGACGAGCTGCGCCAGGCGTTTTCCCGCTCGGGCTTTACGCAGGGATATTATCATGGAAAACGTGACGGCGCTCTATTTGGCGCGCGGCAAAAAAACGACATCGCCCCGCCGGAGCTTTTGCGCAAGCTGGCGGGGCTTTATGAGAAAGAGACGCCGCGTATTCCGCTCACGTTCCACTTCGCCGGCGCGATCGGCCAGCCGGTCAGATTAACGGCGCGGGCGCGGGGGCAGTCCGTAACCGCGCGGGGCGGAGTTCTGCAAACCGCCGAAACCCGGCCCATTACAAAAGAAGAGGTCATGCGCGCGCTTCAAAAGCTGGGCGGCACGCCATACTTTATAAACGAGGCGGTTGTCGAATTGCCGGACAACGCCTTCCTGCCGCTGGGGGAGATTTCGGCCTTAAGGCGGGAAGCTGTTGCAATTCTCAATTCTCAATTCTCAATTCTCAATGCTCAATTTTTAATGCGCAATTCTCAATTTTTAATGCGCAATGAAGAGGCTTTGGTAAAGCCGGCGGAGCCCATAAAAAATCATTGCGAATTGCATCTTCGCGCCGAGCACTACGCGCAGCTCCCGGAAGAGCTTCCCGGCGTACACAGCCTTTTTCTTCCCGCCGAAACCCCGCCGGAGATGCTGGAGAAATGGCGGGAAAAGCTGGAGGTCGCGGTGACGATTCCGGCGGGCGTTTTTGACAGCGGAGAGGCGATTCTCGCGCAGCTTCGCCGGGCCCGCGAGGCTGGCGTAGGCCGCGCCATGGCGCAGACCCTGGACGGCGTTGCCCTGGCCCTGGAGGCCGGGATGGTTCCTGTGGCCGGGGAGGGTATGAACCTGTGCAACAGCGAAAGCCTGCGCTCCGCCGCCGCGCTGGGCGTGGCCGCCGCCCTGTGCTCCGTGGAATGCGGCGCCGCGCGGCTGCGCCGCATGGAGCCCGCGATCCCCATCGGTACGCTGGTCTATGGCCGTCTTTCGCTGATGCTCTGCCGCGTATGCCCCGTGGGAAGCTGCGGAGCAGGGGATTGTCATCTCGTCGACCGCATGGGCGCGAAATTCCCCCTGCGCTGCCGCAATGGCTGCACGGAGCTGTTCAATTCCCGGCCGCTGTATCTGCTGGACAGGAAAGACGCGCTGGCCGCGCTGCCGCTTTCTTTTCATCTGATCGCTCTCACCACCGAAGGCCCGGAGGAATGCGCCGCCATTTTACGGGCGTATCAGGATGGAACGCGCGTTGTGAAGGAATATACGCGCGCCTTATACACCAATCACGCCAAAGCCAACCAGAAAAGCGACGCCACAGACGCATAGACAATAGATGCCGAACAGGTAAAACCGGTTGTTTTTCATCAGCAGACGAATGAGGCTGATGGCGAGAATGCCGCACAGGGTGGCGCCGGCAAAGCCAATGAGCAGGTTGAGGGGCTTGGCCGGGAAGCCGCCTTCCTTCACGGCCTGAAGCCCTTCCACCAGCCCGGCCCCCAGAATGGCGGGCATCGACAGGATAAACGCGAACCGAACCGCGAATTCTTTTTTGAGCCCGCCCAGTATGCCGCCGAAGATGGTGCTCCCGCTGCGGGAAAGGCCCGGCAAAATCGCCGCCGCCTGCAGGCAGCCCACCAGCAGGGCCGACTGGAACGGCATGTCTTTTTCGGTGTATTCGCCTTTGTTGAGCCGGTCAATCAAGAACATGAATGCGGCGGTGACAATGAGCATCACGGCCACGACAAAGATGTTTTCGAGAATGCTGTCCAGGTCCAGCAGCTTGACGAGCGCGCCGGCCAATACGGCGGGAATCGTCGCGGCGATCACCATGAGCAGGAATCGGCGTTCTGCCGTTTGAAAGCTGGGCTTGCCCCGCAAAAGATCCCGCAGCGCGGCGAAAAACTCCCGGATCAGCATCCAGACATCCTTGCGGAAGACGACCGCCACCGATAACAGCGTGCCCAGATGCAGAAATACAGTAAAGGCCAGATCGCTGCCCTCCGCCGTGCCAAACAGGGCGTTGAAGATGACCAGATGCCCAGAGCTCGATACGGGCAAAAACTCCGTGAGCCCTTGAATGATGCCGGATAGTAACGCTTGCCACCAACTCATGCGCAAATTCCTCCTGTCGAATATTTCTATGCCATGGCGGCCCGGCCTATGAACGGTGCCGCCATGGTTTATTATGGCACATATCATCGCAAAAGTAAAGCGCCGCATAGCAAAACGTCTTGTTTCGGTTTTATTTTGATTAAAGAATTTTAATTGAAGAATTTGATTAAAGAATTTGATCGGAGAATTTTGATTGAAGAATGAAGAATAGCTTGACAACAGAAAGAAAATATGGGACAATACACAAGTCAGAACGATTTGTCGAATTAAACAGCTAAATGGGGAAATTTACCATGAAGAATTTTATCAGAGCGCTGGCGACCCTTCTTTCGATTCTTGTGCTTATGCAGATTCTGCCCATGGAGGCCCTGGCGCGGCCAGTGAAGGAAGCGGAATCCGCGGCGGCGGCGGAGACCTTGCCGGCAACGGAGGCTGAGCCGGCCAGGTCCGCGAGAAAAAAGAAAAGCGACATAGAGCCGCCGGAGGCTCCGCCGCGCATGCTGGGCGAGATGGAAGAGCTGCGCGAAGAAAATGTGAAGCATTTCAGAAACGATAACAACAGCTACACCGCTGTGATGTATGCCGGGCCGGTGCATTTTCAGGGCCAGGACGGCGCGTGGCAGGATATCGATAACACCCTGGAGCTGAACAGCGGCAGGCTCAGCGCATCGGGCAAGGCCACATATACCCCCACGGCTTCGGATTTGGACATCAGCGTGCCGCAGGAGTTTGCGGGCGGCCAAAAGCTTACCGTAAGCAGGGACGGCTTCACCGTCGGCCTTGGCGTGAGCGCCCAGAACGAGTCGGCGCAGCTTTCAAGAGCGGCTTCTGTCGTCGCGGCGGAGGAGCTGCCCTCTGAAAACCTGGATCCGGCGGAATCGGCCGCGAGGGCGCAGGCGAAATTCCTGCGGGAAAACTTCGTCGGGCCCAAGGAGCTGTCCCAATATGTGGAGGAATCCAACGCGGAAATGACCGAGCTGGACAAGCTGTCCTCCGCTGTTGTATATGAAAACATATTCCCCGGGGCGGACTTGGAATATATCGTAACGCCGGCTAAAGTAAAAGAGAATATCGTTATCAAGCAGGCGCAGGCGGAATATATTTATCATTTCGATCTATCGCTGGGCGGCCTGATTCCCGTACCGCGGGAGGACGGATCGATTGCGCTTTTAAAAAGCGAGGATGATGAGGAGCCTCTGTTTGTTCTGGAGGCGCCGTATATGTACGATGCCGCCGGGGCGGTGAGCTTTGATGTTGAGATGGAGCTGTCAAAGAGCGGGCTGCTCACCTTAACCGCCAACACGGCGTGGATCAATGACGAGCAGCGGGTTTTGCCGGTTGTGGTGGATCCGACACTGACGGCGGGGGTTTCGGGTTATCAGAGTGTTTCAGTTCATCCCACCACCAAAAGCACCAACAACCATTATGTTGGTCTGTTTCCCGGGACAAACCCCGCGGCGGGCGTATGGCGCACCTATATCCAATTCACCTTGCCGATATTGCCAGGCGGCAGCGTTGTGTCGCTGGCGCAGTTTGATTTAAGCGCTTCGTCCGGTGCTTCGGGAGACAATTCAAACCATCTTTATATGTATGAATGCAAAGATGAATGGGAAACCGGCACGATCGCCTGGGGCGCGCAGCCGGACAAGCACCCCTATGTGATTGACTTTAAGCCGCTCGTGCAGACTTCAAATTATACGTACAACTTCAATATCACGAAGGCGGTCCGCGACTGGTATGAAACAGGGACAAACTATGGCCTCATGCTTCAGACACGAGCTGAAACCCATTCCGCCCGGCTGCAGCTGACAGGGCCCGCCATCGGGATTGCTTACACCCTTAATCTTGGCCTGGAAAACTACTGGTCCTATGAAACGATTGAGTTGGGCCGCTCCGGAACAGCGCATGTCAATCATTATAACGGTGTGATGACTTATGTTCATACGGATATCAGCATGCCGGGCAATCTTTTGCCCTTGAACATCGCTCATGTATATACCTCAAGCGCGACCAGCAGTTTTCCCAATATGGGTGTCGGCAAGGGCTTCCGCTTAAATCTTCAAGAACAGTTCATAGAGGTCAGCCAGGGCGCGCTGTATAACGCGGGTTATCGGTATCGATATATAGACGGAGATGGCACGACACACTACTTTACCAAAAAGAGTAATGGAAGCATATCGCACGAATATGACGCAACGCTTATTCTCGAAACGAATCCATTGAAGCTGACAGACGCGGGGAACAACAAAAAATATTTTAACGCGCAGGGCTTTCTTGAAAGAATGGAGGACAGCAATGGAAATGAACAGATCATCACCTGGAACAGCAGCAATCAGATTACACAGGTGGAGGATGGCTCCGGCCGTGTCGCTGTATTTTCTTACGATTCCTCCGGCAATCTGAGCGCCATAGCAGACCCGGCCGGCCGGTCAACCCTGTTTTCATACGTGAATACCCAAGGTGGTATATATCTCAGTGAGATTACATATCCCGATGGAAAGAGCACATCATTTGGTTATACGGCTCTTTATATTATTACCAGTTTAAGCTACAGGTCTCTCTGCAAAATCACGGCGGATGATTCATCTTCGATTGATATTTCATATAAAAGCGTTTTCGTTGGCAAAGAATATATTTTGTACTCTCTTTATTTTCTAATTACATTTCCAAGAGTTCGCTGTATCATACAAAACAATAAGGATGAGGAGCCCTTTGAGCAGCTGGATTTTTTCTATTTGCTGGAGAACAACCAAAGCACCAATTCCTCATCCGGCAAATATGCCGGCGCTACCGTTGTTTATGACAGCTCCGGAAAGTGGAACAACTATCACTTTAACCTGAACGGCAGCGTGACAAGCGTGCGGAATCAATATCAGCAGGTGCAATTCACTGACTATTATACGTCCAGCGTTTCGGAGGCAGACCGCAATCAATTCAATAAAATCTCTGAAGCCTCCGAGATACAGACGATCGCGAATAATCTGCTGAGAAACCATGGCTTTGAGCAAAAAATATTTGAAAACAACATATGGTCGGACGACTGGACGACCTGGATCTCCTGGAAAAATGGAAACGCCTTGGCGGAATATACTGATTCGGAGCAGTGCCGGGGCGAAAGATCAATGCTTTTGCAAGTAAGCAGCACGGGCGGTACAAGCCACGTGGGCCAGCTCTTCCATGCCGGGCCCGAAGAAACCTATACGCTTTCCGCCGATATCATGATTCCGTCCGAACTGGAGGGTGATGGCGGCGCGAAGCTGGGCTTCAGCTGGGTTGACAGCGGTGAGGGCTGGCATATTGATCTTCTGAATGGGATAACCGCAACGAATGGCTGGGAGCGCGTGAGTTATACCTTCACGTTTCCCGAAGACGCGAACAGTTGGTTTTGGGCCATGCTTGGCTTGGAGGGCGCTGTGGGCTCTGTCTACTTCGACAACGTCCAGCTCGAAAAAAGCGGTGGCTCACGCTACTATAATCTGGTGGAAAACAGTGACTTTTCTTTTTACACAGGCTCGCTCGACGCGCAGGCGGGGGCGGACGCCATCTCTTGGAGCTGGCTGAACCGGGAAAGCGACGACGGGATAAAAGGGCATTCCGGGCATAACTACGCCATGATGCTGGGCTCGCCAACAAAGACCAAGGAAGTGATTCAAACCGTTCCGGTGAACGCCAGGGCGGGCGAAACCATTATCATCGGCGGCCAGGGAGCGGCCTACGCGGTGGCTGTTCCGCATTCCTTTGCCGTTGTCGCAAAGCTTTACGACACAAACAACCAACTGATCACCAGTGAACCCATTTGCATTGATTTCGATGAAAATATATCCGCGATGCACCAGATGGCGGCAAAGTCTATCACCCTGGGCCCGGATCAGGAATGCAGCTTTCTGCAATATTCCTTTGTTTATGAAAATCAAGTCAATAACGCTTCCTTCTCCAACGCCTTCGTCTACGTCGGCAATTTCGGCGCGAGCTATGAATATAACAGCGAGGGCCTGCCCGTTTCTGTGGAAGAAAACTACAAATCAACTGAGGCCGCGTATGACGGCACAAAAGTTGAGCGGGTGGAGGAAAGGCTCGACGGCCTGTTGATCAACAGCTATGACTACAGCTATGACTCCAATCAAAACCTGACCAAAACCAAGGACAAGGGCGACAATGTGACCGAATACAGCTATGACAGCCATGGCCTGGTGACCGAAGTGAAAACCGGAAAGGAAGACGAATTCGGACAGCTGAGCGGCGCGCGGATCACTGAAACCATGACCTATGACCAATGGGGCTATCCGGCGACGCACACCGACGCCCGCGGCGAGGTAACCCAATATACCTATAATCATCTGACAGGCACGCTTTCCCAGGTGGAATACCCCGGCGGGAATATCGTGACATACGAATATGATCCGGATACCGATGTGTTGATTTCCACCACCGGCCTGCCGGAGGAAAACGCCGCGCCTCTCGCGGAAACAACGGTCACAACGCAGGACGGCATGCTCAGCACCATTACCCGCGGCGGCACAGCTTATCAATACAGCTACGACGCCCAAAACCGTCTTTTTAAAGCCAAGGTGGACGGCAAAGATCTGGTAACAAACGGCTATGACGGCCAGCTGTTAATAACACAGACCTATGGCGGGGATGTCTACAACCCTACCGCGAAATATGAGTTATTTTATGATGAACGGGACCGCGTCAATGGCGAAGAGTGGGATGGTGATCCGATCGCCTCCTATTATTACAATGAAAACGACCGCTTATCCCAGATCATTGACCACACGGGCCCGGCTGATATAACAAAGCGCTACAGCTACGCCTTTGACGGCCTGCTCGAAAGCGTAAGCGGCAGCGACGGCAGCCAGGTGAAGTATGTCTATGACTTCCGCAACGCACCCAGCCGCGTGACCTTCACGCAACATAATAATATGATGTATGACGCCTGGTACACCAGCACGGAGCTGGGCAGGCCATCCACCGCCGCGCTTTATTCCCTGAACGGCGCGGAGATGAATTACAGCTACGACGATCTGGGGCGGCCCACCGGCTACGCGCTTGGCATGCCGGCGGCGGCGCTGAACAATAATATCGCGTACAAAGACGAAATCAACGGCGCCGCCAGCGGTCTTGTGAAAAGCTTCGGTTATTCTGACGCCGAAGCCAACGTTGTGCTGGGCTATGGTTATGAGTACGACGCGAACGGGAATATCAGCAAGGTCACCACAGACGGCGCGGCGACAAGCTATGCCTACGACGGCCTGAACCGCCTGATCAGTGAAACCACCCCCACCTCAACCACAGAATACGCATATGACACAGGGGGAAACATCACATCTGTTCTGAAGGACGGCCTTCTTCAAACATATGAATACTATGGCGGGGGCGGCGCCAACTGGAAGGATCAGCTGAAGAAGTTCGATAATAAGCTTATCGAATATGATGACATCGGCAACCCGGTAAGCTATGGCAGCACTGTTTTCAGCTGGCAGCGGGGGCG
This sequence comes from Oscillospiraceae bacterium, assembly GCA_009777055.1. GTDB lineage: Bacteria > Bacillota > Clostridia > Oscillospirales > Acutalibacteraceae > WRMQ01. The sequence goes on from WRMQ01000056.1 coordinate 15,984, forward strand.
GCAGCTGGCGGGAATCAGCGGAGATGGACTGAATGTCAGTTATAGCTATGACGCGGCGGGGCTGCGCACAAGCAAGAGCGTCGAAATCAATCCATCAGATGAAAAAACAACAAAATATACCTACGCGGATCAGCTGCTTGTCCGGCAAAGCGATGGTGTCGATACCCTTGATTTCGGCTATGACGCCGACGGTAAAGTGATTGGCTTTAAGCATCAGGGCAGGGCGTTCTTCTACCTGCGCAATCTGCAGGGGGATATCACCGCCATTGTGGATGAAAAGGGCGTGATTCAGGCCCGGTATGAGTACGACGCCTGGGGCAATGTGACCATTCAAGAGGGCCGGGAAGCGCTTGCGCCCGCGCGCGTTGCCGAAACGGGATATATGGAGGCCGCGCTGGCAGAGGCGGGCCTGACACAGGGCGAAATCGAAGAGCTGCTGCCCGCGGTTCTCGATCTGGACATCCCGGATCCGGATGCCTTGCGCGAGTTTCTCATAGGCCTGGAGAATGATGAAACGCTGGTCGATAATCACATTGATCAACTGCTCCTCTATCAAAGCGCAAACATGTCAATAGACCTCATGCTTTTAGTTGCTATGCTATCTTTGCCGCCCAATATGTCTCATAACAGCACCATAAACTATATAAAACTAGCAATAAGCAACACGAGCGGCCCTGATTATCTTGATTTTCTGCCCGTCGCTTATTATGTTTTCATGCTTTTTGAGGAGATTCTCGAGAATTATGACAACGGTCGTGCGATATTTGAGGAGGTGTGCACCAGTTATCTGACCAATTATTCCGAAATCAAAGAGGAGTGGATGGCGGAGGGTGAGCTGCGGGAGGCCTGGCGGCTGCGCAGGCTTGAGCCCGGACCCCGTGACCGCGAAATGGAGTGCCTGGAATCCGTTTTGCGCGGCGCGGGAGTCTATTGGGAGCAGGCTGAGGCCCTGCTGGCGCTGGCTCTGGAGCTCGATCTCATGGATTTTACCGCCCTGCGCGACGCGCTGCTGGATTCACCCCTTGACTTCCAGGCGGAAAAAGTGTATGCTTATATCGACGCCTTGCGGAATACCCCCGCGGGCTGGCTGGAGGAGCATATCCCCTTCGCGGCCTACGCCGCCGTGCACATGCCCCCCGGGGAGCTGGAGGCCCAAATCGGCGCCGCGCTGGACGACCCACGCCCCGGCGAGGCCTTTCTGCTGCCCTTCGCCTGGTTCGCCGCCACCCGGTTCACCCCAACACTGCGCGAAAACATCCTGGCGGCCCTCGAGGACGACAAGCACCTGGCCGAGGGTGTTCTGGAGGCCATCGTCCTGGCGTATCTGGAGCGCTTCGACGAGCTGAAGCTCGAGTGGGTCGACGCCAATCTGCCGGCCCTGGGCGCGCTGAACCCCTACCGCTACCGGGGCTATTACCAGGACAATGAAACGGGCTTCTACTTCCTGCAAACCCGCTATTACAACCCGGAATGGCGGCGGTTTTTGAACGCTGACAGCCTGTTCATCGCAGGCGACGACGCCCTGAACGGCGCGAACCTTTACGCCTACTGCAACGGGAACCCCGTGATGTTTGTGGACCCGAGCGGGCGGGGGGTGCTGAAGGACTTTCTGGATGGCCTTTTGGGCACGGGATTCACTGAATTCGCCTTTGGAATCGCGTCAAGCCTGTTCACTTTTTTCATGACCGGCGTGGCATACATCGCCGCCGCGATACAGCAGGTGGGGTCTGATTTCTTTGCCGAAATCCTGAAAGCCGGCGCCAGAGTCATCATTCCGGGCGGCCTGAAAGCACTGCGATTGCTTGCCCGCATTGGCAAAGGGAGCGCGATGCTGGTCAATCTCATCACAGACGGCCAGAGTAATGGCACCTTTGCC
>WRMQ01000057.1 GCA_009777055.1 Oscillospiraceae bacterium
GGCCCTCCCGGCCGGCCAGGGCAAGAATCGTTTCCCTGGCCTCCTCCAGCGCGGGCCTGGTGTAGGAGATGAATTGCGTCTTCTTGATGAAATCATCCACCGAAAGAGGCGAAAAGAAGCGCGGCGTGCCCCCGGTGGGCAGCACATGGTTCGGCCCGGCGAAGTAATCCCCCACCGATTCTGGCGTGTAGTGCCCCAAAAAGACCGAGCCCGCGTTGTCGATGGCGCCCAGCCAGTCCATGGGATTCGCCACGCACAGCTCCAAATGCTCCGGCGCGAAATCATTGGCGTATTGTATGGCCTGTTCAACGCTCTCGCAGACAAAGACCGCGCCGAAGCTTTTCAGGGCCTGTTCGGCAATCTCTTTGCGGGGCAGCCGGCTCCATTGGAGCTCCAGCTCCCTCACCGTGGCCTCGGCAACGGCCTGCGAGCTCGTCAGCAGAATCGCGCTGGCCAGCGCATCGTGCTCCGCCTGGGAGAGCAAATCCGCGGCCAGCCACGCGGGCCTGGCCGTTTCGTCGGCAATGACCAAAATCTCGCTGGGCCCGGCGATCATGTCGATATCCACCACGCCATAAAGCAGCTTCTTTGCCGTGGCGACATAGATGTTCCCCGGCCCCACGATTTTATCCACCCCGGGAATCGTCCCGGTGCCGTAGGCCATGGCGGCCACGGCCTGCGCGCCTCCCACGAGGAACACCCGGTCCACCCCCGCGATGCGCGCCGCCGCGAGGATTTCGGGGCTCGCGCTCCCTTTCCAGGGGGGCGTGGCCATGATGATCTCCCCCACCCCGGCAATCTTCGCGGGGATCGCGTTCATGAGCACCGAGGAGGGCAGCGGCGCCGTGCCGCCGGGAACATACACCCCCACGCGGCGCAGCCCCCGGACACGCTGGCCCAGCATCACGCCGTGCTCGCCCGTCGTGAACCAGCTCTGGCGCAATTGCCGCGCATGAAAATCCCGGATATTTTCGCTCACGCGCTCCAGCGCCGCGATAAACGCCGGATCGCATTTCGCCGCCGCGGCTTCCATCTCAGCGGGCGAAACCTCAATACGGGCCAAATCCGCCTTGTCGAAGCGCAGGGTATACTCCCGCAGGGCTTCGTCTCCCCTGGCCTTCACCTCGGCGATGATCTCCCGCACGCTGGCGGCGACGCGGGCGTCCGCCTCCCCGCCCCGGGCTTTTAGGTGATCAAAAACGGCCCGTTCACGTTTGCCGTTACAAACAGTTATAGGAAGCATATCAAATGCACCTCACAAAAATCATTGAGCACTGAAAATTTCAAATTTTGAATTGCAAATTTTGAATTTCAAGTTTTAATTGCAATTTTTAAATTGAGAATTTTAAATTGAGCATTGAGAATTGAGAATTGAGAATTAAATTAAACCTGCACCGCGATTTCCATGTCCTTGAGCAGCTGCTCAATCTCCTCCCGGCGCAGCTTCATGCTGGCGCGGTTGACGATCACGCGGGCGGAGATCGGCATGATCTCCTCAATGACCTCCAGGCCGTTTTCCCGGATCGTGGAGCCGGTTTCGACGATATCCACAATGGCGTGGGCCAGCCCCAGCAAGGGGGCAAGCTCCACCGAGCCCTCGATTTTGATCACGCGCACGTCCATGCCCTTCTTCTCGAAGAACTGCTTGGCCACCTTGGGGTATTTGCTGGCCACCACGCGCTCATGATAGCCGTCATAAAAATCGCTGCCCTTGAGCGCCGCCAGGGCAAAGCGGCATTTGCCGAAGCCCAGGTCCAGCATCTCGTAGAACGCGGAGCCGGCCTCGGCAATGGTGTCCTTGCCCACAATGCCGATATCGCAGGCCCCGTGCTCCACATAGGTAATCACATCGGCGGCCTTGGCGAGCACCACCTGGTAGTCGTCCATGGGCAGGATGAGCCGCCGCCCCTTATTGATCAGCTGGGCGCAGTCAAAGCCGATGGATTCGAACAGCTCCACCGAGCGCTTTTCGAGCCTTCCTTTTGTTAACGCGATTCGAATGGGTCTCATAAAATTACCTCCATTAATCAAGAAAATCCTGTGGATTTGTCAGACCGCGGATTGACTCAGCCCATGGGCATCCATCACATCCAGCCTTGGAATCCCCTTGCGCTTGGCGTATTGCGCCGCCTGCTCCAGGGATTCGAAGGGCGCGTATTCGCAGCGCAGCCCCTGCTCGTTCAGCCCGCGCAGATGCTTCAGCGCCGCGGCCTCAAAGCCAGCCGCGCCAAAGACCATGACCTCCGCCGGGGCGCGTTTTGGGATTTTCCCCTGCTCCAGCAGCAGCTCGGCAAGCGGCTCCAGCGCCACGGCGAAGCCCACAGCCGCCGCCGGGCGGCCGAATTCCGCCAGCAGCGCGTCATAGCGGCCGCCGGAAAGCACCGAGATCCCCGAGCCCTCAATATAGCCCCGGAAGACAAAGCCGGTGTAATACCGCTGGCCGTGGACAAGGCCCAGATCAATGTCCACATGCTCCTGCAAATCCAGCGCCCGCAGGCAATCGTAGAGCGCGGCGAGGGAGTCCAGCGCCTCATGGGCCGCCGGGAGGCCGCACAGCGCCCTGGCCTGCTTCAGGGTCTCCTCCCCGCCAAAAAGACGAGGCAGGGCCCGCAGAGCCCCGGTTTCGCCTGTGTTGCCGATGCGGCACAGCAGCTCCTCCAAGGCGGGGCAGTTCTTGCTTTCGATGCATTGAATTAACTCCGCGCGTAAATCCTCCGACATAGAGACCGTGTCTGCCAGAGCCTTGAAAAAGCCCGCGTGGCCCAGCTCAACGCGAAAATTCCGCACGCCGCAGGCGCGCAGGGCATCCACCGCGCACTGCAGAATCTCAAGGTCCGCGCGCAGGCCCTGGGCACCCAGCAGCTCCACGCCGCACTGCAAATACTCGTCGCTGTGGCCCGCGTAAAAGCGGGAGCGGCGGAACACGCTCTGGTGGTAGTACAGCCGCATGGGCATATCCTCATATTGCAGCCGCGCGGAGGCTACCCGCGCGATGGGCAGCGTATTGTCCGGCCGCATCACCAGCAAGCGCCCCCGCGAGTCCGTGACGCTGTAGAGCTTTTCGGTGAGCCAATCGGCGGAGGGGCGGTGGAACACGTCGTAGTATTCCAGATAGGGCGTCATCACCGGCGCGTAACCGTGGGACTCAAACACACCCGTCAGGGCGGCCTGCGCCGCGCCCCGGGCCTCGCACTCCTCGAATACATAGTCCTTCGTGCCCTCCGGCGTGATCTTCGCGTACTGTCTCATGGGAACCACCTTCTTTAATTCGTAATTCAAAATGCGTCATTGGCATGGGTTCAAAAGAAACTCAGCTGCGTACTCTTTGGCAGGGCGTCCAGGGCGCCGATTTCCTCCAGAAAGGTCATCACCTGCACCGAAACACCCGTGCGGCGTTTAAAATCCTCCCGGGACAGGTAGGCTCCCTCGCCGTCCTCCCGGGCCGCGTGCATCTGCCGGGCGGCCACGTCCCCCACGCCCTCCAGGGAGGCGAAGGGCAGGCGGATCCTTCCGTCCTCCAGCTGGTAGGCCGCCGCGTGGGATTTGTAGATATCCACCGGCAGAATCTGAATCCCCCGGGCCAGCATCTCGCCCACCACCTGCAGGCTGGGGATCATGTCCTGCTCTTTTCCCGAGGCCTCTTTTCCTTTCGACCTGAGCTCGGCCAAGCGTGCTTTTATCTGGCTTCGCCCGCCCAAAACAGCGCGGGTGTCGAGGTCCTCCCCGCGCACCGTCATGTAGGCGGCATAGTACTCCAGCGGATGATAGAGCTTATACCAGGCCAGGCGCATCGCCGCGATGACATAGGCCGCGGCGTGGGCCTTGGGGAACATGTATTGAATCTTCATGCAGCTGTCGATATACCATTGCTCCACGCCGTGCTTCTTCATGGCCCCGATATGCTCCTGGCTGAGCAGCTTCGCCGCCTTTCCCTTCCGCACAATCTCGGTGATCTGGAAGGCCATCTTGGGCTCCAGGCCCTTGTGCATGAGGTAGACCATGATGTTATCCCGCGTGCCGATGACATTGGAAATATCGCACACACCGGCCTTGATGAGTTCCTGGGCATTGCCCAGCCACACCCCCGTGCCGTGGGACAGCCCCGAAATCTGCAGCAGATCCGAAAAACAGCGGGGCCGCGCCTCCTTCAGCATACCCAGCACAAAGCTCGTGCCCATCTCCGGCAAAGAAAGGGTGCCCGTGTCGCAGCCGATATCCTCCGCCGTGACGCCCAGAGGCTCCGGCGAGCGGAAGAGCTCATAAAGCCTCGGGTCGCACACATCGGCCTTGTCGATGGGGATGCCCGTGAGCTGCTCCAGATATTTATACATCGTCGGCACGTCGTGCCCCAGATTGTCGAGCTTGAGAATGGTGTCATGCAGGGCGTGAAAGTCGAAGTGCGTGGTCATGCCCTTGCTCTCGTCGTTGGCGGGGTATTGCACGGGGGTAAAGTCCTCGGCCTCGTTGTCCGCCGGGATGACCACCATGCCACCGGGGTGCTGGCCCGTGGTCTTCTTCACGCCGGTGCAGCCCCGCGCCAGGCGGTCCAGCTCGGCCTGGCTCACCTCCCGGCCAGTGAGCTCCAGATATTTTTTCACATAGCCCAGGCTGTTTTTCTCGGCCAGGGTATTGATCGTGCCGGCCTTGAACACATGCGTCCCGCCGAAGAGCTCCGCCGTGTATTCGTGAGCCCGGGACTGGTATTCCCCCGAAAAGTTCAGGTCGATATCCGGCTGCTTGTCGCCGTCGAAGCCCAAAAAGGTCTCGAAGGGGATATCGTGGCCATCCCGCTGCATAGACGCGCCGCAGCGTGGACAGTCCTTCGGGGGCAAATCGAAGCCGGAGCCCACGCTGCCGTCCAGGAAGAATTCGCTGTGCCGGCAGCTCCGGCACAAGTAATGCGGCGCCAGGGGGTTGACCTCCGAAATTCCGGCGGCATGGGCCGCGAAGGAGGAGCCCACCGAGCCCCGGGAGCCTACGTAATAGCCCTGCCTCTCGGATTCCCTCACCAGCTTCTGCGCGATAACATAGAGCACCGCGAAGTTGTTTTTGATGATGGACTTGAGCTCTTTGTCCAGCCGCTTTTCAACGTATTCCGGCAGAGGGTCGCCGTAAACGGCGCGCATGCGTCCATAGCACAGGCGGGTCAGCTCCTCCTCCGCGCCGTCGATCCTGGGCGGAAAGCTCCCCGCTGGAATGGGGCGCATGTCCTGCACCCGGTCGGCAATCTTGTTGGGATTGCCCACCACGACCTCGAAAGCGGCCTCCTCGCCCAGATAGGCGAATTCCGCCAGCATATCCTGGGTCGTGCGGTAATACAGCGGGGCCTGGTTCTGCGCGTCTTGAAAGCCCTGCGCCGTGAGCAGCACCTCCCGGAAGAGGCCGTCCCTTTCGTCGAGGAAGTGCAGGTCCCCTGTGGCCACCACGGGCTTTTCCAGGGCGTCCGCCAGACGGATAATCCTCCGGTTGATTTCATGGAGCTCCTCCCGGTTTTCGGCCCGGGGGCTTTCGCCGTCCCTGCCGGCCCGGGTGAGGAACAAATTGTTGCCGTCCGGCTGTATCTCAAGATAATCGTAAAAATCGGCGATGCGCAGGAGCTCCGCGTCATCCCTTCCGTCTAAAACCGCGCTGTAGAGCTCTCCGGCCTCGCAGGCGCTGCCCACAAGCAGGCCCTCCCGGTGGGCCATCAATTCGCTGCGCGGCACGCGGGGCCTGCGGGAAAAATAACGCAGGTTGGATTTCGTGATAAGCTTGTAGAGATTCTTAAGCCCCGCCGGATTTTCCGCAAGCAGGATCATGTGGTGCATGCGCAGCTTGCGGGCGTCGGCTTTTAGGTTCCCCTGCTGAAACCAGAGAAAATCGCCGTCAGAGGCGGGATGGTTTTCCCGGGCAATGCGCATGAGCTCCAGCAGGATCCGCGCCGTCACCCGGGCGTCGTCGTCGGCGCGGTGGTGCTCGAAGCCGCTCAGGCGAAACAGCTGCGCAAGGGTATCCAGCCTGTAGTTCTTCGCTTCCGGCAGCAGCAGCTGCGCCAGCGCCAATGTATCCACGCAGGAGTTTTTGAAGCGCCCGCCATGTCTCTTGTATAGATTGGTCAAAAAGCCGGTGTCGAAGGCCGCGTTGTGGGCGGCCAGCAGGGCCCCGCCGCAAAAATCCGCGAAGGCCCGCGCGGCCTCCCACTCCTTTGGCGCGCCGGCAAGCATGTCCTGGCTGATCTTTGTCAGCTCCGTGATCTTCGCGGGCAGCGGCCGCTCCGGGTCCACAAAGGTGGAGAAGCTGCCGGTGATCTCGCCGCGCTCAAGCCGCGCCGCGCCGATCTGGATGATGCGGTCCCCGCGGGGGGAAAGGCCGGTGGTCTCCACGTCGAACACCACAATGGGCTGATCGAAGCCCACGCGCGCGGCCTCCCGGGCGCCCAGCACAACGGGGGGCATGTCGTCCACATAGTAGGCCTCCATGCCATAGATGATCTTCACGCCATGCTTTTTGCCCGCCTCCATCGCCGCCGGAAAGGCCTGCGCCACACCGTGGTCGGTGACCGCGATGGCCTTGTGCCCCCACCGCGCCGCCCGCTCGACAAGCTTTTCCACGCCGGTGACAGCGTCCATCTCAGACATGTTCGTATGCAGGTGCAGCTCCACCCGCTTCACAGGCGCGGTGTCCTCCGGCAAAACCGGCCTCACTATAGTGATCGCTTTGGGCTGCAGGCAGTGGGCCCCCAGATATTTATCGAAAACAAACGCGCCCCGCAGAAGCAAAAACGCGCCGTCCTTGATATGCTTGAGCAGCTCCCGGCAGTTCTCGGCCTCCTCGAAGATTTTGCAGGGGTAGGAGCTGCTGTAGTCCGTCAGATTAAAAGTAAGTATTTTTTTTCGGTTGTCCCGGGTGGTAATCTCCCGAAAACCGAAGACCTCGCCCCAGACCACGGCGCTGCCATCCAGGGGATCAATCTTGTCAATTTCCATGGGACGGCTGCGAATCGCTGTACCGTAGATGATCTTTTCCGTTTGGAAGGGAAGACCGTCAAATGTAAAGTCTTTTGACTTTGCTTTCCGTTCGGGCCGTGCTTTTGCTTTCGCGTTCGCTTTATTTTCAAGGGCTTTTTCTGGCTTTAAAACGGGGTTTTCTGGCAAGGGACCCGGCTTTACCTCCGCCGCGCAGGCCACCAGCTCCGTTTCAAGCGCCAAATCGAAGTGATCCAGCACAAAGCGGCGCATCCACTCCGCCGTGTTGGCGTCGTCCAGCACTTTTTTACCGGTTTCGCTCACCGTCAGGCGCAAAACGCCCTCCGAACAGGTCAGCGAGGCCCCCCGCAGAAAGCCCTTGGCCACCACGATATCCTCCGGCAGCCTGCGCAGCAGCCAGGGAAAAGCGCTTTTTCCAAAGCAGCCCGGCGCAAAGCGCAGCATATGCGTCACGCGGCATTCGGTGGCCCCGGCCACGCCATCGCACAGCCGCTCCACCGCTTCGGGAGCGATCCATTCCTCGCCGAACAGCTCCAGATGCATCCGGCGCTCCGCCGCGTTTACCGCCGGCCGCACCAGCAGGCCCTGCGTCTCGGCGGGAAACTCCACCCCCGGCAGGCAATCCCCAAAAAAAATCCACAGCGGCACAGTACCCTTGCTTCGCACGCTTGTCATACCCACTCCAATTTCCTGCTTTTACTTTTATATATATATATATCAAGTTGATTATTTTCATAAATTTTCTTGATTAAGACTTCTTGCGAAATGGGTGGCTTTTTGCCAGTGGGCGACCGCAGGTCGCCCCTACTATGAATTCTGCCCCAGCTTGATATCAGTCCATCACGAAGGATCATCGTAGGGGCGCACTGTGTGCGCCCGCTGGTAACCAATATCAATTTTGCAAGAGGTATATTATCTTTTCTTGATTATTTTGCTTAAAAATTATTTTTTCTTGATTATCTTTCGATCTCCGCCATCAGGGCATTCAGGGCTTCGGCCTCCGATACCCTGCGCAGAATTTCACCCTTGCGGAACAGCACCGCGCAGCCGTCTCCTCCCGCCAGGCCGATATCCGCCTCCCGGGCCTCACCGGGGCCGTTCACCGCGCAGCCCATAATGGCCACGGTGATATCCTTTTCGCAGCCCATAAGCCGCGCCTCCGCCTCCCGCGCCAGGGCAATGATATCAATCCTGCTTCGCCCGCAGCTGGGGCAGGAGATGACATTCGGCCCGCCGCACAGCCCCAGCGCGCGCAGCAGATCCTTCGCGGCGGCAACCTCCTCTACGGGGTCCGCCGTGAGCGAGACACGGATGGTGTCCCCGATGCCCCGCAGCAGCAGCGCGCCGATCCCCGCGGCGGACTTCATGCGTCCCATCCGCACGCCGCCCGCCTCGGTAACGCCCAGGTGCAGCGGATAATCGCAGCGCGCCGCCAGGCATTCGTAGGCCAGAACCGTCCGCTCCACATTGGACGATTTGAGTGACACCACGATGTCGGTAAAATCGCAGGCCTCCAGCAGCCGGATATGCTCCAGAGCGCTTTCCGCCATGGCCTGCGGCGTGGGCGAGCCGTATTTCCGCAAAATCGCGGGCTCCAGAGAGCCGGAATTCACCCCCACGCGGATGGGGACCCCCCGGGCGCGGCAGGCGTCGGCCACAGCCCTCACCCGCTCCGGCGCGCCGATATTGCCGGGGTTGATGCGGATTTTATCGGCCCCGGCGGCCAGGCTTTCCAGGGCCAGCCGGTAATCGAAATGGATGTCCGCCACAATGGGGACACGGCACTGCGCTTTGAGCGCCGCGATGAGGGCCACGGCCCGCGTGTCCGGCACGGCGGCGCGGATGATCTGGCAGCCCGCGGCCTCCAGGGCCAGCGCCTGGTCCAGATTCCCCGGGATGTCATGCGCCGGGCAACTGAGCATGGACTGCACGCTCACAGGCGCCTCCCCGCCGACAGCTACGCCGCCGACATTGACGCTCCGGCAGCTTCGACGCCGCATATGCCCACCTCCCCTATCGCTTGATCAGTCCCCAGATATCCGAAGCCGTGATGACAAACATGAACAACAGCAGCAGCGTAATCCCGATTCCGTGAATCCAGGCCTCGACCCTCTTCGGCACGGGCTTGCGGAAGATCATTTCAATAAAGCAAAATACCAGGCGGCCTCCGTCCAGCGCGGGGAGCGGCAGCAGGTTCATGATGCCGATGTTGATGGAGATCAGCGCCAGCAGGAACATCAAATTGAGCAGGGCCTCGTAAAATCCCGATTTGTCCGGCTTGCCCGCCTCGGACTGGGCCTCCTTCGCCCGGTCGGTGATCACGTTCACCACACCGATGGGCCCCGAAATGTCGCTCAGCCGGAATTTGCCCGTAATCATGTCGCCCAGGCTCATATAGACAATGCGGGCCACCGTAACGCTTTGGTTGACGGTGCCGCTCATGATCCGCCCGAAGCTTTTGGGCAGGACGGTCAGCGCGAAATCGTGGCGGTAGAGCAGCGTGCCGTCCTCCTGAACATCGCCGTAAAACGCGAACTGGTCAAATTTGATTTTCTCCCCGCCGCGCTTGACCACCAGGTCAACAACGCAGTCCTCACTGCGGGAAATCAGGAACGAGATATCAATATAGGTATACACGCGCCTGCCGTTGATTTTATATATGGTATCGCCCTCCTGCAGGCCCTGGGCCTGGGTAAGGGCGTCCTTGCCGAAATAGCTTATTTTCGTGGTGATGGCATCGGGCTGGCTGGCGACGAAAACCGCCATGATCAGCAAGCCGACGATGAGGTTCACCACCGCCCCCGAAGCCAGAATGACGACGCGCTTCCAGGGCTTTTGGTTGGTGAAGGCACGGGGCTCGTCGCTGTTCTCCTCGTCCTCGTCCATGAGCACCGAACCGCCGAAGGGCAGCGCGCGCAGGGCGTACTTCGTCTCACCCTTCCCAAATTTGAAGAGCACCGGCCCCATACCCATGGCAAACTCCCGCACCTTCACCTTGAAGGCCTTCGCGGCGGAGAAATGCCCGACCTCGTGGGACAGGATCAAAAAGCCAAAATACAGAACAGCCGCCAGCAGCGGCCAGACCTTGCCCCAGACGGAGGCGGCGCTCAATAAATAAGTGCTCAATTTTCTTGTTCTCAATTCTTAAAAATTTTTTGAACATACTCTCTCGCCGCCTGATCGGCCGCGAAAATATCCGCAAGGCTGTGCTCGTCCCCTGTGGGCTTCACGCCCTCCAGTGCCGAAGCGACCAGCTCTGTGATCCTCAGAAAACGAATTTTACCCGCCCGGAACAGCGCGTTCGCCGCCTCGTTGGCCGCGTTGAGCACCGTGGGGGCCAATCCGCCCTGCTGCAGCGCCCCGCGGGCAAGACGCATGGCCGGAAAGCTCTCCTCGTCCGGCGCCTCAAAGCTTAGGCTGCCCCATTCCGCGAGCTGTAGCCGCTTCACCGGCGAGGGCAGGCGGGCGGGATAGGTGATGGCGTACTGGATGGGCGAACGCATATCCGGCACGCCCAGCTGGGCCAGCACGGAGCCGTCACGGTACTCAATGAGGGAATGCACCACGCTCTGGCGGTGCACCACCACATCGATGCGCTCCTGCGGGAGCCCGAACAGCCACGCCGCCTCAATGATCTCCAGGCCCTTGTTCATCATGGTGGCGCTGTCTACGGTGATCTTCGCGCCCATGCGCCAGCTGGGATGCCGCAGCGCCTCGGCCAGGGTAACGCCGGCGAGCTCCCCGCGGGATTTTCCGTAAAAGGAACCCCCGGATGCCGTAAGGATGATCCGGCGCAGCGCGCTGATATCGGGCCCGCCCTCCGGGGAAGGCGGAAGGCCCTGCAGCGCCTGAAAGATGGCGGAGTGCTCGCTGTCTACCGGCAGAATGGGCACCCGGCCTTCCGTGGCGAGCCTGGTCACCAGCGCGCCGCCCGCCACGAGGCTTTCTTTGTTGGCCAAGGCCAGAGGCGTTTTTGCCTCCAGGGCCGCGATGGCGGAGGGCAGCCCCGCAATGCCCGTGATGCTGTTGAGCGCACAGTCGGCCTCCATCGCCGCGCATTCCCGCAGCCCCTCGGGGCCGGACAGGATCCTCGTCGGGAGATCCGCCACGGCCCGCTTGAGCTCCCGCGCGGCGGCCTCGTCGGCCAGGGCCGCGGCCTGAGGGCGGAATTCACGGATCTGCGCCTCCAGCGCCTTCGCGTCACGGTTGGCCGTGAGAGCCACGACGGAGCATTCCAGCCGCCGGGCCACGTCAAGGGCCTGGGCGCCGATGGAGCCGGTGGAGCCCAGTATGATCAAGCGCTTGATAAGATCACCTCACAAAATAGAATGCCTCTACGTTCAGCCGGAACATTGTTTCAATCAATAAGTACACAAAAGGCGCCACGAACAGGAGGCTGTCGAAGCGGTCCATCACGCCGCCGTGACCGGGAAAAAGCTTCCCGTAATCCTTCACGCCGTAATTGCGCTTGATAATCGAAGCCGTCAGGTCGCCGATGATGGACACCACGCAGATCGGCAAAGAGATGATGCCGACAGCCCAGATGCGAATCCGGAAGATATCCAGGAAAAAGGCGTTGAACATCAGGGCAAAGCCCATGTTTACCAGCGCGGTGCATAAAATACCGCCCAGCGCGCCCTCCACGGTTTTTTTGGGGCTGATATCGGGGCACAGCTTGTGCTTTCCGAATTTTACGCCCACAAAAAAGGCGAAGGAATCCGTGAGCCAGGCGCAGCAGAAGGTGAAAAACAGAAAGAAGATCGCGAGATTCTGCTCAAAATCCGCCAGCTCGTGCTGATGGATCGAGTCCCGGATCAGCGTAACCGACGACATGGCGGCCGGAATCGAAAGCGAGCCCAGCATGGTCATGAGCACGTCCGAGAATTTTTTTTCCTTGCTGCACAGCATCATCACGCAGAGCGTGAAGGCGTAGACCATCAGCACGAGCACCATGGGGATGCGCAGCTTTTGCAGCACCTGGTACTCAATGAGAGGCGATATTACCGCCGCCACAGAAATGCCCAGGACAATCATCGGCTTGCTCTTCACCCTGGCCACATGGAGAACCTCGTAGGCCGCCAATGCCGCGAAGGGGATAATGAGCAGGCCGATCATCGGCGTCATCAGGTTCCACAGCGCGATAATCGCCATGGCGGCAAGCATCAGCCCCGTGATAATACGTATTTTCATAAGCATGCGTCCTCTTATATAATTAAAATAAAAATATATAATATTTTTAAGATAAAACAAGCTAAGATAAATCAGGCCTCAATATCACCGAAGCGGCGCTGGCGCAGCGCGAAGTCCTCCAGCGCGCGGTCCAGATCGCGCTCCGTGAAATCGGGCCAGAGAATGTCGGAGAACCAGAGCTCCGCGTAGGCGCTCTGCCACAGCAGGAAGTTGGACAGCCGCAGCTCGCCGCTGGGGCGGATGATCAGGTCAGGCATGGGCTGGCCGGCGGTGTACAGGCCGTCCTCTATGTCCCGCTCCGAAATGTCTTCGGGCGCAAGCTGCCCTTTTTGGACCAGCGCGGCCAGCCTGCGCGCGGCGCGCAGAATCTCCTGCTGTCCGCCGTAATTGACGGCAATGCTGACCACGGTCTCTTCCCGGAAGGATGACTTTTCCTCCATGTCCCGCAGCAGGGCGAGGATATCATCCGGCACGGGGCCGCCCTCCTCCAGGTCGCCGATATAGCGGATGCGCCAGCGCTTTTCCTCGTTTTCGGCCTGCCTGCGCTCCCCCTCCCGCAGCTGCCGCCGGAAAAGCTCCATGATGGCGGACACCTCCTCCGGGCTGCGCCGCCAATTTTCGGTGGAAAAGGCATAGAACGTGAGATACGGCACGCCAAGATCGGCGGCGCATTCGCAGACCCGCTCAAAAGCGTCCACGCCGGCCTTATGCCCTTCGGTACGGGGCAGGCCGCGCCGCTTTGCCCAGCGGCCGTTGCCATCCATAATTATGCCTATGTGCTTTGGTAAAATGATATGATCCATCAAATTTTGTCCATCAGATTTTGTCCATCAAATTTTGGTCCATTTAGATTTTGGTCTATTAGATTTTGGTCCATTAGATTTCCATGATTTCTTTGTCCTTGCCCGCGGCGACGGAATCCACTTCCTTGACAAACCTGTCCGTGAGCTCCTGGAGCTCCTTCTCGTAGTCCTTCAAGTCGTCCTCCGTGATCTCGGAGGCCTTTTCCATTTTCTTGATTTTGTCCATCAGCTCCCGGCGGGTGTTGCGGATCGAGACCTTCGCCTCCTCGGCCTGCTTGCGGATATCCCTGGCGATGTTTTTGCGGTTTTCCTCCGTCAGCTGGGGAAAGATCAAGCGGATTACACGACCGTCGTTCTGGGGATTGATCCCGATTTCGGAGGCCTGGATCACCCGCTCAATGGCGTGCAGGGTCGAAACGTCCCAGGGCTGAATCGTGAGGATGCGGGCCTCGGCCACGGCCACGGCCGCCATCTGGTTGATGGGCGTGGGGGTGCCATAGTAGTCCACGCGGAGCTTGTCGAGCACCGCGGGATTCGCGCGCCCGGCCCGGATAGCGCCATACTCCGTTTTCAGCGCGGCGATGGTTTTTTCCATTTTGTCCTGCGCGCCTTGCATAATTTCGTCCATGGTAAGTCCTCCTTCAGATTGAAATATTTAGAACTTAAAATATTTAGAACTCGAATATTTAGAACTTAAAATATTTAAAATTAAAAAATTTTTGAAATATTAGAACTGAAATTCTATGAGTAATCCCTTACAACCCTCGTGCCAATGGCCTCGCCGCACAGGGCGCGCAAAATGTTTTCCGGCTCGCCCTCCAGGTTAAACACCAGCATGGGAATGCCGTGGTCCCGGCAAAGCGAGGCCGCCGTGGCGTCCATCACCTTCAGCTTCTTTTTGAGAATTTCGTCATGGCTCAGCGTGTCATATTTCACGGCGTCCGGATGCTTTTTGGGGTCTTTGTCATATACCCCGTCCACATTGGTGGCCTTGAGCACAATTTCGGCGTCGATTTCAGCCGCGCGCAGCGCCGCCGTGGAGTCCGTGGTAAAGAACGGATTCCCCGTACCTCCGCCGAAAATCACCACCTGTCCGGCCTCGAGGGCGGCGACAGCCTCCTTCCTGTTGACGCAGGAGGCGATCTGCGGCATCACCTGCGCGGTCTGCACCAGAACCCTGGCCCCCAGCTGTTCCAGGATATCGGCCAGGGCAAGGGCGTTCATGACCGTGGCGAGCATGCCCATCTGGTCGGCGCGCACCTTGTCCATGGCTCCGCCGCTGCGCCCGCGCCAAAAGTTTCCGCCGCCCACAACAACAGCCAGCTGCGCCCCCATCGCGGCGCATTCCGCGATCCGGGCGCAGATCGCTTCCGCGACATCGAAGTCAATGCCGGTGCCCTTTTCGCCGGCAAGCACCTCCCCGCTCAGCTTGAGCAGGGCGCGGCGATATACCAATTGACGAGCTTCCATTCTCCACTCTCCACTCTGTACGCTTTTATGCTCAGCCCAAAGCCTTCAGCTCGCAGCTCACCAGGTACACATTGCGGTTCACCTCGTCCCTGGTCATGGTGACCCGGAGCTTTCCGTTGCGCTTGACGGCGTCGTCCAGCGCGGCGTTGGCGTCGCTGTTGATGGTTCTGGCCTTTTGGTTGTTGACGACGAAATCCACCGCGGCGGTGAGCATGACGGAGGGCAGGCTCGCCTGCCACAGGGCGATCTGCGAGGCTTTATCCAAATCCCCGGCCGCTTCCCCGATCCGCTCCATCACATAGGGAGCATCCGTTTCGAAGCCCTCGACGTTCGCGCCCAGCGCCGCCGGAAACGCCGCCAGCGGGGTGAAATCGCTCAGGCCCGGCAAAATCGCCTTGCCGTCCAGCAGCGCCTTGACAGCCAGTGCGGTGTTCACGCCCCGGTCGGTGGCGTACCAGGCGGTGATCTTGTCCCCGGCATCCCGGGTCCAGGCCGCGGCCTGCGTCTCGCAGTACTCCACGGCGGATTCCCTGCCCTCTACCAGCGTGTCGCGGCCCATGTGGTATTTAAAGGGGATTCCCTCCTCGGCGCATTGAGCCTCCACGGCCTCCCGCAGGGCTTTTTGGCCCGGCTGCCGCTCCTGCCGGGGGCAGGTGAGAAAATAGAAGGTCTCCGCGCCCATCCTTCTGGATTCGGCCACCATGGCCCTGCCCAGCGCCGCGCCGTCGATATCCAGCACCAAATCGGCCGAGCGGACGAATACGGAGGGGGTCTCCTCGGGCAGGCAGACAGCCACCCGCACGCTGGGGTAATTGGCGTCCAGATACATGGCCACCTGGGCCGTTCCCTTGACGCCCTGGGCAAACACCACCCCGTGCAGCCCCTGAATCTGGGGGATTACCTGCTTTGCCAGCTCATAAAACGCCGTGCCGTCGTTCACATAGCGCTCGTCCAGCGGCTGAATGGAGATCGTGCCCGGCTCGTATTCCTTTGAAAGCGCCCTTGCCCGGGCAAGCTCCACCGGGGCAAAGTCCTCGTTTCCCGTAAAAATCAGGATCTTGCCCGGCGCGCTCTTTAATTTGGCCTCGCCACCGCAGGATGAAAACACCGCCGCCAGCAGCGCCAGCGCCGCGATGAGCGCGAACGCCCTTTGGATGCTCCGCATATCCTCGTTCCCCTTTCGAACAATTCATCATTCGCGTTATGTCATTCCGCCATCAGCCGACCGTCACTTCCCGGTGCAGCTCGCTGGAGCGGTAGATGGCATCCAGCAGCTTTGAGCCCGCGATGGCGTAGTCGATGTCGGATTGGTTCCTTTGCCGGGTGCGCACGCTGCGCACAAAGGCGTCGATTTCGGCTTTGTAAAAATCTTTCACGCTGTATTGGGGCTTGATTTCCAGCAGCGCGCCGCCCTTCGCGGTGTAGAAAACAAAATCCTTGCAGTATTGCAGGCGGATGCCGCCCTTGTCGCCCATAAAATCAATAAAGGTTTCCTCCACCCCGATGTTCTGGGCCCAGGCGCCGTTGAAGGAGATCACCGGCCCCTCGGTGCGGATGATGCCGGTGACGGAGTCGTCCACGTCATACACGCCGTCCAGCTTTTTGTCCCGGCTGGCCCACATTTCCAAAAAGGTGTAGTCCTCAATGGGGTTTCCCAGCTTGCAGAAGGCCTCGCCGCTGGCCGTGAGGGGTCTGGGCTCGCCGCAGCAGTACAGGATCAGGTCCAGGTAGTGCACGCCCCAGTCGATCAGCGCGCCGCCGCCCGAAATGGCCTTCGTGGTGAAGTCGCCGCCAATGCCCGGAATCGAACGGTGGGCACGGAAGCTGGCATAGACATGGAAGACCTCTCCCAATTCTCCCGCGGCGATCATGTCACGCACGCGGTTGACGCTGTCGCCGTAGCGGTTGACCAGGCCGATGCTGAGGATTTTGCCCGTTTCATGGGATACCCGCTGCATCTCAAGGGCCTCGCTGAGCACCCGCGCCGCCGGTTTTTCGCAGAGCACGTCCTTGCCCGCGCGCAGAAAGTCGATGGAGATGGCCGCGTGGCTGTCGTTGTGGGTGCACACGGAAACCGCCTCCAGCTCCGGGTCCTGTAAAAAGGCACGGTAATCCGCCACCGCCTTGCCGCAGCCGTATTCCTTCACGGCTTTTTCGGCCCGTTCAGGCAGGATATCGCAGAGATAGCGGAGCTCCACGTCCGGATTTTTGGCGTAAAACGGAATATGCACCGCGTTGGCTATGGTTCCGCAGCCGATCACCGCGACCCTGGTTTTGGGCATTGACCCACACACCTTTCATCAAGCTCTTCTTATTTTACCATTTTTATAATAAAAAGTAAAGAGCAAAATGAAAATGGGCAAAATGGTGTTTCTATGCGCAACCATATGTGAATTTCTTTCAACAATATAAGAAAAGAATTGACATTATTCGTCATGATATCTATAATACTGCCAAAGATAGAGTGCTGGATAAATTTTCCAGTTTTAAAGGGTTGATATTTTGAAGCGAAATAGGGGTATACTCTGCTTTTTTGTCACGCTGGCATTGCTCTCGCTGACGTATCTGTCCGCCGCGGCCATCGCGGTGGACGGCAATGTGGGCGACATCGAATGGATCGACTATCCCTTCGTAACACTGCTGGAGGACGGCAAAAACCATTACTGCGGTATTCAATTCGCCCGCCTGCGCCACGCGGCGGACGAGGAAAAGCGCCGGGTCATCTTCGGGCTGACGGGGCAGGCCAAGGGTGTGGATTATGAAACGGACCTGGGAATCTCGCTGCGCGTACAGGGGCGCGAGATCGCGCGTTACCGCCAATCCGGCGCCTCCTATGAGGAAGAAAACTACCACGCCTTCGGCGCCTACATTCTCATGGAGCCCGTCAGCGGCGGATATTTCAGCCTGGAGCTGGAGCTTGGCTGCAAGAACGAGGCCGCTTTCCGGGCCCTGGAGGAGCTGGTTGTGCAGCTGATCGACCCCTCCGGCGAGCCCTCGCAGGAGCTGTGCTATCCGGTCCGCGCGGCGGCTCCCGCCACAACGCAGACCACGCAGAAGACGACTGCCACAAAGCCGGCGACAGAATCCACAGCCAAAGAAAGCACAACCAGGCCGGCCACGTCCGCTGCGGCCACCACGGCCAAAGCCACCGCGGCTTCCAGCGCGCGCTACACCTACCCCAGCGAAAAAACGGCGTCGGCAAGTGATTCAGCCCCCGCGCAGGCGGGCAGCGCGCCTCCATCCATGTCTGCCCTGGGTTCCACGGCCACAGGCCCAGGCAC
>WRMQ01000058.1:0-15019 GCA_009777055.1 Oscillospiraceae bacterium
TATCTGCTTACCCAACTACACTATACCACAATGCCCCCCGTGAGGCAAATCCACTTTCATACAATTTTTGTGCCTTTCGCGTCAAGTGACGCGCAGCGGCACAGCGAAAGGAATGACACTTACCATGCCAAAAACAACCGCCAGACTCCCGCTCAAATCCATCGTACTCACCGCCCTGTTCGCCGCGATTTCCAGCGTACTGTTCCTCGTTCAGTTCGGCACGCCGCTGACGCCGGACTTCCTTAAGCTGGATCTTTCGGACCTGCCCGCCCTGCTGGCCGCCATGACCCTGGGCACGCCCTACGGCGTCCTGGTTTGTCTGCTGAAAAACCTGATCGGGCTGCTGCATTCGTCCACCTTTGGCATCGGGGAGCTTTCCAACCTCCTGCTCAGCACCACATTTGTAACGGTGGCGGGTCTGGTTTACCGCAAAGCCTCCACCCGCAAGGGCGCCGTGCTGGCCACGCTGCTGGGCGCGGCGGCTAT
Source organism: Oscillospiraceae bacterium (assembly GCA_009777055.1). Lineage (GTDB taxonomy): Bacteria > Bacillota > Clostridia > Oscillospirales > Acutalibacteraceae > WRMQ01. The sequence goes on from WRMQ01000058.1 coordinate 487, forward strand.
GGCCGCGGTCAGCCTGCCCTCCAATCTCTTTCTCATTTATCCGCTTTACGTGAGCGTCATGAACCTTCCCCTGCCGGTGATTCTGGGCTGGTACCAGGAGATTCTGCCCTCGGCCAGGGAGCTGTGGCAGGCGCTGCTGATATTCAACGTCCCCTTCACCTTCGTAAAGGCGATGATGAGCGTGGTGATCGTGCTCATGATCTACCGGCCGCTGAAGCCGTTTTTAACAGAGAGCGGACGCGGGTAAATCAACCCTTGACTTTTCCCCCCGCATAGAGTATACTGAAATGGGCAATGGAAAATGAAATTTTAGAAGAGCGCTTCCTGTTTCTGACGAGCAAAAACGAACGTTCGCCGGGATATGGGTTTTTATGCGTTACCTACAAGAAAGGATGCTAACCGAATATGGCAGGCAATCAAACCTTCCTCACCGCGGAGGGCTACAAAAAGCTGACGGACGAACTCGAACAGCTGCGCACCACGGGCCGCGAGGAGATCGCGGCTAAAATCAAGGAGGCCCGCTCCTTCGGCGACCTTTCGGAAAACGCCGAATACGACGAGGCGATGAACGAGCAGGCGATTCTGGAGTCGAAAATCTCCCGCCTGGAGGAGGAGCTGAAAAACGCCAGGATTCTCGATACCGAGGATCTGAGCACCGAGGTCATCGGCATCGGCGCCCATGTGACGGTCTATGACCGCAGCTTTGAAGAGGAGCTCAGCTTTCAGATCATCGGCAAGGCCCAGGCGAACCCCGACGAAAACCGCATTTCGGACGAATCCCCCATCGGCAAGGCCCTGCTGGGCCACCAGGCCGGCGACGTGGTCGAGGCCGAGGTGCCCAACGGCGTGGTCGTCCTTGAAATTTTAAGCATATCCAAGTAACGGGAGATATTTTTATGGCAAATGAAGCCTTGGAAAACGCGGTTGAGGAAGCCGCCGGACAGCAGGAAGACATCAATCAGCAAGACATCAATCAACAGGATATCAATCAATTAAGAAAAATACGCATTGAGAAGCTCGATGCCCTCCGGGAAGCGGGAAGGGACCCTTTTCTCGTCACCACGGCGGCGCAAAGCATTCACGCCAGCGAGATTACCGAACGCTTCGAGGCGCTTGAAGGCTCCGAGGTGATTCTCTGTGGCCGCATGATGACCCGCCGCGACATGGGCAAGGCCAATTTCATCGACATCCGCGACCGCTCCGGCCGCGTGCAGGTGTATGTCCGGGTCAACGATCTGGGCGAGGAGGCCTTCGCGGAATATAAAAAGTGGGATCTCGGCGATATCCTCCAGGTGCGCGGCACGGTGTTCCGCACCCGCCGGGGGGAGATTTCCGTGCACGCCGCGCAGCTGCGGCTGCTCTCGAAATCCCTGCTGCCCCTGCCGGAGAAATTCCACGGCCTGACGGATACCGACACCCGGTACCGCCGCAGATACCTCGACCTGATCATGAACCCCGAGGTACAGGATACGTTTGTCAAGCGCGCCGTGATCCACCGGGAGATCCGGCGCTATCTGGACGAGCGGGACTTTTATGAGGTGGATACCCCCGTGCTGGTGCACAACGCGGGGGGCGCCGCCGCGCGGCCCTTCACCACCCACCACAACGCCCTGGACGAGGACCTCTTTCTGCGCATTTCCCTGGAGCTCTACCTCAAGCGGCTGATCGTGGGCGGCATGGAGCGGGTTTACGAAATGGGCAAGGTCTTTCGCAACGAGGGCGTGGACGCCCGCCACAGCCCGGAGTTCACCCTGCTGGAGATCTACCAGGCCTATACAGACTACAACGGCATGATGGATCTCACCGAGGGTCTCTTCCGCCACGTGGCGCGGGCGGCCCTGGGCACGCTTCAGATCAGCTACGAGGGCACAGAGATCGACCTGGGACGGCCCTTCCGGCGCGCCTCCATGTCGGAGCTCGTGCGGGAGGCCACCGGCGCCGATTTCGGCTCCCTTACATTCGAGGAGGCCAGAGCCCTGGCGAAGGAGCACCACATCGAAGTCGCGAAGCGGCATCTCAAGGGGGATATCCTCAATCTCTTCTTTGAGAAATATGTGGAGGACCAGCTTGTGCAGCCCACCTTTGTGCTGGATCACCCGGTGGAGCTTTCGCCGCTGACCAAGCGCAAGCCGGGCCAGCCGGGCCACGTGGAGCGCTTCGAGCTGTTCATCACCGGGCGGGAATTCGCCAACGCCTACTCCGAGCTCAACGACCCCATTGATCAGCGGGAACGCTTCGCGGCCCAGGAAGCTTTGCTGGCCGCGGGGGACGAGGAGGCCCAGCGCACGGACGAGGACTTCCTCATGGCCCTGGAATACGGCATGCCCCCCACGGGCGGCGTCGGCATCGGCATCGACCGTCTGGTTATGCTGCTCACCGACAGCCACACCATCCGGGACGTGCAGCTGTTCCCGACAATGAAAAGGGTGGGCTGACATGCCTGCGGTGTCTGTATTATTGGCCGCGTACCGCGGCGAGGCCTATCTGGACGCGCAGCTCGGGTCTATTCTGCCCCAGCTGGAAAAAGACGACGAGCTGCTGATTTCCGACGACTCCCCCCCGGAGCACAGCGCCACGGGGGAGCTCGCCCGGCGCTACGCGCGGCAAGACCCGCGTGTAACATATCTTACCGGCCCGCGACAGGGCGGCACGGCAAAAAATATAGAATTTTTACTCACGCGGGCAAGGCGGGAGATTCTTGTGCTCAGTGACCAGGACGACCTCTGGCTGCCGGATAAGCTGGAGAAAATCCGGACCGCTCTGTCTGGCGCGAACGGCCCGCTGTGCCTGCTCCACGACGCGAAAATCACGAACGGGAATTTAGAGATTATCGAGCCGTCCTTCATGAGGGCGCATGGCTCCAGGCCCGGGTTTTGGCGGAACTATCTTCGCAACGGCTACATCGGCTGCTGCATGGCGCTGCGGCGCGAGCTGCTGCCCCTTGTTCTGCCCTTTCCGGATGGCATACCCATGCACGACCAGTGGCTCGGGCTGCGGGCCGAGCGGCACGGCGGGGTGCTTTGGCTGGACGAGCCGCTGCTGCTTTACCGGCGGCATTCCGGCACGCAGACGGGGCACAGAACGACAATGCGGCAAAAAATCATCTGGCGCTGGAAATTGGGGGCAGCGCTGATCAAGCAAAAATAAAGAAGAAACGAAAGTAAAGAAAGAAACAAAGAAAACGGGGGAAGTAAAACGAGAAAACACAGGGGGATAGTAAATACATATGATTGACTACACCGTAACGGGAAGTATCGTCACGCACAACAACATCGATACCATCGAAACCACGCTGCGCACCCTGAAGGAATATGTCAGGGATGTGCCGTTTCGGCTTTACATCATTGACAACCACTCCAAAGACGGCACCCCGGCGCTGGCGGCCGAGGCCGCGCCCTGGGCGGAGCATCTGCCGCTCACGCGCAACATCGGCTTTGGCGCGGGGCACAATCTTGTGCTGGAAAAGCTCGACAGCAAATATCACTGCATCATCAACCCCGATATCGTGCTGGATTCCGACGCCGTGACCGCCATGGCGCGGTATATGGACGCGCACGAAGACGTGACGATGCTCTCGCCGCGTATCGTGTTCCCCGAAACCGGCGGGGATCAGATTTTGGGCAAGCGCAGCCCGACGCTGCGCTACCTGGCCGCCAGCCGCCTGCGCGGCGGGCCGCGCGCCAAAAAGGTGCTGCGGGAATACGCCATGCTGGATGAAGATCCGGAGCTCCCCTTCGAAATCGAAAACGCCACGGGCTGTTTTATGTTTATCCGCACGGAGACCCTCCAAAAAATCGGCGGCTTCGACGAGCGCTACTTCCTCTATTTCGAGGACTGCGACCTCACCCGGGAGCTGGGCCGGCACGGCAAGACGCTCTATTACCCCCAGGCTGTGGTGCAGCATGTCTGGAACCGCGAAAGTAAGAAGAACATCTATCTTGCCCTCGTGCAGCTTCATTCGATGCTCAAATATTTCCATAAATGGAGACGAAGCTAAATCATGTTCATCAAAGAGCTCCGCGCTTACCGCCATCTGCTGCGGGAAATCGTGATCAAAAACATCAAAATCCAGTACCGGGATTCCGCTCTCGGTATTTTGTGGACCTTTCTCCAGCCGCTGCTGACGACGCTGGTGCTGGTGTTTATTTTTCAGAATATCTTTGGCCGCAATAATCCCGCCATGATCAACTACCCCATCTATTTGCTCTGCGGGCGGCTGCTGTATGAGTTCTATTCCCAGTCCACCAAGCGGGCCATGCGCTCCATCGCCAACGCCGCGTCCGTCATCAAAAAGGTGAAGGTGCCCAAGTATATCTATCCCCTGGCGAATGTCATCAGCAACTTTATCACTTTTCTGATTTCCCTGCTGGTGCTGGTGGGCTTCACGCTGTTTTATTTTATCATCGGCAAAAACCCGCCGGTGATCAACTGGCATATTCTGCTCACGCCCATCCCGCTGCTCGTGCTGTTTTTGCTGTGCCTGGGCGTGGGGCTGATTCTTTCCGTTCTTTCCGTATTTTTTAAAGACATCGAATATCTCTACGACGTGTTCTGCGTGCTGCTGTTTTACTTCACGCCCATCTTTTATCTCCCGGGCGACCTGAAGGGCACCACGGCGCTGAAAATGGCGCAGATGGCCAACCCCCTCTACGGCATTGTGGAGATGTTCCGCGACTGCGTGCTCCGGGGCGTGATGCTCAACCCACGGCATCTGCTGTACTCCCTGGGCTTCTCGCTGGCCCTGCTGCTGATCGGCGGCCTGGTATTCTGGAAGAAGCAGGATAAGTTTATTCTGCATATATAGGGCTGTCCCAAACAAAAAATCGCGAAAGGGATCCTCATGAACCAACCCGCCATCCTGGTGCAGGACGTCAGCATGATGTTCAACATCAACTCCGAAAAAATCGACAACTTAAAAGAATACGTCATCCGCCTGCTCAAGCGCAAGCTGCACTACACCGAGTTCTGGGCCCTGCGGGATGTCTCCTTTCAGGTGCAAAAGGGCGAGCGCCTGGGTGTGCTGGGCTTCAACGGCGCGGGCAAGAGCACCCTTCTGAAGGTCATCGCCGGGGTGATGAAGCCCAGCGCGGGCCGCGTGGAAATCCAGGGCGTGGTCGCGCCGCTGCTGGAGCTGGGCGCGGGCTTTGACATGAATTACTCCGGCCGGGAGAATATTTTCCTCTATGGCGCCACCATGGGCTTTTCCCGGGCATATATCCGGGAGCGCTACGACGAAATTTTGGCATTCAGCGAGCTGAAGGATTTTATCGACGCCCCGGTGAAAAACTATTCCTCGGGCATGCGCGCGCGTCTGGGCTTTTCCATCGCCACGGCGGTGGAGCCCGACGTCTTGATTGTGGACGAGGTGCTCTCTGTGGGCGACGCCAAATTCCGCGCCAAGAGCGAGGCCAAGATCAAGGGGATGTTCGACCGGGGGGTCACGGTGCTGTTTGTGTCCCACAACACCTCTCAGGTGCGCAGCCTGTGCACCACGGCCATTCTGCTGGACAAGGGCAAAATCATCGCTTCGGGCGAGGCGAACGAGGTCTGCGATGTTTACGATAAGATGGTGAAGATAAAATAGGAGGAAAATCGCGATGATCATTGCGGCAATTATGGCGGGCGGCATCGGCAGCCGTATGGGCTCCTCCGCTATGCCCAAGCAATACCTGCCCCTGGGCGGCAAGCCGATTCTCCTGCATACCGTAGAAAAATTCCTTGTGCATCCCCAGGTGGAGCACGTGGCGGTGCTCACGCCGCGCTCCTGGATCAGCCACACGAAGGATATCCTGAAAAACAGCGCGGCGCAGGTCATTGAGGGCGGCGAGACCCGCAACGACACCCTCTGGAACGCCCTGCGCTATACGGAAGAAGCTTTCGGCGGGGAGGATGATCACATTTTAATCACCCACGACGCCGTGCGGCCCTTCGTCACCCACAGGATCATCAGCGAAAATATTGAGAGCGCCCAAAAATACGGGGCCTGCGACACGGTGATTCCCGCCACAGACACCATTGTCGAAAGCCGCGCGGGCACGCTGATCAGCGGTATTCCCGAGCGCAAAACGATGTTTCAGGGCCAGACCCCTCAAAGCTTCAGAACCCGCAAGCTGCGCGCGCTGATGGAGCGGCTCAGCGAGGAGGAAAGCGCGATTCTCACCGACGCCTGCAAGATTTTCGTGATGCGGGGCGAGCCCGTGGCCATGGTGACGGGGGAAACGCACAATATCAAAATCACCTATCCCTACGACCTCAAGGTGGCGCAGGCACTGCTGGGCCTTGACCCGGCGGAGGGCGGCGCCTTATGATTGATGTCGTCTACCGCCTCACCGCGCCGGGCATGTTCGAGGTCGCCTGCCAGGAGCTGGAGCTCGACGGCAGGCAAGTGCTCATCCGCCCCCGCTGGCTTTCCGTGTGCAAGGCGGACCAGCGCTATTACCAGGGCAACCGCGCCCCGGAGGTGCTTCGGGCGAAGCTGCCCATGGCTCTCATCCACGAGTGCGCCGCCGAGGTGATCCATGATCCTACGGGAGCGTTTCAGCCCGGGGAGCTCGTGGTCCCCGTGCCGAACCTGCCCACGCAGTTCGATGAATTCATCGCCGAGAACTACCTGCCCAGCAGCCGCTTCCGCTCCAGCGGCTTCGACGGCTTCACGCAGGAATATGTGCTTTCCGAGCCGGACCGCCTGGTGCGCGCGCCGGAAAAAACGCCCCCGGAGGTCAGCTCCTTTTTGGAGCTCATCAGCGTGTGCATGCACGCCATCGACCGCTGGGAGCGCTTCGCCCATGGCCGCAGGGAGCGCCTGGCCGTGTGGGGCGGCGGCAACGTGGGCTTTATCACGGCGCTGCTGCTGCGCAGGCTCTACCCCGGCGCGGAGCTCACCGTGCTGGACATCAACGAGGAGATTCTCTCCTACTCCAGCTTTGCCGACCGCAGGCTGCATGTGGACCAGGTAAAGCTCAGCGGCCGCGAAACCCTGTGCGACCACGCCTTCGAGTGCGTAGGCGGCGCCGGCTGCGGCCCCGCCATCAACCAGATGATCGACTGCGTCGCCCCGGAGGGCAGCCTCGCCCTGCTGGGAGTAAGCGAAACCAACGTGGCCATCAACACCCGCATGGTGCTGGAAAAAGGCCTGCGAATGTTCGGCTCCTCCCGCTCCGGCGCGAAGGATTTCGACCGCGCGGCGCGGCTGCTGGAGCAAAATCCGCGGATGGGACAAGCCCTCGGCTGTCTGGTCAGCGACGTTGTGGACGTGCGCAGTGTGGCTGATATCCACAAGGCCTTCCGGCTGGACGCCCAACAGGGCTTCGGCAAAACGGTAATGAACTGGAATATTTAAATTTTATAATTTTTATAATATATTATTATATTTGCGAATCTCATTTTGTTCACGGAAAGGAATATCATAATGGAAAACGCGATCACGGAGCAAAAGAAAAAGTTTGTAGGCAGCAAAGAGCTGATCGTTTACCTGATCAGCCTTTTTCTCTACAACAACATGGCCCAGGTCATCGGCAACGGCATGCGCAACAAATACCTGCTCACCATTATGGAGCCCAGGCATGTTTCGACTGTCAACCTCGTCCTTGGTATCCTCGGGTATTTCCTCCCCTTCGTTTACGCCATGGTCATTGACCGCACGCCGAAGGAGGGCAAGGCGAAATTTATTCCCCTGATCACCTTTTCCATCATTCCGGCGGGTATTTTCACGGTACTTATGTTTTACACCCCGGGCGTCCTCCTCAACAGCGGCATCGTTGAGCTGATGATCATCTACCAGATCGTTATCGCGGTGGCCCACGGCGCTTCCCATGCCTTTGCGGGCACGATCGATAAAATGTCCGTCGTTCTCACGCCGGACACCCAGGAGCGGGATAAAATCATCAACTTCCGCGGCATTTCCAGCGCCATTTCGGCCTCCGCGCCGCTGGTTGTGGTCGCCGTGGTAGGCCTGCTGAAAAAACCCGGCATCCTCAAGGGCGACCAGGGCGTTTGGCTGGTGACAGCCATCGCCAGCTCTATTGTCGGCGTTTTGATGGTGCTTTGGGGCATGCGCGTGGTAAAAGAGCGCGTAACCTACAGCCACCAGCGCAAAAACCCCCTGGTTGGTCTCGTTGACGTAATCAAGAATAAATACGCACGGATTCTTCTTTACAGCGAATTCCTGAAAAACTTCCGCAATGTGTCGAACTTCGTCATGATTTTCCTGGCGACGGTGCTGCTGGGCGACAGCACAAAGATGGTGCTGTTTGGCCTGCCTACGGGGATCGGCACCGCCGTCGGCATGATCATTGTCCACGCGATGCTCAAAAAATTCAACGCAAAGCAAATCATTATGATTTCGGGCGTATACTCCCTTCTGGCCAACGCGCTGACCTTCGGCGTGGGTTATCTCGCGTTTCAGCACGAGGGCGAGCCGCTGTACCAGATTCTGTTTTTCGCGGCGCTGTTCCCCATCGGCCTGCAGTTCGGCGCCTCGAACCTGCTGCCGCATTTGTTCAAGGCCGATATCCTGGAGGACCTGGAGCTGAAAACCCACAAGCGGCTGGAATCCACCCTGGATTTTGTGACAGGCTTGGGCAGCAATGTCAGCGGTATCATCGTCAATTCCATCATGCCGCTGGTTCTTTCGGGGGCGGCCGCGGGCATCGGCGCGGCGCTGAACTACATCCAATACATACAGCCTGTCAACGGCGTGGAGCAGCTGCAAACGGATTCCACAAAAATTCGCCTGCTGCTGTTTTACACCATCGGCCAGGGCATCTTCCAGCTGCTGTGCGCGTTCCCCTTCTTCTTCTACAAGCTCACCGGCAAGCGCAAGGAAGTGATACACGAGCAGGTGCTGGCTTACCGCGAAAGCATCGCGGCGGAGCAGGAGGATGAGGAGGACTAAGCGAGCATGGCCCAGGAACCGGAGCGCCTTAAGACGGTCATCGCCGCGGGCGGAAAGAACCTGCAATACTGGAAGGATCTCTGGCGCTACAGGGGCCTGGCCTGGCATATGGCCCGACGGGATTTTACCGTGCGCTACAAGCAGACCGCCATCGGGCTGGCCTGGAGCCTTGTCAACCCGTTCATCAATATGCTGCTGCTCAGCTTTGTGTTCGGCAGCCTCGCGGGCTTTGGCGAGCATACGGATATCCCCTATTATATCTGCGTTTACGCGGGCATTTTGCCCTGGACCCTGTTTGCCCGCAGCTTCACGGTGGCGGCGGGCACCTTTCAGAGCGGCGCCGAGCTGATGAAGAAGGTCTACTTCCCCCGCCTGACGGCGCCGCTGAGCAGTATGCTTTCCAGCATCGCCGAAACGCTCATTTCCTATCTGATGCTGTTTCTGCTTATGGGCGTTCTGCGCTATACCCCCCCGGCACGGATCCTGCTGTCCTTCCCGCTGATGCTGCCCGTGGCGCTGCTGGGTACTTTTCTGGGACTTTTCGTGGCGTCGTTCTCCATCCGCTACCGCGACATCGTGCATATGGTTCCCTTTCTCATGCAGATGGGGCAGTACCTCAGCCCCGTCGCCTTCACCCTGGAGGACATGCGCGGCAAGCTGGGCGAAAGCTCTCTCTTGTTCCATATATTGTATTACGCCAATCCGGTATCCGGCTTTTTGACCACCTTCAAATGGCTGATTTTGCGGGACCAGAGCTTCCGGCTTGACTGGCGGGCCCTGGCAATTGGCTTTGTCTGGCTGGCGGGCTCTGCCGTGCTGGGCATCCTCCGTTTCCGCAAGGCGGAGCGTACCTTTGTTGATATTGTATAGCGGTTCGCGCGAGGAGAAAGGAGGGCTGTCTGTGGACCAGCAGGTCGTTATCCGTATGGAGGATCTGGGCAAGCGCTACCGCATCCCCGTGGGTCTGGCGGGGCAGGGAGTGGATGTGCTTACGGACACCAGCCGCAACGCGTTCGACGCGGGTCTCCGAAAGCTCAGGCAGTCCGTCGAGGGGCGCAAAAAGCAGGATTTCTGGGCCCTGAAAAATGTCAGCCTCAACATCCGCAGGGGCGAAAGCGTTGGCATCATCGGAAAAAACGGCGCGGGAAAATCCACTATGCTCAAGCTGCTTTCCCGCATCACGGAGCCTACGCGGGGCCGCATTGAGCTCAGCGGGCGCCTGGCCTCCATGCTGGAGGTGGGCACGGGCTTCAACGGCGAGCTCACCGGGCGGGAAAACGTATATCTCAACGGCGCGATTCTGGGCATGGGAAAAGCCGAGGTGAGCCGCAAGATGGACGCGATCCTGGAATTTTCGGAGATCGGCAAGTTCATCGATACCCCGGTGAAGCGCTATTCCAGCGGCATGTTTGTGCGCCTGGGCTTTGCCGTGGCCGCCCACCTGGAGCCGGATATCATGATCGTGGACGAGGTGCTTGCCGTGGGCGACGCCAGGTTTCAAAAAAAATGCCTGGAACAGATGGCCCACGTGGTGCGCAGCGGGCGCACGATCCTCTTCGTCAGCCACCAGATGCCCACCATCCGCGAGCTGTGCAGCCGCGTGATCTGCCTCAAGGAGGGCCGCGTGGTCTTCGACGGCGAAACGGACGCGGGCATCCGCTGCTACCAGATGGAGGGCGGCGCGCTGGAAAACGACATTGATCTCAGCGGCAAGGCGCGCCTGGGCCATATTTCCGGCGCGCTGCGCATGTCCCGCCTGGAGCTGCTGGATACCCGGGACTGCGTGTATGAGCCCGAAGCCCCCATCGTGTTCCGCGTCACCATGGCCTGCCTGCTCGACCTGCAAAACCCCACCATGATGCTTGAGGTGGAGGGCAGCCGCGGAACGGTGGGCCTGAGCTTCTCGGAGGTTTTTGCCGGGGAGATGAAGGCCGGCGAAAGCTATCAGCTGACCATGGCCTTCCAGGGCCATCGCCTCGCCCCCGGCGGGTACGGCGTCAGCGTTTCCGTCGGCAGAGGCAACGCCTTCGAGGGAATCTCCACCTTTGACAACGTGCTCAGCGCCTTCTCGTTTGAGGTGCTCAGCCGAAAACAGGGCGAGCTGCGGGAAAACTGGAAGGCCCACTGGGGCAGCGTACACCTCCCGCCGCCGGAAGCGCTGAACTTTCAAAGGCTGTGATGTGTATCTTCCCGGGATACAACGCATACTTCTATAAAGCCGACAATTATCATACACCATATGAGGCCAAAACAATGACGCGGACGATACAGATTCAAGGCCAAACCATATATTATGCCGATTCCGGCGCGGGAGAGGCCGTGCTGCTGCTGCACGGCTGGGGCACGGACCATCAGCTTTTTGAGCCGCTGATTCGCCTGCTGGCGCAAAATTACCGCGTAATCGCGCCGGATTTCCCCGGCTTCGGCCAAAGCCCCGAGCCGAAGGAGCCCTGGCATGTGGACGACTACGCCGACTGTGTGCTGGCGCTGCTGAAGGAGCTGCGTATTGAAAGCTGCTCCCTGGTGGGGCACTCCTTCGGTGGCCGGGTGATCATCAAGCTTGCCGCGCGGCAGCTGCCCGTTCCGCGTATTCCGAGAATTGTTTTGATCGGGGCCGCCGGCGTCAAGCCGGCCCCCACCAGGCGGGGAAAGAGGCGCGCCCGCCAATTCAAAGCCGGCAAGGCCCTTCTAAAGCCGTTTCCCCGGGCTCTGGAGGCTCTGCGCCGCCATTACGGCTCCGCCGACTACGCGGCCGCCTCGCCGAACATGCGGCAGGTGCTGTCCCACGCCGTGGGTGAGGACCTTACGCCGCTGCTGGAGCGCATCCAGCCGCCCACGCTGCTCATTTGGGGCCGCGGCGACACCGCCACCCCCCTCAGCGACGCCCGGCTGATGGAACAGCGCATCCCCGGCGCGGGCCTGGTGATTCTGGAAGACGCGGGTCATTACGCCTTTCTGGAGCGGCAGGCGCAGTTTTTGCGGGTGATGGGGTCTTTCTTTTCGATTCAAGCTTCTTCATTCTTATGAATTTTTGAATGATGCGCCATCCGCAATGCGCAATTATTTTTTCCGGGAGGACCGCCGTTGCTCTTCGTTGTCATTTCTTGGGTTATTTTTCTGATTCTCTCGCTGTGCGGCACCGCTCTGGCCGCGCGGCATATGCTGCATATGTTTCAGTTAAACAGCTATAAGCCCAAGCTGCAGCGCAAGTGGATGCGAAAAAATTTCCGGCAGCTGCTGCCGCTGTTTATTCCCCTGGCGGGCGGTTTTTTCTTCTGGCCGAAGAAGGCCAAAATAGCTCTGAAATACACCGCGCGGGTCAAGCGGATGATTTTCACGGCCTGCGTCCTCGCCGCGCTGTGGATCGCCCTGGGCATCTGGCCGAGCGGGATAAGCCTGTGGGGCTGCGTATACTCATATGCCCTGCAGCTCCTGTCGCCCCTGCTGGTGCTGCTGGCCAACGCGCTCAACGGCCCCCTGGAGGCCGCTATCCGAAGGTATTATATCCGGGACGCGAAGAGGCTGCTGAAGGGCCACGGGGCCCTGACCGTCGTCGGCATCACGGGCAGCTACGGCAAGACCAGCGTGAAGTTCTATCTGAACACCCTTTTGCGGGCGAAATACAACGTGCTCATGACGCCTGAAAGCTTCAACACCCCCATGGGCGTGGTGAAGACCATCCGGGGCTCGCTGAACGCCTCCCACGAGATTTTCATCTGCGAGATGGGCGCGAAGCAGCCGGGGGATATCAGGGAGCTGTGCGATATCGCGCGTCCAAAGCACGGTATCCTGACCTCCATCGGCCCGCAGCACCTGGAAAGCTTCGGCTCCCTGGAGAATGTCATAAAGACCAAGTTTGAGCTGGCGGACGCCCTGCCGGAGGGCGGCGTTCTCTTCGCCAACGGGGATGACGCGAATGTCCGGGGCGGCTGGGACAAATATCCGAGGGTCGTCTCTTATTCCGCGGAGCCCGACGGACCCGGCTACCGCGCGGAGGATATCGCCGTCGGCGAGCGCGGCACAAGCTTTGCCGTGATCACGCCGGGGGGCGAGCGGGAGCGCTTTGATACCCGCCTGGTGGGGCGGCACAATGTCGTGAATCTGGTGGGAGCCATCGCCGCGGCGCACAGCCTGGGCGTTCCCCTGGCCGATTTGCGGGCGCGCGCGCGCAGAATCGAGCCCGTACCCCACCGGCTGGAGCTCATAGAGCGCGGCGGCATGCTGCTGCTGGACGACGCCTATAACTCCAACCCCAGCGGGGCCAGGGCGGCTCTGGATACCCTGCGGCTGTTTGAGGGCGAGAACACAAAAATCCTCGTGACGCCCGGCATGATCGAGCTGGGCGCGAAGCAGGAGGAGCTCAACGCCGTCTTCGGCGCGCAGGCGGCGGCGGCCTGCGATTATATCGTCCTCGTGGGCGAGGCGCAGACCAGACCCATCCGGCAGGGCGCGCTGGCGGCGGGCTTTGCGGAGGAGCGGCTGTTCACCGCGCCCGGCCTGGGGGAAGCCATGGCCTATGTGAACGCCATCCCCGGCGGCAAGCGTAAAATCGTGCTGCTGGAAAACGATTTGCCGGACAATTATTGAGAATGCTTTTTGTGTTTTAATGTTAGACTTCCTGCGAAATGAAGGGCAAAGCGAAGGCCGCAAAAGCCTCCTTTGAAAGCAAAGGAGGTGCCCCAGAGGGGCGGAGGAATTTTGCGCGCGAGCGCATGAGGCTGGCCTGACTGTACTTTCATTATGAAAACGCATAGATTTTGTTTGCGGAAGAATATTCTGATTGCGAAATTGATATTGGTTCCCAGCGGGCGCACACAGTGCGCCCCTACGATGATCCTTCGCGATGGATTCACGACAGCGCTTCCGCCGCGTATCCGTCAAAATAGACCGCGCCGGGTTCCAGCGCGTGGCCGCGATAACGCATGAGCTCCGAAACCGTGACCATCTGATAGCCCATCTCGCTGAGCCTGGGGATCACCCGTGCCATGGCGTCGCCGGTAGCGCCGTAGAGGTCGTGGCAAAGCACGATGCTGCCGTCGCGCAGCGCCGAAAAGACAGCCTGCTCGGTTCTGCCGGCGTCCCTGGTCTTCCAGTCCAGGGTGTCGACGCTCCAGTGGATCATGGCTTGTCCCATTTCTTTTGAAACAGAGCGCAGTTTGGCGTTTACCGCGCCGAAGGGCGGGCGGTAGAACGCCGGCACAATGCCCGTATGTTCATAGATCGCGTCGTTGGTGCGCTGGAGCTGCGCACGGATCTGATCTTCCGTGAGCTTTGTGAGATCCTTGTGGTCCCAGGAGTGCCCGCCCAGCTCGGAGCCCTGCTCAACGATCATGCGCAGGGTATCCCCGTGGGTTTCCGCCAGGGTTCCCAGCGTGAAGAAGGTGGCGCGGCCATTGTATTCGTTGAGCAGCCGCAGCAGCCGCAGGGTGACCTCGCTGGGGCCGTCGTCGAAGCTGAGGGCCACCATGGGCTTGGCCGGATCGATTTCGGCGGGCGGAGGCGGTACGGGCCGCTGTCCGAGGATAAAGGCCTCCCCCAGCTGCCCGCGGGTCATGGGAACCCGCCGCCAGGAGCTGTCGCCGCCGTCGAAAAGCAGCTCGACGCCGTCCTCCCGGAGCAGGACATGCCATTGCGGGCCGG
>WRMQ01000058.1:15119-17360 GCA_009777055.1 Oscillospiraceae bacterium
CTTTGAAAGCAAAGGAGGTGCCCCAGAGGGGCGGAGGAATTTTGCGCGCGAGCGCATGAGGCTGGCCTGACTGTACTTTCATTATGAAAACGCATAGATTTTGTTTGCGGAAGAATATTCTGATTGCAAAATTGGTTTGTTGCCAGCGGGCGCACACAGTGCGCCCCTACGATGATCCTTCGTGATGGACTGATATCAAACTAAGCGAAGATCGCAAAAAGGAAGTCTGTTTATAACATGCTATTATAAAGGGGGTATGCCCATGAAAAAACTGACAATCGCCCTGCTCTTTGGCGGCAAAAGCGTGGAGCATGAGATCTCCGTGATCTCCGCGCTGCAGGCCGCCGCCGCGCTTGATCGGGAGAAATACGATCCGCTGCCCATCTATATCACCAAGCAAAACGACTTCTATATCGGCGGGGAGATCGGCAGGATCGAGGCCTATCGGGATATCCCCGCGCTGTTATCCAAAAGCCAGAGGGTCGTCCTGGTGCGGGACGGCGCAAAGGTCACGGCACTGCGGCAGCCCGCCCGGGCCTTTGGCAGGCAGGTGCTGGCGGAAATCGACGCGGTGTTCCCCATTGTCCACGGCAGCAACGCGGAGGACGGCGCGCTCCAGGGCTTTTTGCGGCTGCTGGATGTGCCCTTCGTGGGCTGCGACGTTACGGCCTCCGCTATCGGAATGGACAAATACGCCCAAAAGATGATCTTCCGGGATCATCAAATTCCCGTGCTGGACTGCCTCTGCCTGCGCGCGCGCAAATACGACGCCGACCCGGACGCGGCGCTGGCGCTGCTGGAGAAGCGCTTCGGCTATCCCCTGATCGTCAAGCCGGCGAACCTGGGCTCCAGCGTGGGCATCAGCAAGGCGGGGGAATCCGCCTCCCTGCGCCGCGCCCTGGATCTGGCCTTCCGCTTTGCCGAGCGCGTGCTTGTTGAGCCCGCCGTGCAAAACCTGCGGGAGATCAACTGCGCCGTGCTGGGCGACGCCGACGAGGCCCGTGTCTCCGTCTGCGAGGAGCCGCTGAACGCCGACGAGATTCTGAGCTACGAAAACAAATATATGGGCGGCGGAAAAAACGGAAAAACATCTAAGCTGGGCCAAAGGGCCGAAGGCTCTAAAGGCATGGCCTCTCTTGAGCGGAAAATTCCCGCCGAGCTGACGCCGGAGCAGGAGGCGCGGGTGAAGGATTATGCCCTGCGGGCCTTTCAAGCCATTGAGGCCAGCGGCGTGTCCCGGGTTGATTTTCTCATGGACCGCGAAAGCGGCGAAATCTGGCTCAACGAGATCAACACGATTCCCGGCTCGCTGTCGTTTTATCTCTGGGAGCCCGCCGGGCTGCCCTACCCGCAGCTTCTGGAGGAGCTGATCCGCCTGGCCTTCAAACGCCGGCGCAGCCAGGAGGATCTTGTATTTTCATTCGAAACCAATGTGCTGGCCAACGCTGAATTTGGAGGTGCCTCAAAATGTTAAAGAACAAAAAGACTCTGGGCATGCTGATCATCGTGATTCTCATGGCGCTGCTGTTCGTGTTCCTGCTGCTCAACAACCTTCTGCATTTCACGCAGCGGATTACGGAAAACACCATTTCCACGCTGCCGACCATGGTGGGGCTCGTGGGCCTGTTCATGGTGATCAAGCAGCCGGATGACCGCAAGCCCCTTTGGCTCAAGCTGCTGGGCGCCGTGAGCGGCCTGCTGGCGGCGGCGGGCCTGGCGCTGCAGTTCCTGCCCGGGCAGCCCGGCTTTCTGCCCTGCTACATCACTGCCTGCGTGCTGACGATTCTGCTGACCCTGTGGTCGATTCTGGGAATCGCGGGGAAAAAGGGAAAGAAGGCGGAGCCGGCCGAAGCGGAAGCAGCCGCGCCGGAGAAAGACGACGCCGGTGAGTGAGCCCCTGGAGCTTCGGCTGATCGTCGCGGTTGACCGCGCCTGGGGCATTGGGCGGAACAACGAGCTGCTTTTCCGCCTGTCCGCGGATCTGCGGCGCTTCAAGGCGCTGACCATGGGGCATGTGCTGCTCATGGGCCGCCATACATTCGATTCCCTGCCGGGCCCGCTGCCCGGGCGGGAGCATGTCGTGCTTTCCCGGGATCCCGCCTTCGCCCCGGCAGGCGTCACAGTCTGCCCCTCGGCGGAGCAGGCTCTGACGCGGGCGCGGGAGCTGGCGGGCGCGCGCGGCGCGCAAATCTTCGTCATTGGCGGCGCGCGCGTGTACGCCGCGCTGCTGAATACCTGCGG
>WRMQ01000059.1 GCA_009777055.1 Oscillospiraceae bacterium
AAGCTTCCCTGCCTTCTGCTTTTTCCTTGTTTTTGACTCTGCTTTCTCCAATCCCGCAAAAATTTGCCCCCTGTCGCGCTTGAGACAGGGGGTTCTTTGACAGGCTGGGCCTTTGATATCAAAGGCTTTCAAAATTTGTAGGGGCCGAGCGGGGCCGATTTGCCATGCGCATCTCGGTTCTACCCGGCCCCTTTTTTTCGTTTCCGGGCCTGTTTTTGAGGAAACGTGTAATCAATGGGGTATCGTGAAATCAATAAAAATCACCTTCAAACGTAGTCTTTCCCGAAAAAAATATACTGCCCTGCCGTCGATCTTCAATGATCTAAGGCAGGGCTTTCTTTGTGGGATAGCCATATTCAGTTGCTCTGGTCATATGACATGCATCTTTCTACCGAGGCCCGGCGCCTCGTAGGTATTACCGCTTGCGCGGGATTCTGGATCAACGCGTATCTATATCAAGCCGCTGCAGTATCTGCTCGGCAAAATAGCGCACGGTGTTCGCCTGCAGCTCCAGTTCTGCGGAGGGGAGCTGTTCTCGTTCGGGTATCAGGAATCCAAGCGAGAGATAGCCGAGGATTTCCGCATACCACAGGTTCGCCTGCGGGCTGGCCTCGTCCAGCCACTGCGTTCGTCGCTGGTTGCGCCGTACCAGGACGCGCCGGGGGTACCGGCTCACCTCAAGGATCGCGTAAGGCGGGCCTCTCTCCAGTAACGGGCCGTCGCTGAACTCGATGATGCACTCTCCGTCCGTGCTCCAGCGATCCAGGAGCATTTTGGCGCTCGTGGGCGGAGAGTGCAGAGACGCCATGGCGAAAATATCCTCCACCATGGAATCGGCTTGCTGCCAGCACGCGTCGAGCGTGACGGCAAGGGCGCTGGGGATACGCATAAATCTGCCTCCTCCATTTTGTTCGGAAAAATAAATGAGCCAAACCCCTCTGGAGGTTGACCCATTGTCTTTGATGGCTGTTTGCTAGACCAGAAATTTGTCGAGCAAGGCGAAAAGGAGATTTTTATCATCCCGGCTGTAGTCGCTCTGCACGAAGATCGACAGGAACTTCTTGATCATTGCAATTTCGGCTTGCGACGCGTTCACAGCTGCCGACTTCACAGTTTTCATCAAGTCAGGGTCAACTCTGTAAACGTCCTTTGCCAGGGATACGATGTCGGTTGGTGCGGAACTTGAATCCAGGTAGGCGTTCTTCACTGCGTCCGACGCGATACTGTCGATATACCCAGCTTTCAGCAATAAATCCGTGTACCCGATGCCCAGGTGAGGAGATACAGCCCGGATTGTCGTGATGGAAGGCTTCTTGCGCTCGCCGCTTTCCATGCGGGAGATTTCCGCGTTGCTGAGCCCGGACTTGTCCGCCAGTTCGCGTTGGGATAAACCTTTGGCCTCGCGGAGAGTCTTTATGTATTCGCCCAAAGAGATGCTTTCTTTCATCATGCTGGCTTCACCTCCTCATTGAAAAAACTTCGCCGTGTTCAAGCGCTAATATCATAGCACATCCTTTACCCTTTGTCAACAGTTTGTGATGATATTTCATACCGTCAAGTTACACAAACTTTAACCTTCGAGCGGCTTTACTTTTCGGCAACGGAGGCGCGAATTTTGCGTTGACGGTTTAGTGCGTGAGTGATATAATTATAGTGAATATGAAAACATTGGAGATTATCCCATGAAATGGGATTTTTGTTCGCCCTGGATGTTACCCGAAAGGAACATTCCTCTTTTGTCAATCGTTACCTTTTTAGCGGTTAGACGGTTCTGTGAAGTTTTTTAAACATGCCAACACCTTGCATGTTTAACACTCATAATAGGAAGCGGCGAAAAAAGAAATTTTTCAAATAGGAAAGAACCCTTCCTGTTTGTGTATTATCATCGACGCATAGTCCGGCGGGCTGAGGAGGTGAGAACCGCGTGCGCAAAGTTTTGTCTTTTGAAGAGTTGGCCGAATTGGAAAAAATCGCGCTGGATACGGCGGTTCTCCCCTTTCACAAGCGGCTGGATGCCTTCATGACCTTCCGCAAATGGACCTCTTTAAGGTTTACACAACATACCGGCTTGGACGCATCCCTCTACAGCAAGATGAAGGGCGGCCAGCGCAAAAGGCCGGATATGCGGACGCTCACCGCGATCTTCATGGGGCTGCGGCTGCCGCTGCACATCGCGGAGGACTTGTTGCGCTCGGCGGGGATGGCGTTTACGAACAGCCTGGAGGATCGCGCCTACCGATACCTCTTCATGATGATGAACGGCGCGACGATCGACGAATGCAACGATTTCCTGAGTACGCAGGGCGTCCCCCTGCTGGGGAGCTTTTCAAAGGACGAATTGGTGTCCGCTTAGGCCGCGTTTCCGGGAGGAACGCGGCTTTTTTCGTGTTCGTGAAAAATAAATTGCCAGTCTGGCAAATTTGGCCCTTGATATACAAGGGTTTCTTTTATGCCTAAAAATTGCAAGCGCTGTATCCCATGCATATCAACACTTTCCGCGACCGGCACATTTTCCAGACTGGAAATGACAGCCTCCCGAAAAGACGGTATGATTGGCATAGAGAGCTGCAGCCTCAATAAAAACGAGGAGGATCACACCTTGAACGACACCACCACCCAACCGACCCTGACCACCCTGCCCGCCCTGGCCGACCGGCTGCGCGCCCTGAAGGACGAAAAGGAGGACATGGACCGCGTCGTGCGGGACATCGCCGCCAGCATCGAAACGGTTGAGCAGCGGCTGATCAAGGAAATCCGCGGCAGCGGCATGCCGGACTACACCCACGCCGGCTACGTGTACACCCCCGTCACCAAGCTGAAGGCAAGCGTCCTCGACGGGCAACGGGAACGCCTGCACGCGGCGCTGCGAAAGAAGGGGCACGGCGGCATGATCTACGAGAACATCAACGCGAATACCCTGGCGGCCTTCGTCGGGAAGCAGATGGGCAAGGCCAAGAAGCTCCCTGTCTGGCTGAGCGGCCTGGTGAGCGCGTTCGAACAGACCACGCTGTCCATGCGCAAGAAGTAACGAACGACAAGGCCCGGTGGGGGACGGTTGCGCCCCCGCCGCCCCCCCGCCGGGCGGAAAGGAACGATCATGCACCATTTTTTTTACAACGGCGAGCACTACCCCGACCCCACGGCCTACGAGGCCCTTTTGAATATCATGCGCGAGGAGCGCCGGCGCGCGCCCCGCATCTACCGCGACCCTGTCAAACCCCGCGAAGTACCCGGCCAAAAAGCGGTGAAGGAGGCGTTCGAGAATGCAAATATCATTCCCTCCTGAGCTCGCCGCCCTCCCGCAGTGGGTTTGCTGGCGGCGGGAGAAAGACCCAAAGGGTGAGCGTGATACCAAAATCCCCTACAACCCCAAGACCGGCAGCAAAGCGTCCTCCACGAACCCGGATACTTGGACGACCCTGGAGCATGCGCAATCGGCCCTCCAGCGCGGCGGATACACTGGACTTGGCTTTGTTTTCACCAAGGATGCCGGCATTGTTGGTGTCGACATCGACCATTGCCTTGACCCAGACACCGGCGCGCTGAACGATACCGCCGCGGCGATCCTGGGGAAGCTGCCCCCGACCTACATTGAAGTCAGCCCATCGGGGACCGGCCTGCATATCTTTCTGCGCGGGGCCATGCCTGCGGGAGGCAGTAAAAACAGCAAAACCGGGGTGGAGATGTATGCCCATAGCCGCTACTTTACCATGACAGGCAGGCCATATTGTAATTGCCCTGTTGTTGTTGCCGCTGATGACGGCGCGCTGGCGTGGATACATGAGAGTTATATCATTGTACCCCGGCAGGAGAAGAAAGTCAAGAAAAAGCAAGCCGGGCAACCACTGACAGACGATGAACTCCTCGAAAAGGCCCGGAGCGCCAAGAACGGCGCGGCCTTCGCCGCCCTGTGGGAGGGCTGCTGGGATAGTAACTTTGCCAGCCAATCCGAGGCGGACCTTGCGCTGTGTTGCAAGCTGGCGTTCTGGACGGGCAAAAACCGCGATCAAATGGACCGCCTGTTCCGGCAATCGGGGCTGATGCGCGAAAAATGGGATAACCGCCATCACGCCAGCGGCGCGAGCTACGGCGAGGAAACACTGAGCCGCGCGCTGGATACGGTGGAAGAGGGCTACGGCGCCAAGGCCGATGTCCCGGTGTTCGCCGGCGAAGGGCGGTATTTCCGCACCAAAGGCGACAACACCTGCCCACTGACGAACTTTACTTTACGCCCCATCGAAATGCTGGTGTCCGAGGACGAGACGCAGATGACCGCGGACCTGGTGACCGTAAAGGGTGAGGTGTTCCGGCGCATCTTCGTTACCACGGATTTCAGCAATTTGCAGAAGTTCAAGAACCTGCTGAACAAGGACACGATTTCCCTCAGTTACACCGGCTCCGAGGGCGACTTGGAATTGCTGAAAAACTTTGTCGCGGAACTGGACTGGACCCGTAAAACAGGCGTGAAGGCCCAGGGCCTCTACTGGCTGGAGGGCCGCTGGGTGTACGCCGCGCCGGACAGGGCCATTGAGGCAAGCGGCAGGGCCGTGGGCAACGTGCTGCAACTGGAAAAATGGAAGGGAATTGACAGCGCCCTGCACAAAGCCAAGTGTATCAGCAAAGAGCAGTTCTCCTCATTCGCCTCATGGCTGCTTGATTACAATGAACCAGCGAAAACGGTATCGGTGCTGGCGTGGACGGCGGGGTGCTTCATCAAGCCGCATCTCAGGCGCGCCGGAATCAAGTTCCCCCATCTGTTCCTAATCGGCGAGGCCGGGAGCGGCAAGAGCAACACCCTCGAACAGATCATCCTGCCGATTTTCTCGCAGGGCAAGGTGACGGCGGCGACCCAGGTCAGCAGCTTCACCCTGATGAAAGAATCAGCCTCCAGCAACCTCGCGCCCCAGCCGATTGATGAGTTCAAGCCCTCGAAGATGGACAAAACGAAGCTCGCCTGGTTGTATAATCATTTCCGCGACGCCTACGACGGGCACCAAGGGCAGCGCGGGCGTGCTGACCAGACGATCATGTACTACGACCTGTTGGCTCCCATGGTTGTTGCCGGGGAGGAATCGCCGGATGAGACGGCCATCCGCGAGCGCGGTATTGAACTGCTTTTCAGCCGGAAGGATTTAAAGGGCGAGGGCTGCCGGGAGACATTTGGCAAGCTCTGCGCAAACCCTGATTTGCTGGCGGGCTTTGGGCGCGCCCTGCTGGAAGCCGCGCTGCGCACGGACGCCGCCGAGGTAAAGCTGTGGTACGATGAAGCTCTTGGGCTGTTCGATAAGGCACTGCCGTCCCGGATCGTGAACAACCTGGCCTGCTGTGCCGCTGGCCTGCGCCTGATCGAAAAGCTGTGTGTCTTTCAGGGCCGCAGTTGGGATTCCGTCTTTGACATCCCATTGGATGCCTGCATGCAATACCTGGCGTTCGCCGCGCGGGAATACCTCTTGGACGGCAGCGCTGTCAACCGTGGCATCGTGGAGCAGTCCCTCGAAATCATGGCACGGATGGGCCTGGCCTACGGGCTGGACTGGAAGCCCCTCGAAAACGACACGCAGGTCGCCATCAACCTCAAGCGCTGCTATGACCGCTTCACCAAATACCGCCGCGACCATGCCATCTCCGGCGAGTGCCTGGAGTACCGCCAGTTCACAAAGCAGCTGAAGAGCAGCGACCTTTTTCTTGCCTACAAGCCCGTCCGTCTTAACAACTGCCTCGCGAAATGCTTTGTTCTGGATTACAGTCTGGTGCTGGAAAGGTGCGATATAGAGGGCTTTGACCATGTTAATGCTTTAGATTCTACTACTGAAGAAGAATGTTACTAAGTTACTAAGTTACCTTCATTTTTAGAGGTCGATGGAAACGGGCCTCGCGCATGTACGTACACGCGCGTATATATACGCGCACGAGAGGATTCCCCGCCTATCTGAAATGCGCGGTAACTTGGTAATTGGGTAACCACAAAAAAGACTGGAGGCGTTATCGTGAATAAATACTGTTTTGCCAACCAGGGCGGCGAGTGCGCTGCCCTGATCCCCGAAAAGGCCCGCTGCCGGGGATGCAGGTTCTTTAAGTCCACAGCCCGAGCGGAAACCGACCGCAAGCACGCCCTGGAACTGATTGCCGCCAAGCCGTTCGAAGAGCAGGAATACATCGCCGGCACATACTACGGCGGCAGGATGCCCTGGTACGAGGAGGGTTGAGTATGCGTATCGCCTGGAAGTACATCGATAAACCCAAGGCCGCCATCGCCGCTATCCAGGACTACGACAACCAGCGCGCCATCATCAACACGACGCCGGAGGAAGTCAAGGCCGTATTCGATAAGATGGCCGCCCCCATGAGCGCCCGCCTGACCGGCATGCCGGGCGCAAGAAACCCGCAGGCGTTCGAGAAAAAGATGGTTGATGGGATGGACCGGATGGACCTTCTGCATGAGCGGTACGGTTCGGCGGCTGAGTACATGGCCTGGTTCGGCCCCGCATGGGAAACGCTGAGCGACAGGGAACAGGCGGTGCTGACCGAGTTCTACGCTTCCGACAACCTTCATTCCGGGGCAAGTGCCCGGCTGCAGAGCAGGCTCAATTTCAGCCAGGCCCAGGTCGACCGCATACGGAGCAAGGCGCCCTCCCGCCTGATCGTACTGCTCTTCGGCAGATGACCGCGCACGTTCCCGCCCGAAAAAACATGAGGTTTTGATGAGGTTTTGTTTGCTTTCGGATGTGCTATACTGGTACCATCGAAAAGCGTCGGAGAAGCCTTCGGGAGAAATTCCGGGGGCTTCTCCATTTTACATCTACCCGGCAAATCTGTCAACAAGGAGTTTCATCATGCCCTACAAACCCGCGAAGCCCTGCGCCCACCCCGGCTGCGCCGCCCTGACCGACCAGCGGCTCTGCTCCGCCCATGCCAAGCAGGAGGCCCGGCGCTATGAACGCCAGCAGCGGGACCCGGCCACGGCCAAACGCTACGGCACCGGCTGGCAACGGGCACGCGCGGCGTACCTGTCGGCCCACCCCCTGTGCGAGATGTGCCTTGCCGTGGGCAAGCACGCCCCCGCCGTGCTGGTCCACCACCGCGTCCCCCTCGCTGAAGGCGGCGGCAACGACGCGGGCAACTTACAGTCCCTGTGCCAGCGGTGCCACAGCGCCCACCATTCCCGCGACGGCAGCCGGTGGGGATGGTGAACAAAATTTCGGAGGGGCGGGTCTGTTTTCTGTAGGTCAGGGAAGGTCAACGGGGGTGGTACACCGCAGGAGTTTTCGCGAAATCAAAAACTATTTTTAGCGAAAAAAATTCAAAGAATCCATAGAAAGGGGGAATTCCATGCCGAGAGGAGGCGCGCGCCCCGGCGCGGGGCGTCCCAAGAAAGCCTTGTCCGACAAGGTTTTGGAGGGCAACCCCGGCAAGCGGGAATTGACCGTTGTGCAATTTGACGAAAGAAAAAGCGGGATTAAAAAAAATTCAAACAGCGGCGTTATTCAAAGAAATCAAACAGCGCATACGCCGAGAGGGATGCCGTCCTACCTTGACATGGTGGCCAAGGAGGGCGGCGACGTTTTGCCCCCCGCCGGCGAGATTTTTTCCATGCTCACCGCCTGGGTGGAAAGCGCAGGCTGCGGGGACATCGTCGCCCCCAGCCTGGCGGAGGACTTCGCCTTCCTGCGCCGGGCCTACCTGGAGTGCGAGTACATGAACCGCAAGCTGGGCCGCATCGCTTCGGGCAAGCGTTCGCCCTATGTGAACATGGCGCTGGATTACCAGAAGGCGATGATGGCCGTGTACAACCAGATCTGGCTGATCGTTTCACAGAACAGCCAGGCGAAGGTCGAGGGCAAGAATGAATTTTTAAGTATGTTGATGAACAGGGGGTTTTAGTTTATGCAAACGACAGAGCGCTTCGAAAAAGTGGCGGTGGACCGCCTCATTCCGTATGCGCGCAATGCCCGTACACATAGCAAAGAGCAGATCACGCAACTACGCGCCAGCCTGCGGGAGTTCGGATTCGTCAACCCGATCATCTGCGATAAAGACTATAACATCATCGCCGGGCACGGCAGGATTCTCGCGGCGAAGGCCGAAGGCATGGCCGAGGTTCCCTGTGTCTTTGTGGAGCACCTGACCGAGGCCCAAAAGCGGGCTTACATTCTGGCCGACAACCGCCTGGCCCTGAGCGCCGGGTGGGACGAAGAATTGCTTGCTCTGGAGTTCGGTGAGTTGCAGGACCTAGGCTTCGACCTCCAGCTGACGGGCTTCGATGCCGCTGAGATCGAGAAGATGTTCGGCAAACAGGACGCGGTCGAAGATGATGACTTTGTTTTCGCCGCTGAGTTGGAGCGGCCCGCCGTCACCCGGCCCGGCGACCTGTGGCTGCTGGGACGGCACCGTCTGATCTGCGGGGACAGCACCCTACCCGAAACCTACTCCGTACTGATGGACGGCAAAAAGGCGAACCTGGTCGTGACCGACTTGCCGTATAACGTGAACTACGAGGGCACGGCGGGGAAAATTCAGAACGACAACCTGCCGCGGGAGCAGTTCTACAAGCTGATCCTAGACGCGTTCATCCAGATGGAAATCGCCATGGCGGGCGACGCCAGCATCTATGTGTTCCACGCCGACACCGAGGGCCTCAACTTCCGGCGCGCCTATGACGAGGCCGGGTTCAAGCTATCGGGCACTTGCATATGGGCGAAGAACGCGCTGGTGCTGGGCCGATCCCCTTACCAGTGGCAGCACGAACCCGTGCTGTTCGGCTGGAAGAAGAAAGGCAAGCATCAGTGGTATTCCGACCGCAAGCAGTCGACCATCTGGAATTTCGACCGCCCCGCCAAAAACACGGACCACCCCACCATGAAGCCGATCCCCCTGCTGGCCTACCCGATCACGAACAGCAGCATGGAGAACTGCATCGTGCTCGACCCGTTTTCGGGCAGCTTTTCCACCGGGATCGCCTGCGAACAAACGAACCGCATCTGCTTTGCCGTCGAGATTGACCCCAAGTATGTGGATGTCAGCGTGGCGAGGTATATCAATCAGGTCGGCGGCGCGGATGATGTATTTGTTGTACGTGACGGCAAAACCCTGCCGTACAGCGAGGTGCGCCATGAAACAGTGTGAGTTTTGCGGCAAGCCCCTGTCGCGCAAGCGTTACGCGAACGACGCGCGGGAAGGCCCGAAAAAATATGCCGCGCGCAAATACTGTGGGTTGAAGTGCGCCAACGATCATCGTTATCACAGAGGCGCGAAGGCGGCGGTCACATATAGCTTTTCGGAGGACGGCGCCGTTGGCTATGGCCGCTTCGACTCCGGCGAGACATTCCTGTTCGACGCGGCGGACTATGATTTCATCCAATCGAAGAATTGGCGCCTGCACTGCCAGTGGCAGAAAAGTTATCCCTATGTCTATGATACCGGCCTGCGCAGGCCCCTGCACCGTTATCTCCTCGGGATCGGGCGCGGGCTGGAAGCGGACCACATCAACCTGAACACCCTCGACAACCGCAGGGAGAACCTGCGCGTATGTACCCACCGGCAGAACCAGTGCAACCAGCCGCCGCAGGCCAACAACACGTCCGGGGTGCCGGGCGTCAGTTTTTATCCGCCGCGCGGCAAATACCGTGCGCGGATCAAGCATTACGGCTGCGATCTGCACCTGGGCTATTATACCACGTTTTTGGAAGCGGTGCAAGCCCGGAACGTGGGCATGAAATGGCTGTTCGGTGAGTTTGGCCGTTACAGCGACGCGCCGGAAGCCCCTTCGCACATCAAACAATCCGTGAAAGAAAGATGCGGCCGCCTCCTTGCCGGGGCGGCCGCTTCCGTTGGAGGTAGTGAGAATGGATAGACCGTTACGCCTGGGCAGTCTTTTCGATGGCAGCGGGGGGTTCCCCCTGGGCGGCCTGCTCTGCGGCATTGAGCCTGTGTGGGCCTCGGAGATTGAGCCCTTTCCCATCCGGGTAACTACAAAACGCTTCCCCTGGATGAAGCACCTGGGGGATATTTCGCAGGTCAACGGGGCTGAGATTGAGCCGGTCGACGTAGTCTGCTTTGGCTCGCCTTGCCAGAATTTGTCAGTCGCGGGAAGGCGTGACGGTTTGGAGGGCAAGCAATCCAGCCTATTTTTTCAGGCAATCAGAATCATAAAAGAAATGAGGGCAGCGAGCAATGGAATATACCCACGATGGATTGTTTGGGAGAATGTACCCGGCGCCTTCAGCAGCAACGGCGGCGCCGACTTTGGGCAGGTCCTCACTGAAATCGCCCGGATCGCCGAGCCGGAAGCCCCCGCTGTGCTTAAGGCTGACAAAGCCTCTTGGAACGGAGCCGGCCTTCTGCTGGGCGACGGATGGAGCGTGGCTTACAGAGTTCTTGACGCGCAATGGTGGGTGCCCCAGCGGCGCAAGCGCATCTACCTTGTCTGCGATTTTGGATCGGAACGTGCCGCCGACATATTATTTGAGCGCGAAGGCGTGTGCAGGGATATTGCGCCGGGCGGCCTCCCGTGGGAAAGAACTGCCGGAGGTGCTGCGCCTGGCGCTGGAAGAGCAGTCAGCGTCCTGAATGACCAGGGCGGCTCGCGGATGGACGTTTCCGAGGACATATCGGGTACACTGCGCTCGCAGGAGCATGGGCATCAGCCCATTGTGATTGAGTCAGCCGGGTTTTGCACCGAGCACTCCGCGAAAGCCCGCGGCATCGGCTTTGAGGAGGAACGAAGCCCCACGCTGCGGGCCAGCGCCATTCCGGCGGCGGTCATGGCCGTGGAGAACCATCCCGCCGACAGCCGACTGAAATTCAGTAAGGACGGCCTGGTGCAGACACTATCCAGTCGGATGGGGACCGGGGGCAACAATGTGCCCATGGTGTTCAGCATCGGCGCTTACGGCAGCGAGGGGATGCTTTCGCCCAACCCGCAGGCGGGAATCTACGAGGCCGACACCGCCCGCGCCCTCGACGCCAACGGCGGGAATCCCGCATGCAACCAGGGCGGCATGGCCGTGGTGTTCGACGGCACGCAGGTTACGTCCAAGACGAACCGAAGCAACCCGCAGCCCGGCGCGCCCTGCCATACCCTGGCTTCGGGCAGCGCGGGCAATTCGCTTTTATGCGCCTATGGTATCGGCAATGGCCAGCCCAACCAGGCGGTCACAGCCGAACAGGCCGGCACCCTCACCTGCATGCATGACGCGCCGGCCGTGTGCATCGACTGCCGCAACCACCGCGCCGGCGATGTCAGCGGGACATTACAGGCCAAAGGCAACGGCGGCCAAAGCCTGAACTACATCAATCCCGTTGTGTCCAACTATATCGTGCGCCGTCTCACGCCCCGCGAGTGCGCGAAGCTCCAGGGCTTCCCCCCGGACTGGTGCGCGGGGCTGGGCACCCCTGATCCCACCGAGGAGGACATCGCTTTTTGGGCCGGGGTGTTCGAAACCCACCGGCGCATCATGGGCAGCGGCACGAAGCCCAAGAGCCAGAACCAGATCATCAAGTGGCTCCGCGATCCCCACACGGACTCCGCTGAATACAAGCTGTGGGGCAACGGAGTTGCACTGCCGTGCGTCGTTTTCGTTATGCAGGGCATTGTTGGATTGTACCAGGAAACGGCCTGAAAGCCCCCGAAAGATTAACGAAAACACAAGTTGCTATATATCAGATAGTATGGCATACTGTTCATGACAAGGGGGAGCAAACCCTTGTACATCAACAAAAACGGAGGCTACCTACTATGACAACCACCGCCAAATTCAACCCCGAAACCCGCAAGGCCCTGGTCAAGGCCCTGGCCGACATCCTCGAAACCAAGCCGACCTACCTTGGGATGCCCAGCGCCGCCTACCAGATCGGCTCCTACCACCTCGCCAAGGACGGCGCCCTCACCGGTCCGGAACTCTTCGGCCTGCTGAGTGCCCTGCACGAGCGCGGCTTTGACCCGGAGGCCCCGGAAACCCCCGCCGAGCCAGATGAAATCGCTACCGAGCCGGTGGTCGAGGCCGAAGCCCCCGCCGAACCCGACCTCCGCACCTACAAAGCGGAACTCAGCGACCCCGGCTGCCCCGACCGCATGGAGGTCTTCAGCGCGGAGGACGACGAGGACGCCGTCAGGCAGGCGCGCGAGTTCTGCGAGGGCGAGGTGGTCCTGCTGGAGCTCGACGAACTGGACGGCAACTACGACGTCATTCGCGGCGTAGACCTCGCGCAGTATCCCAACGGCCTGGCTATCGAAGTGCCGCTGACCGGGTTCGACCCCGCCAAGCTCGACAACCTCTGCAAGCTGGTGGCCGGCAAAGAGACGCTGATCAAGATGGCCCTGGGGGTGGACACTCTCCCGATCCGGGTGCTGGAGGACCGCATCTCCTTCCCTTGGTTCCCCTTCACCGAGGACGGCGACACCGTTCTGGCCTACAGCCAGCTGATCACCGCGATTTGCCGGACGGCCTTGGAAAAGACACGTGTCAACGCCCAGCCCAGGGAGGACTACCCGAATCCTCGCTTTACCGCAAGGTGCTGGTGCATCAGCTTGGGCCTGGTGGGTGACGAGTTCCGGCTGATCAGGAAGATCATGACCTCCACCCTGCCCGGCAACGGCGCCTTCAGCCGCGGCTATGACCCCCGCAAGGCCGCGCAGGCCGAGGTCCCTGCTGCCGAAGAAACCGCCGAAGCGGAGACCGCCGGGGAGTCCGACCTCCCCGGCGGCGAGGAGGCCGAGGCCAATGACTGACACGCTGATACAGCAAATAAAGACGGTGGCCCAAACAGGCCGGTGCAACATGTTTTCGATTCAGGAAGTTTTCGAAGTTGCTTTTGAGCTTGGCTTCATAGAAATGTGCGATTTTATCTTCTTGGATACCCGCGCTTACAGCAATTTTATCCTGATGGGCGAAAGCGAGGATTAGCATCCCCGCCGGGGAAGGCTCCGCAAGGGGCCTTGTACCCGCTTGCCGCAGTCATATTATACACAATAACAACGGCAAAACACCCCGAAGGTCCGTGTAATGTATTTCGGCAGATATCGTTGACTAAAGAACAAATGTATGGTAACATGTCACACAACGAAGGGGGAACAACCCCGCGAAGAAAGGACAAACGACCATGAAAAAGACCTCCGAACAGAAGAATGCCGAGTTCATCGACCTGCTCACCGCCAACGGCTTCACCCTCAGCGATGAAACCACGCACGACGGCCGCCCGGTTTACAGCCGCAGCTGGAGCAAGCAGGTGCAGGTGGTTTGGTACGGCCAGCAGGAAAGCACCATGGAAATCCGCGCCGACATCGCCTGGGGCATCCCGGCCATCCGCATTTTCAAGAACAGCCGCTTCGAGGACCACCGCTGCCACACCAGCCCGAAGCGCTGCGTCAACGCCATGCGCGAGATCGTCAGCTACGCCGGATTTGAGTTTTAGAGGAGGACACGAAAATGACATTTAAACAGCCGGAAAGGAGGGCGCGGCCATGCGAGTAACAAGCAGAAAAATCCCCCGCGACTGGCGCGGCAGCGGAGAAACGAATCAGACGCGGCATGAGATCCGGGTTGACGGAAAGCTGCTGGGCTGCTTCAATGAGGATACCGGGAAGTTCCGCCTCACGCGGTATAGGACGGAGGAGGAGTTGCTGGCTGATCCTGCGGACCCCTGCGAATGGAAATGGGTCGTGCTGAAGAAAACTTTCGCCGCAAGGGAGGATGTTGTCGCCTGGGTCAAGGCGCAGTGGGAGGAAATCCGGGCGCTGGTCTATCTGCACGAAAGAGGCTGACAGCCCCCGCTCCTGCCGGGAAAGGCCCCCTGAAAGGGGCTGTTTTCCGTAGCTATGATACACAAACACGCCCCTTATGTGCCCCTCATGTTCGTGTAGTATATGTCGCCGGATATCGTTGACTAAAGAACAAATGTATGGTATAATAAAGTCAACAAAACGAAGGAGGACAAGACCATGACCAGCAACGAAAAGCTCATCGCCGCCCTGGAGGAAATCGCGAAGAACAACCTCGGCATCGACACCCTGCGGACGCAAAAC
Source organism: Oscillospiraceae bacterium (assembly GCA_009777055.1). Classification (GTDB taxonomy): domain Bacteria; phylum Bacillota; class Clostridia; order Oscillospirales; family Acutalibacteraceae; genus WRMQ01. The sequence continues at coordinate 14,021 of WRMQ01000059.1, forward strand.
AGCGACAGCCTGGACTTCCACGAAGTTTCGGTCTGGAGCCTGAAAGCCGCCTTGGAAGCCGCCTACAACCTCGGACGCGACAGCCGCTGAAAAAAGAAGGGAGAAACGACCATGCAAAATCGCCCCACCAAACAAACCGCCCTGGAAGCCTACGCCGCCGCCCTCGCCGAGATGCGCGATACCCTTGCCGCCCTGACCGCCCACGCCGACGACCACCTGGGAACCACCCCCGAAGAGATCCATTGGGGCCACGTAGGCAGCGCCAACCACGTCAACGATCTGCTGGGCGAGATCGCCGGCTTCCTCGGCCTGCGGGAGCAGGACTAAAACGGAAGGAGACGCCCCATGAACGACAAGCCGAACATCACCAAACAGGAAGAGCACGACCTCGCGGTTCAGCTCTACAACGCCTTCAAGGACATCAAGGACGCCGCCAGCAAAATCCCGGTGACCTACGTACTGAGCGCCAACATGCTCCGAGACCTGAAAGCAATCGCTGAGGACGGCCTGCAGGAGTGCAGCCAATAGCAGCAAGGCCCCGCGCGCCCGAGGAACCCCCGCAGGGGGGCCTTCCTCGTACTGCTGTTGTTATTGGTATTATACCAAATTTACATCGAATACACAAGAGCCTGTCAGGGTTCTTTTTTATTTTTCGGAGGTGATCACCATTTCAGATTTTGTCTATACCCCCACTCCGCTGATGCTCCCCACCAGTCACTACGCCCCCCGCCGCGCCGACTTCGCCGTCAACTTTATCAATATGCTCAAGCACACCACCGGCGAGTGGTACGGCAAGCCTTTCTCCCTGCTGCCGTGGCATTATCACATAGTAAGTTAGTATCTTATAGCAGCTATAAGCAATCGCAAGTAATATAAGGATTTACGGCGTTTTCGGCTTGCCTGAAATACAGCAGCTAACAGCAAAAAGAAACAACAATTCATAGCTTTGTTCAGCAAATGTTCAACAAAAATTAGCCGCTCATGGGGCGGTTTTTTCTTTGCCGTTATTCGCTTTCCGCCGCTTTTCCGAGCTTCAATTCCAGGGCCTGCATCGCCTTGACCCGGCTTGACTGGAACACGTGCGAGTATATGTTTTCCGTTACGGACGTGTTTTTGTGCCCCAGCTGTTCCGCTATGACCCGTGCGCTTACATCGGCGTTTATGAGCAGTGACGCGTTTGTGTGGCGCAGGCTGTGGATATGTATTTCGGGCGGCAATCCCAGCTTTGCGGCAAAAGTCTTGAACTTGTGATTAAGCCCGTTTTCGTTATAATAGTCGCCCTTTGTGTTGGTGAATACCATGCCGCGCGTCGCCCATTCCGACCCCATAGCCGCTTGCCGTTCCTCTTGCCGTCGCTTGTGCTCAATGAGCAGGGCGACCATGGCAGGGGGTATCATTACATAGCGTTCCCCCGTTTCCGTTTTAGGGCTTTGCAGATAGAAATTGCCGTACTGCGGATTTTTCGCCTTATTCGCCGCCAAGGTGTGCCGGATATAGATAACGCCGTTTTCCAGGTCCACGTTAGCCCACAGCAGGGCGCATAGCTCACCGCCGCGCATACCCGTAAACAGTAGCAGGGAAATCGCCGTGCGGAACTGGAAATCGGGCTGCTTTTCGAGGGCGGACATCAATAAATTCGCCTGCGTTTCATCCAGGAACGACGTGGCTTGCTTTGAGGTTTTCGGCGGCGTGGTGTGGGAAATCGGGTTGCGGGTGATGATTTCCTTGCGAACCGCCGTTTGAAATATCGCGCTCATGGAGCGGCGTATTTTGGAGATTGTCGCCGGGGCCAATTCGCGGTTATCGGGGACGCGCTCAAACATGGCGTCGAGGGGTTGCCCGAACCCGGCGGCGTATTTTTCCGCGACTTCGCGCCATACATTGCCGCCCTTCATGACGGTAACAATAGTGACCCGCCCGATACCGACATCCGCCGCGAAGATAGCCCGTTTCCCGTGGGGCGGTATCTGCGTTAAGTCTTTGAGCCGATAGCATACCTTTGTCCGGCCACTCTTGCGTATTTCCATAAACATATCATCCAACAGGACCGGGGTAATATCTTTCAGCTTTTTGTTGGCTATTCGCGGCATGACATAGAGGTTAAGCAGCAGCATGTTATCATAGGCGGTATTCTCTTTCAACACGGACGGCGCAATCGTGGAATAATACCAGTCCGTCAACTCGCGGAACGTCTTGTTTTCGTCGAGGTTGTGCATCCCCTTTATGCGCTGTTCCCA
>WRMQ01000060.1 GCA_009777055.1 Oscillospiraceae bacterium
GCCGAACATGGCGCCGGGATAGGCCGCGAGGTTCACGATCTGGCTGGCGAAGGTGCGCGCGCCCTTGCGCTTGGTCTCGCGGATGGGCCACAGCCAGGCAAGGTCCAGATGCGCGTGGCCCTGCGCGCTGTATTCAAAAGCATCGGGCTCGTCGTTCTTTGCCTCAAGGTAAGGCTTCAGAAGGGAGCGGTCCCCGGTTTTCAGCGCGCGCGCCACGGCTTTTTTGAGCTCCCTGGTGTAAGCGCCGCGCTTGTTGTTGTCATAGATGCCCATAAGCACATCGCAGTCGTAGTAAAGGCCGCGCTTTTCGAGGTCGCAGCGGGCCAGGCTCAGCTGACGGATCAGGGCCTTGATGTTTCCGCTGCCGTAATAATTGCCGAAAAGGTCGTTGTCCGCCGCGTCAATCCAGAAATCGACGCGGCCATTTTCGTCCATCAGGCCCTCGGGAAGCAGCACCTTTTTGCCGCCCACGCCCTGCCGGATATCCGCGAAGCTGGCGTAAGAGGTGATGCCCTGCATGGCCTCGCCCTTTCCGTTGACGATCAGGCCCTCCCCCGAAACGTCGACCAGCAGGCAAAGCGCCGGGTCCGCGGGGTCCACGCCGGGCGGGACCTGGCCGGTGATGTGCATCCAGGCGCAGCTGAAGCGCTTGAATGACCAGCGGTCCCCCTTTTTGACCGTCATGTGCTCCCCCGTTTCGCGTTCGGCGAAGGGCACGGGCTCCTCCGTGCGCCAGAGCTCGCAGCTGAGCCCGGCGATCTCCTCATAGGCGTTTTGAATCAGCTTATAGATATTGCGCTGCATATGCCTTCTCCCTATCATGCGGTGAATTGGCCAGGAATTGCGCAGGAACGTTAAGTTGACGAATATGTCCGCGCCGGCCTTCAGAATGCCTTCAAACACGGAAACCACCTTCCTTTACTGCTTTTACTGTTTTTATTTTTTAAGCTTATCATATCTCAACAATAATAGCAATAAAAACTTGCAATTTTACTTAAAATCTGTTAGACTGGTATATATTCATGCCGCGGCAGGAGGAAAAGCCATGGGTCAGGCGCCATCGGCCAACTATTATTGCACCTGGCACGTCATGGGCGGCGCGCCGGAAAAGCTGGGGATCCCCGGCCTGCAGCCCAGGGACGTGCTCTGTGACGAGCTGCTCTTCGGCGAGGGCGGGCTGGCTGTTTCGGTTTATCCCAAGCTGCGCCGGGAGCTCTATTTTTTGATGGACGACGGCTGGGAGCTTCGCTCCAGTCAGAACGGCAGGCTCAGCGAGGACGAGTGGTTCCGGCCCTGGCTGGGCTCCTGCCAGATGAGCGCTGAAAGCGGCAAATTCCCCGGCTACGGCGATCACCCGCGGGAGCGCCTGAAGACCCTGCGCGAAAAGCTTGTGGCTCTGGGCTGGAAGGGCCTCGGGCTGTGGATTTCCCCCCATATCGCCCACGCCCCCGGCGTTCTAGGCCGTGAGGACGGCTTCGAGGCCTATTGGCGCGCGCGGCTGGAATGGAGCGAATATGCCGGCGTGGCCTATTGGAAGATCGACTGGGGCGACTACGATTTCTCCGATAAACACCGGAAGCTGCTGATGAAGCTCAAGCAGGAGCTCTATCCGGCGCTGATCGTCGAGAACGCCTATGTGCGCCCGCCGGTGAACCGGAAGGGCCGGGAGGGCCGGTTTTCCCTGGCGGCCCACCGTTACCGCCTGTCGTATTCCGACGTGCTTCGCACCTACGACGTGCACCTGCCTCTTTCCGTGCCCACGACGCTTTCCCGGGTGGCGGCGCTGCTGGCTTGTCCGCCGGGGCTGCGGCCCGGCTGCCTGGGGCTGATCAACGCGGAGGACGAGCCCTATATCAACGCCGCGCTGGGGCTTTCGATGGGGGTCATGCGCTTTCCGGCGGAGCAGTTCTGCCCGCCGGGCCGGCCCGAAGACCCAAAGACCATCTTTGGCGGTGTACGGCCTGTGAATCTTCAATTGGATGAGGTCGCGCGCTGCGTCCGCTGGCAGGAGGAATACGCCCCGGCGTTTTCGATTGCCCATGGAAATACAACTGTGTCAAAGCAAAGCAACACAGACGAATGGCACTTTGAAAAGGGCCAGACCTGGGTGAAGAGCCTGGAAAACAAGCTGGTGAGGCAGAGCGCGCCGCGCGTAATCGCGAGGAATGTAAACGCGCCTGTTGTTTTTTATGAGGAAGCGCCTTATATTCTTTCCTGCCGCAATCCAAACGGCGCGCTGAGCCTGTGCGTGATGGGAAGGATGGACAAAAAGAACGGGTATCATATCCCTGCGGCGTCTATAAACTGGGATGTCGGAAAGCTGACAGGCGTAATTGCTTTGTTTGGTCAATTCGATCATAGAATTATGTTGATGTTTGACCAGGCAATCGCGGACAAGCGCGTATACGCAAAAGACATACTCGAAGATGAATTTACTGACATCACGGACGCGCTTGAATGCAGCAATGATGTTATCATCATCCCCGGCGCGCTCATCAATGAAATCGGCCTGCGCGCCGCGACACCGGGAGATTTATCCGCGCCGGGCGTGGTGCTGCGCGTCGGCGGGCCGGAGGATTTCGTCCGGGCCCCGGCCGAAGCCTGCAAGCCGAAAAAACCGCCCTTCTACCACTGCTGTCTGGCGCTTCTGCGCGCGGCGGCGGCGGTGCATGTGGCGAACAATAAACGCAAGCATAAAAAAAGACTGAGAGAGGGAGGACAGGCATAACATGGCGAAGCGAAAGCTTGATTTAGGCAGGCTCTGGGGCAATCTGAAGCTCAACTGGAAGCAGCCCCGGGAGGGCGAGCACCTGAGCATTAAGGAGTTCCTGTTTTTTGGCCTGGGCGGCATGGGCATCTATACCCTGGTGGACGTGGCGGGGCTGCTGAACTTTGTCGGCACGAACAACGTTGTGGGCATGATTATGGGCATCTCGGTAAAGGACGCCTATGTCATCGGCATCATCGGCAGTGTGCTCGGCTACATCACCACCTCGCTCAACGCCCTGATCGTGGATAACCTGGGTGTGCTGCCTAAGAAGACAATGCACCGGCTCCATCTGATTTCGGCGGCGCTCATCGCGCTTTGCGGCGGGCTCTGGTTCGTGCCCTCCGCCCCCTTCGATTTTATCGTGCGGGATTTCCCCAAGCACCTCGCCCTGCGGATCCTGTGCACCATCCTCGGGCTGTACGCGTCCATCTATGTGCTGAAAATCTTCGCGAAAAAGCATGGCAAGTTCAAGCCACAGATGATGCTCTATGGCTTGCCCGCCCTGGTTTTCGCGACGATTCTCGTATTCATCCCCTACCGGGAAATGCGCTACGCAAACAAGCTGCTCCTGGTGCACCTGATCACCACCCTGATCACCACCTTCAAAGACCCCTACAACGGAAACGTGGAGAAGATGCAGGGCCTGCTCACGCCCAACGCACAGGAGCGCATGCGGCTGTACGCCATCGCGCCCACGGCGCTGGGGCTGATGCGCTCCCTGTTCGGCATGGCCTTCCCGGCGCTGGCCACGCTCACAGGCGGCCAGCTCAACATCGCCTCCTACCGCTGGATTATCCCCGTTTTCGGCATCGTCGGCCTGCTGCAGGGCTTCCTGGTCATCAAGGCGAAGGAACGCGTAATCCAGCCGAAGGACTACAAGCCCAAGGTGGATACCCGCAAGGCCATCAAAGAGGTTTTTTCGAACAAATATCTATGGATCAGAAATATCTCCAACGCTTTTTGGGGGATATCGCTGATGTTCCAGTCCACCCTGGGCTGGATTCTGATCTTCGGCGGCAACCGCCTGGAGTGGATTACCGGCATCATGCTCAACCTTTCCTACATCACGACCTTTCCGGGGAATCTGTGCGCGCCCTTTGTGACGAAGCGCTTTTCCAAGCGCGCGGCGACTTTGGGGCTCAAGGGCATTGTGATCGCGTTCCAGTTTGGTTACCTCGCGATTATTTTCGCGGAAAGCGACACGATGAAAATCGTGCTGTTCATGATTTTCAGCATTATTTCCTCCTATTTCAATTCCATCTGGGGGCCGATCAACGCCTCCCTGCTGCCGGACATCTGGGATTACCAGCAATGGAAATCCGGCGAGCGGCTGGAGGCCTCCACCGACCTGTTCAACTATGTGATGACGCCCATTAATCTGCTGCTGCTGGGCGTGGGCCCCTTTCTGATGAAATACGTGGGCCTCGTCAGCGACTGGGACGTTATGTATGACAACGAGATCCGCAACGCGGTGATCATGACGCATATCGTGGCATCCCTCATCGGCACGGTAATGCAGACCCTGCCCTTCCTCTTCTACGATCTGTCGCCGGAAAAGCACGCGCGGATTATACGGGACCTGAAAGAGCGCGCCGGGGAACCGATGGATGAAAACGAAGAGAAGGAGGTGACCGAAGCATGAGAACGCGAATGAAAAAATATCTGATTCTTCTGTCCGCGCTGCTGCTGTCTACGCTGGCGCTGAGCTCCTGCGGCGGCCGCGAAAAGAGCGGTAACCTGGAATTCATTTACGACGCCGAAAGCGACAGCTATACCCTGAATTATTATACCGACAGCTCCAGCATGAAGGAGCTGGTTATTCCTGATACGTTCAACGAAAAGCCCGTTACGGCCATCGGCCGGCTGGCCATCGCCTCCTGCGACACCCTGGAGAAGGTCGTCATCGGCCCGAACATCGCGGATATCCATAAGTGGGGCGTTGTGGACTGCCGCTACCTCAAAGCGATCGAGGTCAGCGAAGAGAACGCGCACTTCAAATCCGTGGACGGCGTGCTGTATTCGAAGGACGGCGCGAAGCTGATCACCTACCCCAACGCCCATACGGCGGAATACGCCGCCGACGGCAAGCTTCTCCAAAGCGCCGAATACACGATTGAAGCCGGCACGAGCGTGATTGGCCATTGCGCGTTTTATAAGACCTACGGTCTCGCTGAAGTTATTTTGCCGCCCGGCGTCGAAATCATTGAAGAGCGCGCCTTTCACAAGAGCGCCATTACGAAGATCAATTTTCCCGAGGGCCTGGCTTTTATCGGCAAGGACGCCTTTTTGGGCTGTGAGGGCCTTACGGCAATCACGCTGCCCTCCACCATCCGCGAGATCGGCGAATACGCCTTCTACAACGCCTATAAAATCAAAAGCGTGACGATTCTGGCGAAAGAGGCCGAGGTTACGCAGGGCAATAAGTGGGCCCCGACCTCCGCGGGAAAGGCGATTGCGGTGGAGGTTATCTGGGGTTGACATCAGCCGGTAAAAAAGGTTATAATACTGGCAGAAAGGGCGTGACACAATGATGTACGCGTTTGAATTCAAAGCGGCGGTGAACGGCGACAGCATTCCGATTCCTGAAATCTACAAAGGCAAGATCAAGGGCGAGGCAAAGATAATCGTGCTGGCCGATGAGCTTGAGGCCAGGGCTCGTGAGGAGGTTTCCTTTGATGCAATGAAGCTTGATACGAGGGGATTCCAATTCAATCGGGAGGAACTAACAGAAGACATGTCCGATGGGCAGTTGATTGAGAACAGCTTGCGGATAGAAAATATCTTTGCGCTATAAGTAAAAAAATGAAAGCCGGATTGACGTGATCCGGCTTTCATGGCTTGTGAACAATCTGGTCTTCCTCCTCTTCCACCATTGCCAAATACGCGGCAGCGGTAAGAACCTGCGGGTATTCCATATCCAACTGCCGAAAATGCTTGTCGCCGCTGACGATGATATCGACCTCATGCAACAGCGCGGCATTTAAGATCGGGACGTCCTTTGGGTCTGCGATAAGTTTATTGGGGCTGCGCGGAGCGTAGACGAGTTCGTAAGTCAAATTCGTTAGAATGATTTCGACGTCGGCTAATTTCTCAGGAAATTTTGTGGCGGCTACCCTTCGCAATTCAGCAATATTGTAGTCCGATAACAGCAGTTTGTGATAATTCGCTGCGTGAAACAGTGCTTGAGAAGGCTTTGAACAAGGATAAATCAGTGTAGATATTAGGATATTGGTATCAGCCAAAATAATCAAGCCTTCTCGCTCCTTCCATAGCGCACTTCGTCAACCCAAGACTGGATTTCGTCCTCGCTAGGATTTCCCAATGCCTCTGCAACGCCTTCAAAGGCTTTCTGTGCTTCTTGAATGGCATATAATGCGGCATTGCCTATAATGATTTCCCCGTTTTCTCGTTTCATGAATAAAATCTTGTCGCCTTCTTTTAGATCCAGGAGTTTGCGGATTTCCCTTGGTACAGTAATCTGCCCGTTCGCGGATATTTTTGCCAAGTTCATAAAACTTACCTCCTAAAGAATTCTTGAGATTCTTTATATAGTATACGCTATTCTTTCAATTTTGTCAAGCAATCCAGTCAAGGAGATGATACCATGCCAACCATCCGCCCCTGCCAGACGAAGGACCAGGCCAATATGCAAAAGGTCTGCATTGCCACCGGGCCAGAGGAGGCGCGGCGCAAGGACGGCCCCCGCCGCCTGATGCTGCTGACCACCTATTGCGATTATTATGTTGAACGCGAACCGCAAAACTGCTTCGTCATTGCCGACGACAATGACGAAGCGGTGGGGTATATTCTATGCGCGCAGGACTATTGGAAATACTTTGAGCGTTTCATGAAGGACTACGTGCCGCGCAGCAAAAAGCTGCCGCTCCCCCAAAGGGTGGAGTGCCGCGGCGCGGCCTGGATACCCCGGCTGTTTGTCAAAAAGTACCCCGCGCACCTGCACATTGATATCCTGCCGGAATACCAGCGCATGGGCCTTGGCACGCAGCTGATGGATACCCTCACCGCCCATCTGCGCGCGAAAGGGATTCCGGGGGTGATGCTGGGGGTGGCGGCGGACAACGAGAAGGGCCGGAATTTTTATAAAAAATACGGCTTCAAGCAGCTGCTTCGGATTCCCATGAGCGTGGTGATGGGGCTGGAGCTGTAGGGGTTCAAAAATTATTCCGTCAGTTCCCCCCTGCGCTCCTTCAGGTCCGATAGAATCTGGTCGTAGCGCGCCTCATCAATGACGGCGTGTTTGCGATAGAGGAGGTACAGCAAGACCGCCAGAGCGGAGGGGAGGAGCGTCATGCACACCAGCAGCGCGTTGCTCTGGCCGGAGGGCACGCCGGCCAATACCCGTTCGATGCCCTCCATCTTCAGCGCGGTGTCCAGCCCCCTGGCCGCCGCGTTTTCCAGATCGGCGATTTGGTTGGTGTACTGCCGCACGCCCGTGGCCAGGAAAACCAGCAGGCTCAAAAACTGCACGACGGCCCAGCCCATTTTCGTGACGAAGGGCCGCAGGGAATAGATGATGCCTTCTGCCCTCGCGCCCGTAAGCCATTCGTTGTATTCCACTGTGTTGGCGATGCAGATCATGAGCACCAGGTAGCAGATGTTTTGCCCGGCGAAGGCGAACAGGTTTGTCACCATCAGTATGCCGAATTTCCACATGCCCCATTCCCTGGGGAGGAGCAGCCCCGCCAGGAGCATCATGACATAACCGCCGACGACGGCCAGCGTGGAGAGGCGGATCAACTGTGCGCGGCTGCGGCGCTTCGAGATGGGGGTAAAGAAGAGCATGACGATCCCCGAGGCCACGCCGCCCAGAGCGGAAAAAACGGTGAAGAGCAGGCCGTTATAGCCAAACTCGAAGTAGATGTAGCTGGAGCCCAGGCCCGCGTTGATGAGATTGTTGCATACGGTGCTCAGCAGAAAAATCAGGCTGCACCACAGCAGCTGGTCGTTGTTCTTCACGGTGCGCACAATGGTGCCAAGGCTGACCTTGCTTACGGCGGCCCCGCTCCGCGGCGGCAGGGGCTTTTCCTTTACCCCGAGCAGCGTGATCGTCTGCGTGCCTATGGCAAGGGCGCAGAAGACCAGGGCGATGATGCGGTAGGCTGTGATGGCGCTGCCGCCGATGGTAAGCTCGCCGGCCGTGAAGGCGGGAACGATCATGGTGGCAAGGCCCGCGCCCACACCCGAAAGCAGCACCGTGCGGGAGGTAAGGCGGTCGCGGTCCTCCTTCTGGCTGGCCAGGGAGGGCACCATGCCCCAATAGGCGATGTCGTTCATGGTGAAGCCGATGTCATAGGCAAAATACAAAAGGCTAAACAGAACGACATAACTCCAGCCCTCCATCGTCGTGGAAAAAGAGCCTATCAGCACGACCGAGCTGAATAACATGCCCACGGCGATCCAGGGCTTGAACTTGCCCCATCTTGTGCGCGTCACCTCAAGCACGTTCCCCATGATGGCGTCGCTGACGCCATCGAGCAGGCGGGCGACGACCATAACAAGGTTCACAACCGAGAATTGGCGGTCTGTCAGGCTTTTGGTGTAGATCACGAAGTTGTTCAAAAAGCCGGACCACATGTAGCCCGCGGCGTCTCGGCCGATGGCGCCAAGGGTAAAGGACCAAAGGTTGCGCGGACTCAGCCGTCCGCCGCTGTCCGCAGATTCTTCTGAGAATTCTTCTTCTAAAAGCTCTTCTGTACATTTTTCTTGCATGAAATAGCTCCCCTCTTTCGTCTATCTGCTATTGTACTACATCTCAATTATTTTTTCAAGAGGTAAATCAAATGAAGCATCCAATTACCCTGGGCATCGTCTGCATGGGCAGGGATTCCTTTGATACGGGCATCGCGGCTGAGCTTTACGCTGAAACGAAGCGCGGTATCCAGGCGGTCGAAAATGTCCGCTGGATTGTCGCCGAGGAGCTCATCCGGGAAACGGAGGAGGCCGAGGCCACCGCCGCGCGCTTTCTGAGCGAAGGCGTGGACGGCGTGGTGCTCCTCAGCGGCACCTTCCACCTGGGGCACCTGGCGCTGGTGTTTCAGCGGCGCATCGACGCGCCGAAGCTGTTGTGGGGCTTTAACGAGCTGCCCTACAACGGCGGAAAGATCCGGCTCAATACGGTCTGCGCCATCAATCTCAACGCCTCGAATCTCTATAAGGCCGGCTGCGACAGCTATGTCTGCCATGTGGGCGACAGCATCGACGAGGCCTGGATCGACGCCGTGCGCATACGTGCCGCCCTGCGCGGGGCCCGCTTCGGTGTTCTGGGCAGCCGCGCACACGGCTTTTTCAACCTGACTCCGGATGAGCTGGCCCTGTTTGGCGAAGCCGGCGTGATGGCCGATTATTTCGACCTGCGGGAGGGCTATGAGCAGCCGGTTTCGGAGGAGGAGCTGGCCGAATCCGGCGCGCGGATCAAGGAGCTCTTTGCCTGCGGCGAGTTGAACGAAACGCAGATGAAAAAAACCGCCCGGCTGGTGTGCAGCCTGCGGCGGTTTATGGAGACAAACAGGCTGGACGCCGCCGCGCTGCGCTGCTGGCCGGAATTCGCCAATCAATACGGCATCGCCCCCTGCGCCGCGATGTCTGTTTTACAAGCGGAGGGGCGCATTCTGGCCTGCGAAGGGGATTTGCAGGGCGCGATGTCTATGCTGGCGCTGCGGGCCGCCGGAGCGGAAAGCCCCTACCTGGCGGATCTTTCCCAGATCGACTTCGAAAACAATTTTGCCCTGATGTGGCACTGCGGCGTCGCCCCGGCAAATCTATGGGACGGCGTGAGCGAGCGCAGCCTGGACAGCTATTTCGCCGGCGGGCGGGGTGTTACCGCGGGCTTCGTCATGAAGAGCGGGCCGGTGCACATTCTGCGCATCGACACCGCCCGGGGGAAGACGCGGCTCTTTTCGCAGGCGGGAGAGGCCTATCCCATGAAAAAGCTGCTCAAGGGCACCTACGCGAAGGTCGTCTTTGAGAAAGATACCCGCGCGCTCATTGAACTCGTGACCAGCAGCGGCGTGGCGCACCACGCGGCGCTGGCCTATGGGGCCTACGCCCAGGTAATTCAGCGCTTTGCGCGCGTCATGCAATGGGAATTAATCGCATAAAATATAGAGGAATAATCTTGACAAAAAAGATCGTTTATTATATAATCAACATATGATTTATACAATTGAATTATATAATAGAATTATATAATAGAATTATATAATAATTCTATAATTGAATTATAGAATTGATTTATAGAATAGAATATTTTTCAGAATATTTTTTCCTGTTCATTTCTGTCTATTATATCATTGGAGGCGATAAAAATGAAATTGGTCAAACATATTCCCAACGCGCTTTCCATCGCTCGCATTTTCCTGTCGCTTTCCCTGCTGCTTCTCACGGGCCGGCCCTGGGTTTTCGCGGCGGTCTATCTGCTCATTGGCGCGACGGATTTCTTTGACGGCAGGATCGCAAGGCGCTACCACGCCGAAAGCAAGCTGGGCTCCAAGCTCGACGCGGTGGGGGATTCCATGCTCTTCGGCTGCGCGGTGATCAGCCTGCTGTTTTTGGCCGATTTGCGGGTAGACGCTCAAAAGTGCCTGCTTACCCTGAGCTTCGCGATCATCTACAAGCTGGCCAACGTGGTGCTGACGCATCACCGCTTCGGGCAGTGGAATATGATGCACACGCTGATGAACAAGGCCGTTTTCGCCACGCTGTATTTCTACGTGCCGGTCTTCCTCCTGCGGGGCGAAATCAACTACCACATGATTCTGGCCATCACGGTTCTGATCTGTCTGGCCTGCTTTGAGGAGACCATCACGCTCTGCAAGCTGGAGGAATACGACGTGGACTGCCACGGCATTTTGGGCGAGAGGGTTCTGCGGCTGATGGCAAGAGGCGGGGCGTAGCGCATAAAACAACAACCGTTAAAAAAACAACAACCGTCCGCGGCAGCGCGGGCGGTTGTTTTGATATCTTTCACGAAAAGGCGGGCAGTTGGCAGGCGTACCATCCTCCTGCGTCTCTCAGAGTTTCCTCCTGTCATACCATCGGCGTGTGGCCGGTACGAAATCCACCACCTCAACCACCCTGCCCTTATCGTATCTTCATTATAGCATAATTATTCACGCTTGTAAAGTATCTTGCCCACAATTCTCATCCGTCCACCTCTATCCAATCTCCCAGCCAGAAGGAGTAGATCAGCAGCTCTGAGACCGTCATGCCGAAGCAGCGCTCCATCGCCAGGCGGTAGAGGCCAAGCTGGCCGGCGTAGCGGCCAATGAGCTCGTCCATGCTCTCCACGCGGTCGGTTTTGTAGTCCAGGAGCACGAGCTTGCCATCCTCCTCGAAGGCGCAGTCCACAATACCCTGCACGATAACCTCCTCCCCTTCCAGCAGCTCCGGCGCTATGCTCTCGGGGCTGTTCCCCGTGATGCTGACGAATTCCGCGGCCGGCAGGCACAGGGTGAATTTTTGTTCCCGCATGAGATTGCCGGAGGTCAGCATGCGCCTGGTGAACTCGCTGGCCAAAAAGGTCCGCAGCTTGGGGATTTCCAGGGCGCGGGCCTCGGCGGCGCTGAGATAACCCAGGCGCGTGAGGCGTTCCAGCTCGCCGGAAAGGTGGTCGATGGCGGCGGCGTAGTCCGCGTGCTGCAAAAAGGCGTGCATGGCGCTGCCCTTCTGCGCGGCGGTGAGGGAGTCCTTTTGCAAAAACGCCGGACGGGAGCTGAAGGCAAAACGCTCCCGTGCCGCGCCCTCGCTGAGCTCTGAAACCGCGCGTTTGGCGGCCAGCTGCGTCAGCCGCGCGTAGGGATAACGGTATTCCAGCCGCCTGCGGATCTCCTCCAGCAGCGCGGGATCGCCGGCGATTTGTTGTTTTTCGCCTGCCATTGTTGTTTCTTCCACGCCAGGGGCCACAGACAGGCAGATATGCCAGCGGGAAGCCTCCCGCAGCGCGGCGCTGTGCGGCAAGCCCGCCAGCTCCCGCAAAGCGCCGGCGTCCGGATGGCGCATTGCCGCGCTGAGCAGCCAGTCGGCATAGCAGCCGGCGGCCTGCACGTTCTGCGGCTCCAGGCGCGGCTCTGCGAGGCTCATCTGCGCCGCGAGGGCTTGCAGCTTCTTCTCCGGGCCGCTTTCCGCGCAGAGCAGCACCAGGCGTTCCTTCGCCCGGGTCATGGCCACATAAAGCAGCCGCAGCTCCTCGCTTTTGGCGCTGAAGAGCATGGACTCCCTCACGGCGCGGCAGGGCACGGTGGGGTAGCGCCGCCGGTTTTCCTCGTCCGGGCAAGAAAGCCCCAGTCCCATCCGGCTATGCAGCAGCAGCGGGAGCCTTGTGTCCTCGGTGTTGAATTTCGCGCCGCAGCGCGCCAGGATACAGACGGGGAACTCCAGGCCCTTGGATTTGTGGATGCTCATGATGCGCACCACGTCGGCGCTTTCGGAGATCTCGTTGACCGAAAGCAGCCGGTTGCCCCGCTCAATCTGATCCATATAGCGCAAAAAGCCGGAGAGCCCGGCCCCCGTGTTGGCGTAGGAGACCGCGTAGGCCTCCAGCCGCTGCAGGTTCGCTCGGCGGCGGGTCGGGTGCTTCATCGCGCCGGCAATGGCCAGCAGGCCCGTATCCTCCAGGAGAAAGCGGATGAAATCCCCGGGCAGGGTCATCGCGGACATCCGGCGGTATTCACCCAGCCATTGGAGGAAATCGGCACATCCGCGGCGCAGCGCGGTATCGCCGTCGGCGCCCGCGCCCGCCCGCAGGCAGTGGTAGAGGCTGGGGGCCTCCGGCGCCGCCGCCCGCAGCAGCGCCAGGTCGCCGGGGCTGAAGCCCACGACAGGCGACAGCAGCAGCGACAGCAGGGGCACATCCCGCAAAGGGTTGTCCACGGCCCGCAGCAGCGACAGCAGCAGCTGGATCTCCCGGCTCTGGAAAAGGCTTTCCATCCGCGCGGTATGGGCCGCGACACCCGCGTCCCGCAGGGCGTTGGCGAAGACCATGCCCGCCCGGCTGTCGGAGCGCATAAGGATGCAGAAATCCCGGGGTTTTGCGGGCCGCAGCTGCCCCTTGTCAAAAATCAAGTCGGCCCGGTGGATGCTTTCGGCGATATACTTCGCGATGTAACGCGCTTCCTGCTGCAGCCTTTCTCCCGCACCCGCGCCCTGCGCGTCCAGCAGATGCAGCTGCGTTTCGAAGCCCTCGTTTTCCGGATAATAGGCCGCGCCGCAGACCAGCTCCTCCTCCGCGTCATAGTCCATTTCGGCGGCTTCCCGGCGCATGAGCTGGCGGAAAACGAAATTGACGGCCTGCGTGACGCCGCGCCGGGATCGGAAATTCCGTCCCAGCACAACGCGCGCGGGCCAGTTTTCGCCGTCATAGGGCAGATGGGTTCTCCGCTTTTCCAAAAAGAGCTCGGGACTTGCCTGGCGGAAGCGGTAGATGCTCTGCTTCACATCCCCTACCAAAAAGAGATTCCCGCCGTCCCGGGAAAGGGCGTCGAAGAGCATGCCCTGCGCGGCGTTTACGTCCTGGAACTCATCCACCAGAATTTCGGCATACTGCGCCGCGATCGTCTCCGCCAGACTTGTCTTTTCCCCCTCCGGGCTGAGGAGCAGCGCGAGGCTCCAATGCAGGAGATCGCTGAAATCGGCGGTCTGGCTTTCCCGTTTGCGCGCCGCGAAGCGGGCCATAAAATCCCGCGTTAGAAGGAGGAATTCCTCCACGATGGGCCGCAGCGTCAAAAGATCCTCTCCGTGCTCCGCCTCGCTGGCACAGAACAGATCTTTCAGCGCGGCGGTTTTCCGTTTCCACTGGTCCCGCCATTTTTTGTATCGCTCCACCCTGTCCGGGTCGGCGTCCTTCGGCTTTTTGCCCAGCTTAGCCCAGGAAATGCCCGCGAGCGCCCCGCGGAACGCGTCCCATTCGCTTGACCGCGCCCGCGCGCCGAGCTTTTCCAGCATCGCCGCGTCGCTTTCCATCGCGGGCGCGTAGGCCGCCGCCAAAGCCTCGTCCTCCTCCCGGAGCTCCCGCGCGGCGCGGCCCGCGAGCCGGCCCAGTCCCGCAAGCCGCAGCGCCGCGCTTTCCAGGAGCAGGCTGCCCC
Organism: Oscillospiraceae bacterium; assembly: GCA_009777055.1. GTDB lineage: Bacteria > Bacillota > Clostridia > Oscillospirales > Acutalibacteraceae > WRMQ01. The sequence goes on from WRMQ01000060.1 coordinate 13,870, forward strand.
AGGGGCTTTCCCGCAGCGAAAGGCACTGACCAGCGTAGGGCTCCAGCAGGCTGTCCAGAAATGCCGCCGGATTCGGGTTTGCCAGCGCGAGCTCCGCCGTGCGCCGCATGGCCTCCGCCAGCCGCTCGTCGTCGCCGCTGAGCTCCAGCAGCAGTCCCAGCCGCCGGAAGGCCTCGCTGTCGCGGTGGTAGGCCGTTTCCATGGTCTCAGCGGCGGCCTCCTCCCGCCAGAGCGCCGTTTCGCTTTCATCCAGCAGCCGCAGCTCCGGCGGAAGTCCCAGGGCCGCGTGGTGCTCCTTCACCAATCCGAAGCAAAATTTATCAATGGTGCAAATCTGTGCCAGGGGGAGCAGCTGCCGCTGCCGCTGCAGGCGGATATTGCCCGGCTCGGCCTTGCAGCGTTCCCCCAGAGCCTTGTGGATGCGCTCGCGCATTTCGCCGGCGGCCAGCCTCGTGAAGGTCACGATGAGCAGCTCGTCGGCATCGCAGGGATCGCTTTCGTCGGCGAGCCGGCGCAGCACGCGCTCCGCCAGCACCGCCGTTTTGCCCGAGCCCGCCGCCGCGCTCACCAGCAGCGAGCCGCCCCGGGCCTCAATAGCCTGTCGTTGTTCGTCGGTCCAGCGAATGCTCATGATTGTATATCCTCGGCGTTTTTTGTGTGCGTTATGTGTAGGGGTTCAAAAATTTGAACCCAGGGTTTATTTATTTCCCAGGGTTCAAAATTTTGAACCCCTACGGCTCCAGCCTTGCCAGGGCCTCTTTGTGTTCCAGCTTCCGCCCGCGTTTTACCGGATCTCCCGGCTCGTGGCCGCACACGCTTTGGTAATCGCAGAATTTGCAGGCGGGCTCGTCGCTCCCCTCTTTTTGGTAGGGCCGCGCCGGTATTTTCCCCGCCTGCAGCTGATGCGCCATGTCCCGCAGCAAGCCGTCCACAACCCCCTTGAGCTGTCCCAGTGCCCCCAGGGAAATCATCTTGCCCTCTATCGCGTCTTTTTCGATCCACGCGGGCAGATAGATGCCGGAAGCGCCCTCTTCCATGGCGTATAACACATCGGCGTCCTCCAGCAGCATGCCGTCGGCGCAGTTGTTTTGTTGTTTTTTCGCCGCGATGTTGTCCGCTTCGCGGCTTTTGTCGGCCAACACCGGGTCGCTGACGTATTCGTATAAGATCCCCGCCGGGAGGGCCCCCGCGAAAGCCGGGCTGCCGCTTTCCCATACGGAGAAAAGGTAAACGAGCATCTGCAGGTTCAGGCCGTCATAGACCTCGTCCAGCGCGAAGCCCTTGCCGCCGGACTTATAGTCGATCACGCGGAAATAGCGCTTGCCGCCTACCTCGGCGCAGTCCACCCGGTCGATCTTGCCTCGCATGCGCAGCGTTCCGCCGCCCTCCAGGGGAATTTCGCGGGGCCGCAGCTCCCGGTCGCGGTCCACGGCCAGCTCATAGGCCACGGGACGGAACGCGCTGGCACGGAACTCCTCCAGAAGCCGCTCAAGCACCTGGGCCAGAATTCCCCGCAGCCGGCGGTACAGGTAACGCACGCGCTCACTGATGCCCTCGGCGCTGAGATAGGCGGCGGCGTATTCCTCCATGAGAGCGCCGAGCTTTTCCCCGCGCCGCGCCGCGTCCATGGCGAGAAGGTTTTCCACACCTGTTTCGCGGAAGAGGCGCTCCAGTATCCCGTGCACGGCGCTGCCGCGAAAACGGGCGTCGAAATCCGCGCGGCGGCGGGGCTCGGCCCGCAGCCCGTAGCGGCAGTAATAGGAAAACGGGCAGCGGGCATAGCTGTCAGCCCGGGAGGCGGAAAGCGTCATGGACGAGGGAAACAGCGCGCCGGCGGCATCGGCGCCGTCAATGTAAAAGGGAGCGGACCGGCTGACCCTGTCCAGGGCCTCCAGCCGGGCGCGGTATTCCTCCCGGCCCTCAAAATATTCCCGCAGGGAGGCATGCAGGGCGCTGTGGGGCTTCGTTTCGCATAGCAGGCCAAAGCCCGTGCTTTCCCCCTCCAGGCGCTCCATGCCGCTGAGCAGCAGGGTGTCCCGTTCCTCCAGGGCCGGAAAACGCTCCCGCAGCCAGGCGATCCAGGGGGAGGGCAAAAGCTCCTCCCCGGAGGCCCCGCGCCGCGCCCAGCTGAGAAAGAGCCTGTGGCTGGCGGCGTTCATGGAGCGGTAGACCAGCAGCCGCTCCATGTCCAGCTGCGCGGGGGCGGTATCCCGCAGCGCCAGGCCCATGCCCTCCAGGCGAAGGCGGTCGCGGTCATTGATGAGGCCTTCGGTCGAGGGGGCACGCGGAAAGACGCCGTCGTTCATTCCCAGCAAAAACACAGCC
>WRMQ01000061.1 GCA_009777055.1 Oscillospiraceae bacterium
CGGGAAGAATGCCCATGGGTGCAAAGCACCTGCCTGCCGCCGGCGCTGAAGCGCTCCCAGAGAGGGAGCTGTGAGCCAAAATCACAGTTTCCGCGCACGCGTGTCAGCAATAGGCCGGGCCGGGCCAGCGCGTCGCTGTCGTTTTCTCCGTCACCCAAGAAAACAACGCGCGCCGCGCCGGGCTGCCGCTCCGCCGCGCGTAAAAGCCGCCCTACCCGTCCGTGCGAATCCGAGCAAACCAAAATGCGCATGCATACTTCCCCCCGCTTTACGTATATATGGAAATGAATAGATACAGTGTATCACGCTGTTGAATCAAATACAAGGGGGGATTTGCATGGCGGGGCAGGAAACGAGGCTGACGCCGCTGCAATTGATGCGTATGGCGCAGCAGATCAAGCGCGGGCAGGGTGTGAAGGAAGCGGAGCAGCTGGAGCGGCTGGCGCAAACCAGCTTGAGCGAGGAGCAGCGGGAGCAGCTTCATGCGGTGATGCGGGACAAGGAGAAGATGAGCCAGCTGCTGGCGTCGCCGCAGGCGCAAGCGCTCATGCAAAAGCTGCGCGGCCTGGATGAAGGGGAGTAAACAAGTCATGGAGTTCGACTTCAATCAGGTCAGTGAGCTGCTGGGGAGCATGAACGAAGAGGAACTGCAGCACCTGCAGGAGGCGGCGCAGTCGCTGTTTGGTTCCATGGGCGGGGAGCAGGGCTGGCCGAATGAGCCGTCGGAGCCCTTTGAGGAAGGCGGGGGCCAGGAAAGCGCTTCCTCCTTTGGCTTTGGCGACGCATTTTCTGGTATTACGCCGGAGCTTCTGGAGAAATTGACCCGCCTGATGCAGCAGATGAACCGGCGGGATCCACGCAGCGACCTGATTTTAGCACTCAAGCCTCATCTGAGCCGGAAACGCCAAAAGCGCGCGGAGCAGGCGATGCAGATGATGCGTATGCTTGAAATCCTCCCTATGCTCCAGGAAACCATGCGCGGGCGCGAATGAAGAGGGTCAAACGAAAAGGGGGTGCCGGGCCGCGATGAATGAACAGGAATTCCTGCGCCTTCAGGAGCAGGCGGTCATGGCCGCGCGGGAGATGCAGCGCCGGGCTGCTCTGCCGCTTGACACGCCAAAAAAGCAGCAAACGGCGGCGGCGCAAAGACAAAAGCCGCAGGGCGAACGGCAGAAAAGCGCCGCCGCGCCAAAGTCTCATGCCCGCGCGGTGGACGGTCTGCATCATGCCTGCCCATCGCAGCAGGCAAGGCATCAGGCGTCCTATGGACGAACACAGCCGCCGCTGCGAAATCAGGAATCCGGCTTTGCCTGGCGGGAGGCGGACACCGGTGCCGGGGCAACCGCGGGCGGGCCCGCAAAGCGGAATCAGGCGGCCCAATCCCAAAACCGGCAAAAAGCGAATGAAAACCGGCAGAGCGCCCCGCCACCCATGATTCCGGATATGCTGCGGATTCTCGGTCAGCTGGGGGGCACGGCATCCAAAACAGCCAAGCCGCCCAATGAGCCCGCGTCCGGTATTTTTTCCGCGCTGCCGGAGGCCGAGCCCTCGGAGGCCGGCATGGATCTCCTGCTAGTCATCATGATGCTGCTCATGCTGCAGCAGGAAAATGCGGACCAGGGCCTTCTGCTGGCGCTGATGTACATCATGATGTAAGAAATCGCTTGCATATTTCTACCATATGATGTATAATAACATAAAAGACAGGGGGGCGAGCGCGATAGAGCATCAATATAAGGCGAAGGGCATCTGCCCGCGCGGGATCACCGTGGAGCTGGATGACGGCGTGGTGCGCAGGGTGGAGTTCAAGGGCGGCGGCTGCGACGGGAATCTGGCCGGACTGGCCGGTCTGGCCGTAGGCATGCGCGCCGAGGAGGTTATCTCGCGGCTGCGGGGCCTGCGCTGCGGATTCAAGCAGACCTCCTGCCCGGATCAGTTGTCCCACGCGTTGACGGAAGCGCTTGCGCTCGAAAAACGGACAGGCTGAGATAAGCAAACTGCCTTGAGGAGGATCCAAGCATCATGCGAAAGAAAAGAAAAATGATCATTGTGGCGGCTGCTCTGGTGCTGGCCGGGGGAGCGGCGCTGGCGGTTTTCCTGCTGCGGCAGCCGGTCAATCCGCCGCCGAAGCCGGAGCTTCTGCCGGACAGCGGCGCCCTGGCCCTGCCGGTGGCGGCGAATTTTACGACGAATTTGGTCTGGACGCAGCAGGAGGCCCTCTGGTTCCCGACGGAAACGGAGCTGCGTGAGTTCATTGGGAAGCGCTATCTGCGCCCTGTCAGCGAAAAAGGGGATTACCGGGCGGAGCTGACGCTTCCGGAGGAATATAACTTTGAAACGCACAATATTTTCTTTGCTTTTACCTTGCTCAGCTCGCTTTCCACGCCGGCGCAGTGCTATCTTCAGCCCTGGCCGGAGGCGAACGCGGTGGAGCTGCGCGCAAGCATTGAGATCGCCGACCCGGAACGGCTGAATCACGATCAGCTGCTGCAGGGCTATCTCGTGGCGCTGGATAAAAACGTGATGGTATTCAACGAAGAAACGAAGATCAGCTTCTCTGTGGAAAAAACCATCAAAGGGGAGACAACGACGAATCCCTATGAGAATACGCCGTATCGCCTGGAGCTCGTGGAAGCGGATGCGTCGCGCCTTCGCGTGCGTTTGGCGGATACGGCGGAAAGCGGAAGGTGGCAGTTGAAAAAAGCCACGTATTACACTCTATATGAGTATCGCGGCTACCGCTGGCAGCTGGCGTCTCTTTTGCCCGGCAAGCTGCCGACCGAGGTTGGCTTTGAGGCGCTTTCGCTCCGGGAGTTCGCGCTTTCCCTCAGTGCCTACCCCGCGCTGGAGCCTGGCCGGCCTTACCGCGCGGTGCTGCAGATCAGCGTTGAGGACGAAAGCGGAGCGGAACGCACGATCAATACAGCGGTGGAGTTTACGGTGTAATTCGCAATTCGCAATGAATTCAATGGCCAAAGATAGTCTGAAAATTTACAGACTGTCTTTGGCCTTGAACTATAATTGCGAATTATTTAAAAAAGTCCGGTGATCACGCCGGTGTCGTCGATATCCATCCGGCAGGCGGCGGGGTTTTTGGGCAGGCCCGGCATGGTCAGGATATCCCCGGTGTAGGCCACGACAAAGCCAGCGCCCGCGCTCACCCGCAGATCCCGCACCGTAACAAGAAAGCCCTCCGGCTTGCCCAGCTTCGCGGGGTCGTCCGAAAGGGAGTACTGCGTTTTGGCCACGCAGACGGGCAGGCCGCCAAAGCCCAGGGCCTCCAGGCGTTCCAGGCTTTTGCGCGCGGCGGCGGTGAATTGCACACCGTCCGCCCGGTAAATTTTCGTGGCGACGGCATGCAGCTTTTCCTCCAGGCTCAGTTCCAGGTCATACAGGGGGCGGAAGCGCGCCGCGCCGTCATCTGTCTCAATGCTTTCGCAGACCAGCCGGGCCAGCTCCTCGCCGCCCGCGCCGCCCCGGGTGAAGACCTCCGTCAGCGCCAGGGGGACATCCCAGGCCGCGCAGTGCTTTTGCAGCAGCTCCAGCTCCGCCGGTGTATCCCCCGCGAAGCGGTTGAGCGCCACCACCACCGGCAGGCCAAAGGCCCGCAGGTTTTCGATATGCGTGCGCAGGTTGACGGCGCCCTGCTCCAGAGCCGCGAGATTTTCCGCGCCCAAGGCGTTTTTCGCCGCGCCGCCGTTGTATTTCAGTGCCCGCGCCGTGGCCACCAGCACCACGCAGCTGGGCTTCAGCTTTGCCGCGCGGCATTTGATGTCCAGAAATTTTTCCGCGCCGAGGTCGGAGCCGAAGCCCGCCTCGGTGATGGCGTAGTCCCCAAGCCGCAGCGCCAGCCGCGTCGCCCGCACGGAGTTGCAGCCGTGGGCGATGTTGGCGAAGGGCCCGCCGTGCATAATGGCCGGAGTGCCCTCCAGGGTCTGCACCAGATTGGGGTTGACGGCGTCCTTGAGCAGCAGCGTCATAGCGCCGCAGACGCCCAGCGCGCGGGCGTATACCGGCTGATTGTCGTACGTGAACGCGACCAGAATATTCTCCATGCGGCGGCGGAGATCCGCGCGGTCGTCCGCCAGGCAGAGGATCGCCATAATCTCGCTGGCCACGGTGATCTGGAAGCCGTCCTCCCGGGGCACGCCGTTCATGCGCCCGCCCAGGCCGACAATGGTCTCCCGCAGGGCGCGGTCATTCATGTCCATGCAGCGCTTGAAGAGAATCTGCCGGGGGTCGATGCCCAGGGCGTTGCCCTGCTGCAGGTGGTTGTCGATTGCCGCACACAACAGGTTATTCGCCGCCGTGATGGCGTGCATGTCGCCGGTGAAGTGGAGGTTGATGTCCTCCATGGGCAGCACCTGGGCGTAGCCGCCGCCCGCGGCCCCGCCCTTGATGCCGAAAACGGGCCCCAGGGAGGGCTCCCGCAGGGCGACGACGGCTTTTTTGCCGATGCGGTGCATGGCCTGGCCCAGGCCCACCGTAACGGTTGTTTTGCCCTCGCCCGCCGGCGTGGGATTGATGGCAGTGACCAATATCAACCTGCCTCCGGCTGCGCCGGAGCTCCCGCCTTCGGCCGTTTGGCATAGTCTCTTATAAAGCTCGTTGCTGAGCTTGGCCTTGTATTTTCCGTAGAGCTCCAGATCATCCTCCGCGATGCCGAGCTTCGCGGCGATCTCGGTAATGGGAAGCATGCGCGCCGCCTGGGCGATTTCAACATCGGATAAGATAGGGATCATCCCTTTCCTCAAAATATGCGCCCGGCCAGAATGAATCCGCCGGGCGCTTGGCAATTATTTATGAACGGGGAACTACCACTTGAAAGCGCTGCACTTGACCACGGTGGTTTGCGGTGCGGTCACATCGGTGGTGATGATTGACATCTTAACTTCTTTGGCTTCAGCGCTGACCTGGAAGCCACATTCGGAAGCGATAACCTGACCGTTGGGATTAACGGTAAGCTTGGCGTAGCCGTCGTGATACGTAAGCTTTGCTTTGTTTACGTCGGCTTTAATGGCGTCGCTGATATCAGTAATTTCTTTCAGCACTTCGGCAGGGGTAAGAATGCAGTTGATACGCGAATTCGCGCTGCTGGTGCCTATGCCGGGGTTGACTTCCTGGATTACTTTTACTGTGATAATCCAGTTGTCTCCACTTTTTGTGGAGGTAATGGAGGTAATATCGCTTGCTTTTAAATCGGAAGCATTTTTGTTGTTGGAAAGGAATTTTCCGTCATTGCCATCGCCTTTTGCGATCGTCTCGTATTCCGGATTGCCGGGCATAAGATTATTTTTAATCGGCTCAATAATAGGATTGGCAATAGAAGCAATGCCCGTCAAGCTGATTTTGCCAAGCTTTAGCAGGGCTTCTTTTTGGAAGCCCGGCTTCGCGGTGCGCACGCGGTTGGCGACCTTGTTGAAGTAGGCCAGCTGGTCCGCCTTGCTCATGGTGTTGAGATTGGCGGGAGGAGCGAATTCGTCCCCGGCCTTTGTTGTTGTCGCTGCGGTTGTGGTGGCAATCGTGCTGCCCTGCGCGTCGGTCGGGACCTCCGTGGACGTCTCGACAGACGTTTCAGAGGATTCCTCCGTGGACTCTTCCGTGGATTCTTCGGTGGATTCCTCGATGGAAGACTCTTCCGTGGTCCCCGCGACATCGGTGTCGACCGGGGCTTCGGTGCTCAGCTCAGTGGTGGTGGGATCGACGTCGTCGCCGCCGCAGGATGTCATGCCAAAAGCCAGTGCAAAAACCATGAGAAGCGCCAAAATGCTGCTGAGTGCTTTTTTCATAAAGTAGACCTCTCCTCCAGAATTATTTTTTTCAGCATCTCATTCTATCATATACGCAAATAAAATGCAAGCAAAATTTACGTTGATTTCTCAGTAAATCATGGTATAATAGATATTAGATTTTAGATGTTAGATTTTAGACTTTAGATTTTAGATTTTCAGATGGAGGATTGGGATGAAAAGACTTGAGGTACAGGAGGAGGATGTTCGCCTGGCCATGAAATTCATGCGGGAGCATATGATTTGGAGCTGCGCCGCGCCCGCGCTGCTGGAAGAAACGCTTCGCCGGGAAAGCTTTGTGGAAAGCTATGACAAAGGAGAAGAAATATGGAACGAAGAGAAATACAGGCAGGCCTTCGGCCTGGTGCTGGAGGGGGCGGCGCGGGTGCGCAAGGACCGGCTGCCCTTGAGCGTTCACCGCGCGGGTGACTACTTCGGCCTGGTGACGCTGTATTATCCCAGCGGGTATTACGCCGCCGAAATAGAGGCTGTTATGCCCAGCCGGATTCTCTTTTTGCCCAGGGAGGCCATTGACCGCCTGCTGGATGCCTGCCCCGAAGCGGCCAAGCGATATATCGCCTATCTTTCCCAACGGGTATATTATCTCGCCGGCCGCCTGGACGCGGTGACGGCGGGCACCGCTGCCCGCCGCCTGGAATGTTATCTTCGGGCCATGGCCGAACCGGATGGCGCCGGTCGCTGCCGCTGTGATATCCCCAGCTTTACCGCTTTGGCCAAAGCGTTGAACATGGGCCGCGCGACACTCTACCGCGCGCTGGAAGAGCTTGCGGAGCAGGGAACGATTAAGCGGGAAGGAAAAACAATTGAGCTAAGACAAACATCTTCTAATATCTAAAAAATCTAAGAGTCTAAAATCTAAAATATCTAAAATCTAAAATCTAAAGTCTAAAATCTCATCAAATGTACCATAATCGCCTTTTGCGCGTGGAGCCTGTTTTCCGCCTCGTCGAAGATTTCGCCCTCATGGGCCTCCAGCACTTCGGCGGTGATCTCCTCGCCCCGATGGGCGGGCAGGCAATGGAGCACCATGGCGTCCGGCGCGGCGGCCCGCATCACGGCGCTGTTGATCTGGTAGCCCGCGAAGATCCGCATGCGCGCCTCGGCCTCAGCCTCCTGGCCCATGGAGGCCCAGACGTCGGTGTAAAGTACATCCGCGCCGGCGGCGGCCTCAAGCACGTCCTCGGTGCAAAGGTAATCCCCCGCGGCCTGCGCCCAGGCCATGATGCCCGGGTCGGGCCGGTAAGCCGCCGGACAGGCGGTGCGCACCTTCATGCCCACCTTGATGCCCCCCACGATCAGCGAATTGGCCATATTGTTGCCGTCGCCGACATAGCACAGCGTTTTGCCCTCCAGGCCGCCCTTGTGCTCCTGAATCGTCAGCAGGTCGGCCACCACCTGGCAGGGGTGGGCGAAATCCGTGAGGCCGTTGATGACCGGAATCGTGGCATACTGCGCCAGGCGTTCCACCTTCTCCTGGGCGAAGGTGCGTATCATGATGCCGTCCAGGTAGCGCGACAGCACCCGCGCGGTGTCCTCAATGGGCTCGCCGCGCCCGAGCTGCAGGTCTGCGCCGCTCAAAAACAGCGCGGAGCCCCCCAGGTCATACATTCCCACCTCGAAGGAGACCCGCGTGCGGGTAGAGGATTTTTCGAAAATCATGCCGAGGGTTTTGCCCTCCAGCAGGCGATGGGGCTTGCCCTCCCGTTTTTGCGCCTTGAGCTCAGACGCGAGGGCCAGCAGGGAGAGAATTTCCTCCCTGGAATAATGGGACAGAAGCAAAAAATCTTTTTTCAAAGGACGCGACCTTCTTTCCGCTTATATCTTTTCGCTTGTATCTTTTCGCCTGTATCGCTTCGAATATAGCTTGCATGGGAAGAAATATATTATACCACTTTCTCCCTGCCAAGTCAATCAAATAAATTTCAGGAGCCGAGCATATGATAAGACTTCAGAATATCAACAAGACCTTCCGCATCGCCAGGCGGCAATCCGGATTTGGCCACGCCGTGAAGGCGCTCTTTTCGCGGGAGCATGAGCTTGTCCACGCGCTGAAGGACGTAAATTTTGAAATTCAGGACGGCGAAATGGTGGGCTACATCGGCCCCAACGGGGCGGGCAAAAGCACGACGATTAAGATCATGTGCGGCGTGCTGACGCCGGACAGCGGCTTGTGTGAAATTGACGGGCGCGTTCCCTGGAAGGAGCGTGTGGCCCATGTGCGGGATATCGGCGTGGTGTTCGGCCAGCGCAGCCAGCTTTGGTGGGATGTCCCTGTCATCGACAGCTTTGAGCTGATCCGGGATATTTATAAAGTAGAGGCAAGGCTGTATAGACGCAACCTGGACGAGATGACCGCTTTGTTGGACTTGAGTGAAATTCTAAAGACCCCGGCCCGGTCCTTGAGCCTGGGCCAGCGCATGCGCTGCGAAATCGCCGCCTCCCTCCTGCACAGCCCGAAAATTCTCTTTTTGGATGAGCCGACGATTGGCTTAGACGCTGTATCAAAGATCGCGGTGCGGCAGTTCATCAAAAGGCGGAACGCCGAGCATGGCACAACGGTGATTTTAACGACGCATGATATGCAGGACATTGAGGCTCTCACGGAGCGCATTCTGCTGATTGGAAAAGGCCGGATTTTGCTTGACGGCAGCTTGGACGAGCTGAAAAAGCGCTTCCCCGGCGGGACATCGGAAGAGATGGTCGCCGCGCTGTACAAGGAGTATAAAATATGAGGCCATATGTTTCTTTGTTTCGAATACGCTTCATCAACGGCCTGCAATACCGGGCGGCAGCACTGGCGGGGCTCAGCACGCAGTTCGCCTGGGGCTTTATGAATATCCTGGCCTTCTCCGCTTTTTATCGGGCCAACCCCGCGGCCTTTCCCATGGCATTCCCGCACCTGGTTTCCTACATATGGATACAGCAGGCCTTTTTAGCGCTCTTCGCGCCCTGGGGCACGGGCGGAAAAGCGGTGGAAACGATTGTCAACGGAAATATATCCTACGATTTGGTACGGCCCATGGACCTATATAATCGCTGGTTCATCGAAACAATTGGCGACCGGGTTTCACGCGCCGCGCTGCGCTGCGTGCCCATTCTGCTCGTGGCTTTTATATTGCCGGAGCCTTTTAGAATGACCCTGCCGCCGGATATGCGCCAGTTCGCGCTGTTCCTGGTTTCCGTGCCGCTGAGCATGTGCGTGGTGACGGTCTTTATGATGCTGGATACCATCTTCACCTTTTACACCATGAGCCGCTACAACGCCATCTTTATTTTTACAGCTGAATTCCTCGCGGGCGGCATATTGCCCATCCCGTTCTTCCCAGAGCCATTTAGAACAATCGCGGAGCTGCTGCCCTTCGGCTCCATGCAGAACGTGCCCCTGCGCATTTACAGCGGCGACCTTGCTGGCATGGACGCGCTGAAAGCCATCGCGCTGCAAGCGTTCTGGCTGGCGGCGATGCTGCTGCTTGGCAAGCTGTTGATGAAACACTCATTAAAACGCGTCATCGCGCAGGGAGGTTAATGCATGAAATTATATTTCAAATACGCCGCGATGAACTTGAAAAGCCAGATGCAGTATAAATTTACTTTCATCACAGGCGTTGTTTCGCGGATCGCCCTGTCGTTTACCTCTGTTCTTTCTGTCCTGTTTATGTTCACGCGATTTAACGAAGTAGAAGGCTTTACACTGAGTCAGGCGCTGCTGTGCTTTTCTGTTGTTTCCATGGCGTTTTCGCTAACGGAAGTGTTTGCCCGCGGCTTTGATATTATGCCTCGTATGCTGGGCAACGGCGAGTTTGACCGCTGTTTGGTCAGACCGCGCGGGATGATCTTTCAGGTTCTGGCCTCGCACATGGAGTTCGCGCGGCTTTCGATCTTTGTGTCCGCCGTCGCCGTGCTGTGCTACGCGGTCCCCAACAGCGGCGTCGTCTGGACCTGGGATAAAATCATAACTTTGATTTTGATGATCGTCTGCGGCGCTGTTGTGTTTTTTGGCTTGTTTATCATCTACGCGGCCTTCTCGTTCTTCACCGTAGAGGGCCTGGAATTCATGAACGTTCTCACCCACGGCGGAAAGGAGTTCGGGCGCTATCCTTTTGTGATTTACGGCGATGGGGTGCTGCGCTTTTTGACCTATGTGGTTCCCATGGCGCTGTTTCAGTATTACCCGCTGCTGTATCTCCTGGGCCGGGAGCGGAGCAAGCTTTATATGTTCATGCCGCTGTTCGCGCTGCTGTTTATACTGCCGAGCTATGGGTTTTTTCGGTTGGGGCTGAGGTACTATAAGTCAACGGGCTCATAATAAACAGAAGGGCCCGCTGATTTTCAAAACCAGCGGGCTTTTCGCGAATAACAGCCTAGCAAAGCTGCTGGGCCATGCCTTCAAACTTTGTGCGGGCCTGGCAGACCATCTGCTGCTGGGCCGGGGGCGGCTCGTACCAGCCGCGTTTGTGCATTTCGGCGAACACGCCGGACTGTATGCTCTGCTCATCCCGCAGGATGTTGAGCATGTCGCTTTTCAGGCTTTGGTCCATGCATTCGCCGGAAAACATATTGAAGTTCGCGGTGATCTGCTTCTGGCTGCCGAGAACGTCAGACAGAATTTCCTTGTCCTGTAAGGCTTGCTGCTGCGCCATAAATAGTTCCTCCTCTTAATACAAATAACCCATCAGGGTGTCGTAGTGCTGCTTGTGACGGTTGGAAAGCTGCTCGCAGGTGGTTTTGATCTGGGGATCCTGGGCGCTGGCGGCGTAGGCGCGCAGCTTTTTGATGACCAGGGCCTCGGAATTGAGGGTTTCCTCCAACGCGATGAGCTCTTTCTGGGTCAGGCTGTTGGCTGCCATACTTGGTCTCCTCTCCTATTTTTTTGTACGGACGCGTTTTTATTGTGCGGAGCAAAACAAAAAACATCCCCGGTGATGATTTCCGGGGATGTTTTCCATATGAGAAGTATCAAGCAGTTGCGGAATTTTCGGGATGCGCCAGTCCGGCCGAAGCGCCGGAGATGCCCAGGCTGACCGTGAGGGCACGGTCCACCCGCTGCATATCGCGGGATTCCAGATTGCCCATGCGCTCCTTGAGGCGGCGTTTGTCCAGCGTTCGCACCTGTTCCAGCAAAACGATGGAATCCCGTGCCAGGCCGCTGCCGGCGGCATCTACTTTAATATGCGTGGGGAGGTCGGTTTTGTATTTTTGGCTGGTGATCGCCGCCGCGATTACCGTGGGGCTGAACTTGTTGCCCACATCGTTCTGCACAATCAGCACCGGGCGGATGCCTCCCTGCTCTGAGCCCACCACCGGGCTCAGGTCCGCATAAAAAATATCTCCGCGTTTGACTGTCACGCTTATCACTCTCCGTCATTTTAATGGCAACTTTATTTTTGCCACTCTGGCTTGGAAATAATCATGAAGACAAAAAATATTGGAGAGCATTTTGCCTTCTTTACATGATATGACGGAAAGGGTGATATGGGGATTTTTAAATTACTTGACAAAAGCTTCGATTCGTGCTTCAATAGGTCGGGTAAGGGAGAAAGAAATTTTGAACCCCTGCCGGGATCATAAAAAGGAGAACAATATGCCGCGTCACGCACTTTTCGCGCGAACGAAATATTTCATCATCGATATGGACGGCACCTTCTACCTCAGCGGGCGGATGCTTCCCGGGGCGGGGGAGCTCGTCGGCTCTCTGGCGGGCCTTGGGCTGGAGTATCGCTTCTTCAGCAACAACTCGTCCAACAGCGCGGCGCTGTGCCGCGAAAAGCTGGAACGCATGGGCTTTCCCGTGGAGGAGGAGCGCATCCTGATCTCCTCCCACGTGGCGGCGGACGAGCTGCGCAGGCGGCACCCCGGCGCGAAGGTGTATCTGCTGGGCAACGAGCGGCTGGAGGAGGATTTGCGCCGCGCCGGAATCGCGCTGACGGACAGCAGCCCCGACCTGGTGCTGTTGGGCTTCGACACCACGCTGAGCTACGAAAAAATCGCGAAGGCCGCGCGCTGGCTGGCGAATGGAAAGCCTTACTATGCCACGCATCCGGATATGAACTGCCCTGTCGAGGGCGGCTTTGTGCCGGATACCGGTTCTATGATCGAGCTTTTCGCGGCATCCACGGGGCGAAGGCCGGTGGTTTTCGGCAAGCCGGAGCGCCCGACGGTGGATTTTCTGCTGCGGCGCTTGAATTGCCGGGCGGAGGAGCTGGTTTTCATCGGCGACCGGCTGGAAACGGATATTGCCATCGGTCGGAGGCACGGCATACCCTGCGTGCTGGTGCTCAGCGGCGTCACAACCGCGCGGGCCTGCGCGGAATCGTCTGTCCGCGCGGACCTGACGCTGCCAAGCCTTGCCGCGCTGGCCGATTACCTGTAAATAAATAAATTTTAAAAATAAATTTCAAACAACAAGCGCAATCAAAACACGCAAAAGCCCCTGCTAAATACGCATAGCGGAACCGGCCGGAAGCTCCAAGCTCCGGCCGGCTTTTCTGTTATATATGTAATCCGGGCATCAAGCATTGAGCATTGAGCATTGAGAATTGAGCATTATGAATTATACCAGTCCCGGTAAAACTGCTCGTATTCCGGGGAATCTCCCGGCGGCGCGCTCCAGAACGCCGGACGCGGCGCGCTGGATATCTCCGGCAGCATCAGAGGCATCGGGCCAAAGGGGAAGAAGCATGGATCCGGCAAAAAGCCCGCGCTGGCCTGCGACTGCCCCTGGGAGGGCGACGACTGCATATAGCCGGATTGCTCCGGCGCGTTGTGCAGCGTCTGGCTGTTTGGCAGGTAGGTGTGCTGCTGCACGTATACCGGCTGGCCGTAATCCGGCGGCGGTGCGGGCGGCGCGCAGCCCTGCGCGGAGGGAGGAACCACGACGGTGACGGGGTTATAGACAGAAGGCGTCCGCTCGTGGGAGTCGTCGTGACAGTGGCATTCGCAGCTTGGCTGTGGCATGGGCGGCACCGGTCCGGGCGGCCACACGCAGGGGGACGGCCACATCCCCGGCGGCCACATGCCTGGCGGTCCCATGCCCGGCGGGCACGCGGGAAAAGGAGAGGGCACGCAGCCCATCGGCGGGCACGGCGGCGCGCATGGGACCGGCTGAATGATTGGCGCAGGGGAAGGCGCCGGCGCCGGCGGCACCACAATCACGGAAGGGGAGGAGCAGGGCGCCGGTGCGGGCGCGGGCGGTCCGGGCGGTCCAGGTGGCCCAGGGAACGGGAATGGCGGCGAACACGCGCAGGGCTGGGGCGGAAATGGCGGGCAGGGCGTGTTGAATGGCGGGCAGGGGCCCGGTGGCCAGGGGCCCGGCGGCCAGGGACCCGGCGGTGCCCAGGCTCCGGGCGGTGGCCACGGCCCGGGAAAGCAAAACGGCGGATACGATGACCAGGGAGGCCAGGGCGGGGAAGGCGGCCAGGGTGGAGAGGGAGGCCAGGGCGGGGATGGCGGCCAGGGGGAGGAAGGCGGCCAGGAATTGGGCCCGCCGTGATTTCCGCCAAGCCCCATGCCGGCAAGCAGGCCGGTGAGCAGGCTGTTGTTGTTTGAGCTGTTATTATTGTTGTTGCTGGTGCTGCTCTGGTTGCTGCTCTGGCTGTTGTTGTTGTTATTGTTGTTGTTTGTGGTAACCAGCCAGGGGGGCATTTGTCCGGGCGGGCCGGCTGTCTCCTCGGGGGGGCAGGGGATGTTTATGTAGACCGGGACATCCGTTCGCATGGGGCGCCTGACGGGGATTCGGACGATGACCGGCTGCTTGCGGGTGCCGGCGGCGTCCTGGAAACAATAGATCGCGCTTGCGTCGCCCTCCATTTCGGCGCGCAGCGTGAAAAAGAAGGAGCAGCATGGCGGGCGCAGCAGCAGATAAAACTCCTGGCCGATGCGCGGGGGCGCGCCCAGAAGATTGCCGCAAAAATCCGCGAGATGAAACGGAATCGGCGGACAGCCGTTGCAGGAATCGATGGAAATCGTGGGGGTCCCCTCATTGCTGGAGATGATCAGAAAGGGCCCGACCAGCAGCCGGCCGCAAGCCTCGCGCACGTCGTTGGGGCAGCCCGTAAATACCATCCAGGTGTCGGTGTCGTCTGTGACGGGAACGGATGTGTTGCAGGTTTCCACCGTGCCGATCTGGCTGCCCATGCACATGCATCCGCGGCCGTCGCAGTTGGAGCAGCACTGGCCCTCGCGGGTGGAGGCTGCCGTCCGCCCGCCCGCCGCGGTAACCGCGAACGGAGCAAAGGACTCGGCGGCCGGAGCAAAGGCCTCGGCGGAGGGAGCAAAGGCGGCGAATTCGGCGGCGACCGCGTTTTCCCTGTTTTCGACGCAGGTGATCTGTCTTTGCAGATTGATCCGCTCTCTCAGGCTCAGCTGCTTTCTTGGGCTGTCCTCTTCCCGCCGCGTGGCCTCCTCCGGCTGCAGATATGCCGCCAGCTTTTCTTCCGCGCTCAGCGGCTCAGTCGCGCCGATGAGCTCCGGAGGGACCTCCGATTCCACCGGGCCCGTGGGCGCGAATGGCCCAAAGGGCCCGATGAAGCTCTCGGTCAAATCGCCGTCGCAGGCGGTGTCGCAGACGGCGGTGTTGCCGCCGCCGAAGTCAAGGGCCATGCGATAAAGCGTGAAGGAGGCGTCAATCAGCCGCTGGGAATAGGGCATCGGCCCGCCTTCGCAGGATTCGAACAGAATGGAGCTCAGCGGAATCTGGTTCAAAACGGCCCATATGGTAATCTGGCAGACCGCGGCCGCCTCGTAGGGCCCCAGGCCCGCGGGGTCGATGCACAGCATCGTGAAAAGATTTTCGGCCGCTTCGGTGTCGCTGGCGTTGATAGGTGAGTTTGCCGCGATAAAAGCGACGCCCATCCGCTGCGCCTGCGAATACTTGGACGCCGGCATCGCCTGCTCCGGGGAGATGTTGCCGAAGTTGCCTCTGGGTGCTGGCAGGCCGTGCCCGACGCAGAAGGCCCAGTATGTAGTCCCCTGATACGCCGCGGTGATGGTGTAAAAATTTGTGCCGTCACCGGGCATCATGCTTGGCGTTTCGGGAAGGCTGCACCAGTTGGCGCTCATGTCCAGGTCTGCTGTGATCTGCGGATTGGCGGGCATGATGACAGGGCTGTGGCAAACGGCGCTTCGAAGCAGGGCCGCCCTGACCGGATGATAGGCCAATTGATTCGCCCCCCTTTTTGCAAAACTATTCTATGATATGCCGGGGGGGCGAAATCGGTTCTTGCAAAACGGACAGGAACCTGCTATAATAGGTAAATCGCGGACAACAAAAGGAGCGGAGCATGACAATATCTGTAAACGGCGTTGCGCTGTATTATGAGGCGGACGGCCAGGGTCCGCCGCTGATTCTGCTGCACGGCAACGGGGAGTCCCGCAAAATTTTCCGCCCGGCGGTACAGCTGTTAAAGGAGCGCTTCACGGTATACGCCATTGACAGCCGCGGCCACGGCAGGAGCTCAAAAAATCAAAAGCCTCTGCATTACGCCGACATGGCGGAGGATATCGCTCAATTCATTCAGGAGCTGGAGCTGCGAAAGCCCGCCCTCTATGGCTTCAGCGACGGCGGGGTGATCGGCCTGCTGCTGGCGGCGAAATATCCGGATATGCTTTCGCGCCTGGCGGTGAGCGGCGTAAACCTGACGCCCGGCGATTTGGCGCCCTGGTTCCGGTATTACGCGAGGCTGACGCGCTTTATCACCCGGAGCGACCGCATGCGCCTGATGCTGGAGGAGCCCAATATCACTGCCGAAGACCTCGCTCTTATCACCGTGCCCACGCTGCTGCTGGCCGGAGAGAAGGATATCATCAAAGAAGAGCACACGCGCTTTGCCGCCGCGTGTATTCCCGGCGCCGAAGCGCGCATAATGCCGGGAGAGAACCACGCAAGCTATGTGCTGGATGGGGAGAAGC
>WRMQ01000062.1 GCA_009777055.1 Oscillospiraceae bacterium
ATCCCGACATCCTTCTGGCCGCGCCGACGATGGATACCATCAACGCTATGCGGCGCTATATCAACGGCACCGATCCGATCTACTTCGGCGCCGTGGCCATAAATCGCTTTGAGGCCGTGAAGCAGGCCGCGGCGGCTGAAGACGCGCCCGCGCCCATGCCCGCGCAGGCGGCTTTGCCGGTACCCGCACAGGCGGAAGCCACGCCGACCGGGAAAAGCGACGCCGCTCCGGCCAACCGCCTTGAAACGCTGCTTATGCGAATTTTCAGGCTGTTTCTGTTCTGGCTGCCGTCCTGACCGCTGTTTATTTTTCCAGCATGGCCTCTTTCATGCCCTTGACATAGGCGAAAACATGCTCCGCGGCCTGTTCTCCATAACGCTCCGCCAGCTTTACGATTGCGCTGCCCACAATCACGCCGTCGGCGATTCGCGCCACCTGCCTGGCTTGCTCCGGGCTGTGCAGGCCAAAGCCCACGGCCACGGGCAGGTCCGTCGCCGCGCGGACGAGCTTCAGGGTTTCTGGAAGGCCGGCGGGAATATCATTGCGCATCCCCGTGACCCCCATGCTGCTTACGACATAAAGAAAGCCGCTTGCCTGCCCGGCGATTTCAGCGACGCGCCGCCCCGAGGTGGGGGCGATGAGGCTGATGAGATCAACGCCGTGGCGGGCGGCGGTTTCCCGCAGCTCGTCCCGCTCCTCAAAGGGCAGGTCGGGAATGATGATGCCGTCCAGGCCCACGGCCTCGCAGCGGGCGAAAAAGGCCTCGTAGCCGTAGTGGTGCACGGGGTTGAGATAGGTCAGGAATACCAGCGGGATATCAATTTTTTGCCGCAGGCCGCGCACCAGGCCGAATATTTTTTCCACGGTTGTCCCGGCGGCCAGGGCACGCAGATTCGCGGCCTGGATCACCGGGCCCTCGGCGATGGGGTCGGAGAAAGGGATGCCGATCTCAATCAAATCGGCTCCGGCCCGGGCCATCGCCAGAATGATATTTTCGCTGGCCTGTAAATTCGGGTCGCCGCCGGTGACGAAGCCGATAAAGGCTTTTTCATTTTTGCTTTTGATGTCCCTAAACGCTTTGGAAATATTACTCATGTAGATCAACCCCCTGATATCTGGCGATGGCTGCCACGTCCTTGTCGCCCCGGCCCGAAAGGCAGAGGAGCACGCTTTCCTCTTTGGGCATTTGCGGGATGATCCGCATGGCGTGGGCTACGGCGTGGGCGCTTTCAATGGCGCAGATGATGCCCTCCGTTTTGGCCAAAAACGCGAAGGCCTCCACCGCCTCGTCGTCTGTGACGGATACGTATTCCCCGCGGCCCGTCTGGTACAGATGCGCGTGCTCCGGACCGATGCCGGGGTAGTCCAGCCCGGCGGAAATGGAGTATACCGGCGCGATCTGCCCCTCGGCGTCCTGACAGAAATACGACTTCATGCCATGGAATACGCCGGGCTCCCCCCTGGCGATGGTGGCGGCGTGCCGGCCGGTCTCAAGCCCGCGCCCGGCGGCCTCGCAGCCGATGAGCCGCACGCCCGCGTCCGGGATAAAATGATAAAACATGCCGATCGCGTTGCTGCCGCCCCCCACGCAGGCCATCACCGCGGCGGGGAGCCGGCCCTCTTTTTCAAGAATCTGCGCCCGCGCCTCCAGGCTGATGACGCTCTGAAAATCCCGCACGATGGTGGGGAAGGGGTGCGGGCCCATGACGGAGCCCAGCACGTAGTGGGTGTCGTGGGTGCGGCTTACCCATTCCCGCATGGTTTCGTTTACGGCGTCCTTGAGGGTCATTGTGCCGGAGGTCACGGGATGCACCCGGGCTCCCAACAGCTCCATGCGGTAGACATTGAGGCTTTGCCGGCGCGTGTCCTCCCGCCCCATAAAGATTTCGCATTCCAGGCCCAGCAGCGCCGCCGCCGTGGCCGTGGCAACGCCGTGCTGGCCCGCGCCGGTCTCGGCGATCACCCGGGTCTTCCCCATCTTCTTCGCGAGAAGGGTCTGGCCCAATACATTATTGATCTTATGGGAGCCCGTGTGGTTCAGATCCTCCCGCTTGAGATAGACCTTCGCGCCGCCCAGCGCTTCGGTCATCTTTTCGGCAAAGTAAAGCAGGGAGGGCCGCCCGGCGTAATCCCGCAGCAGGGCATTCAGCTCCGCGCGAAAACCCGGGTCGTTTTGACAGTGCTCATAGGCCCGCTCCAGGGCATGAATCTCGTTCATCAGCGTCTCGGGGATATACTGCCCCCCAAAGGCGCCGAAGCGTCCGGTTCTCATATAAAATCCCTCACTTTCCGGGTGAAATATATCATCTTGTCTCTGTCTTTTACCCCATTTGTTTCGGCGCCGCTGGAAAGGTCAATCGCGTAGGGCCTGCACTCCAGCGCTTTATGGATATTCGCGGGAGAAATGCCCCCCGCCAGGAACCAGGGCTTTTCCATGTGCCCGATGCGGCTCCAGTCAAAGGGCCTGCCGCTGCCCGCGCCGCTGTCCAGCAGAAGGAAGCGCGCCCCGGTTTCGCGGCTTTCATGGGGCAAAACGGCCTTGATCACCGGCATGGGGAGCCGCGCGATCTCCTCCTCGCTCTCCCCGCCGTGGAGCTGCGCCAGCTCAATGACACCGGCATGGTAAAGCGCCAGGATGTCCTCGGGCTTCGCGCCCACGAAAACCCCCACGGGCGTAATTTCGCGGCGCAGGCGCGCGCGCAGGCGCTCCGCCTGGGCGAATGTGACCCGGCGCCTGCTTTCCGCGAAGACAAAGCCGATGTAATCCGGCATGGCCTCGTTGGCGGCCTCCATATCCTCCGGCCTGGATAGCCCGCAGATTTTGATCTTTATCATCCCCGCAGCTCCTTCAGCGCCGCCGTTTTGTCGGAGGAGCGCATGAGCGTCTCCCCGATGAGCACGGCGTCCGCGCCCAGCTTTCGCAGATAGGCGATGTCTTTCGCCCCGCGGATGCCGCTTTCGGCCACAAAAACGCAGCCGGCCGGAATCAGGGGACGCAGGCGTTCACAGGTACGAAGATCTACCTCGAAGCTGCGCAGATCCCGGTTGTTTACCCCGATGATGGGCACACCCGCTTCCGCGGCCATGAGGGCCTCGCTCTCATCGTGGACCTCCGTCAGGGCGGAAAGCCCCAGGCTGGCCGCTGTCTGATAATACTCCTTCAAAGCCGCCTTGTCAAGCAGGGCGCAGATGAGCAGCACCGCCGAGGCCCCCAGGAGCCTGGCCTCGTAGATCTGATAGGGATCGACTGTAAAATCTTTTCGCAGAACCGGGATGCCCGCGGCTTCGGCGATTTCTTTTAAATGCTTGTCGCTGCCCTGAAAATAGTCGGGCTCCGTGAGCACGGAGATGGCCGCCGCGCCCGCCCGCTCATATTCCGCCGCGATTTGCGCATAGGGGAAGGCTTCCGCGATCAGTCCTTTGGAGGGCGAGGCCTTTTTTACCTCACAGATGAACGACAGGCCCGGCGCGGCCAGGGCCGCTTGAAAAGGGAAGCCGGTTTGGGAGGGAAGCGCCTCCGCCCGGCGGCGCAGCTCTTGGAAGGGCAGAGCCCGCTTGCTCCGCGCGACGCGTTCCCGGGCGGCGGCGGCGATTTTGTCCAGTATCATAGGGCATCATCCTCATTCGAAAGCGCGATAAACCGTTCCAGCTGCGCGAGGGCCTTGCCGCTGCCAATGATTTCGTTTGCCAGCGCGACGGCCTCCCGCAGAGAGATTTCCGGGCGGGCGATATGGATCGCCGCGGCGGAGTTGAGCGCGACAGCGTCCCGCCGGGGGCCCGGCTCGCCCGAGAGAATCGCCCGGGTGATGGCCGCGTTTTCCTGTGGCGTGCCGCCGGTGAGCTCTTCTTTTTGGCAGCGGCGCAGGCCCAGCAGCTCCGGCTCCAGCACATAGGGGCGGAACCGCCCGTCCCGCAGCTCGCAGACCCGCGTGGGCGCGCTCATGGAGATCTCGTCCAGGCCGTCGCGGCCATAGACCACCATGGCGCTGCGCACGCCCAGATTGTTCAGCACCTGAGCCATGGGCTCCACGAGATCCTCGTCATAGACGCCCAGCAGCTGCATGCTGGCCCCGGCGGGGTTCACGATGGGCCCCAGAATGTTGAAAATCGTGCGAATGCCCAGCTCCCGGCGCACGGGGGCGACGTACTTCATGGCGATGTGATAATTCTGCGCGAAAAGAAAACAGAGCTTGATTTCCTTCAGCAGGGCGAGGTTTTTCTCCGGGGAAACGGCGATGTTGACCCCCAGGGCCTCCAGAACATCCGCCGCGCCGGACTTGCTGGTGGCCGCGCGGTTGCCGTGCTTGGCCACGGGAATCCCCGCCGCGGAGACCACGAGGGCGGAGGTGGTTGAGATGTTGAAGGAGTTGGAGTGGTCGCCGCCGGTGCCCACGATTTCCAGGACGTCCATGTCGTGGAGCAGCCGGACGCAGTGCTTGCGCATGCCCGCCGCCGAGCCCGTGATCTCCTCAATGGTCTCGCCCTTGACGCTCATGGCCGCCAGATAGGCCGCCATTTGAATCTGGCTGGCCTCGCCGTTCATGATCTCGTGCATGACGGCCTCGGCGGCGTCGCTATCGAGATTTTGCCGTGACGCGGCCCGGAGGATGGCTTCTTTGATCATGAGAAATTCTCCTTGCTTTTTTCAAGATAGGCGAACGCGAGCCCCGATACGCCGCCTTTTAAAGCGAGGCCCGAAGCTCCGAGCCCAGGAAGTTTTGCAGGATCCTGTGCCCCAGGGGGGTGAGGATGGATTCCGGATGGAACTGCAGGCCGTAGACAGGGTATTCCCTGTGCCGCATCGCCATGATCTCTCCGTCCTCCGCCCGGGCGGTGACCTCCAGGCAGGGCGGCAGGGCGCTTTCGTCCGCCGCGAGGGAGTGGTAGCGCGCGCCCTGGAATTCCGCCGGCATGCCAGCGAAAAGGGAGCTGTTCCCCAGCTGCGTGATGCGGGAGGGCTTGCCGTGCATGAGAGTTTTCGCGTAGCCCACTCTGCCGCCATAGGCCTCGCAGATGGCCTGGTGGCCCAGGCACACGCCGAGGATGGGAACGCGCGGCCCCAGAATACGCACAACCTCCCTGCACACGCCGGAATCGGCGGGCCGGCCCGGGCCGGGAGATAAAATGATGTGGCTCGGGGCCAGATTGCTGATCTCCAGAACATGCATCGCGTCGTTGCGGATCACTTGGATGTTCGGATCAATGCTTCCCGCCATCTGAAAGAGATTGTAGGAGAAGCTGTCATAATTGTCAATGAGTAATATCATTCTGAAACGCCTCCTGTTCTCTGGTCATTTGCCTGTGGACCTTCGCTGGCATCCTTCAACGCGTCTATTACGGCTCCCATTTTGTTTTCGCATTCGGCGAATTCCCGCTCCGGCACGCTGTCGGCCACGATGCCCGCCCCTGAGCGGACGAAGACTTTGCCGTTTTTTTTGAAGGCAATGCGGATGGCGATACAGGTATCCAGGTCGCCGGAGAAGCTCAGGTAGCCGATGGCCCCGCCATAGATGCCGCGCTTGTTGTTTTCCAGCTTGTTGATGATCTCGCAGGCCCTGCGCTTGGGCGCGCCGGAAAGTGTGCCCGCGGGCAGCAGCGCGCCCAGGGCGTCCAGGGCGCCGCGGTCCTCCCGCAGCCGGCCCGTAACCGTGGAGCCGATGTGCATCACATGGGAAAAACGCAGCACGCGCTTGTAGTCCTCCACGGCGACGCTGCCGAACGCGCTGACCCGCCCGATGTCGTTGCGCCCCAGGTCCACCAGCATGTTGTGCTCGGCCAGCTCCTTCTCGTCCGCCAGCAGCTCCGCCTCCAGGGCGGCGTCCTCCGCCGGGGTTTTGCCCCGGGGCCGCGTGCCCGCCAGGGGGAAGGTGGAGAGCCTTCCGTCCACGCACTTGACCAGAGTCTCCGGCGCGGCCCCCGCGATCTCTATGTCGTCAGAGCTGAAGTAGAACATGTAGGGCGAGGGGTTGCGTTCCCGCAAAATGCGGTAGGTCTCAAACAGGCTGCCCTGCGCGTCGGCCTCCAAACGGTTGGAGAGCACCACCTGGAAGATGTCGCCCTCCACGATGTGCCGCTTGGCCGCCTCGACCATGTCGCAGTAGCGCGCCCGGTCAAAAAGCGGGCGAAACGCCGAGCGAAGCCTCAGCCCCTCGGGACGCGCGCACTCGCCTGTTTCCACGATGCGCCGCATGGTCTCCAGCTCCTGCACGGCCAGGTGGTAGTTTTCCTCCAGATTGTCCGCGCGGACATTGGCGATAAGGAGAATCCTGCCCTCCAAATGGTCGAAGGCCACCACCTTGTCGAAGAGCATCAGGTCCACGTCCATAAAGCCCTCCTGGTCCCGCGCGTCCAGGCACAGCCCCGGCTCGCTGTATTTCACGTAGTCGTAGGCGAAGTAGCCCACAAGGCCGCCTGAAAACGGGGGCAGGCCGGGCAGGCGCGGGGCGCGGTTTTCCTCCAGAATCTCCCGGATCCGCGCGCCGGGGTCGTCTGTTCGCAGCGTGATGCTGGCGCCATTGCGGATTGTCATCTCACCGCTCCGGCAGCTGAGCTCCAGCTTGGGGCTGTAACCCAGGAAGGTGTAGCGCCCGTGGGCGGCGAGCTCCGCGCTTTCGAGCACAAAGCACTGCCTGCTCACGCGCTTGAGGGCCAGAAAGACCTCCAACGGGTCCCGCCCGCCGATGGGGAGGCTTCGCCAGACCGGAACCACCCGATATTCCTTCGCGTATTCCTTCGCCTGCGTGAGAGTTGGCCGCGTTTGCTGGATCATTCCGATCACTCCTTTAACATAAAAAAATAAAAAACGCCCATGACAAAGCCTCGCTCTGTCATGGACGGATCAAACAAATTGAAATCCGCGGTGCCACCATGATTCGGGGATACTCGCCCCGCGCTCAGCGGAATACGGAGCCCGCGAACAGGCCTTGCATATTCCCGGCAACTCACGTATGCCCTCACGTCGCAGAATACTCGGAGCTTTTCAACAAAATCAAAAGCTCTTTTGACTGCGCCCTCAGCGGCCCATTTAACAAGCTGCGTTCTGCCGGATTCTCAGCGCCCCGGCTCTCTGGAAGTGCACACGCGGCAGTAAGCCGCTTCTTGTTTTTATCCCCGCGTCAACGGTTTTGGCTGTTTATTCAATTGATGGATGCATTATACAGGATCAGGAGTGGAATGTCAAGCATTATTTTTTGCTGCTCTCTTCGCTCTTTTCCGCGAAGGCCTGCTCCAAATCCCCGATGATATCGTCAATATGCTCCGTGCCGATAGAAAGCCGCACGGTGCCCGGCTGGATGCCCGAGGCCAGCAGCTCCTCCGCGTTCATTTGGGAGTGCGTGGTGGAGGCCGGGTGGATCGCCAGGGATTTCACGTCCGCGACATTGGCCAGCAGGGAGAACAGCTCCAGGCGGTCGATGAAGGCTCTTGCCTCTTCCGCGCCGCCCCTGATCTCGAAGGTAAAGATGGAGCCGGCGCCCTTCGGGAAATATTTCCGGTACAGGGCGTGATCCCTGTGGCCCGGCAGCGAGGGGTGATTGACGCGCTCTATTTTGGAATGCGTGGAGAGATATTTCACAACTTTCAGGGCGTTTTCCACGTGGCGCTCCACGCGCAAAGAAAGGGTTTCGAGCCCCTGCAAGAACAAAAAGGAGTTGAACGGCGAAAGCGCCGCGCCGGTGTCCCGCAAAAGGGTCGTGCGGATTTTGATGATGTAGGCCAGATTCCCGGCAGCTTGCGTGAACACTGCGCCGTGATAGCTGGGGTTGGGCTGGGTCAGCCCTGGGAATTTGTCGTTTTGCGCCCAGCCGAACTTGCCGCTGTCTATGATGACCCCGCCCAGGGAGCTGCCGTGGCCGCCGATGAATTTCGTCGCAGAATGCACGACAATGTCCGCGCCGTACTCAATGGGCCGCAGCAGATAGGGCGTGGCAAAGGTATTATCCACAATCAGCGGGATGCCGTGGCTGTGGGCGATGTCCGCCACGGCGGCGATGTCCACAATGCTGGAATGGGGGTTGCCGAGGCTTTCGATAAAGATCGCCTTGGTGTTGGGACGCAGCGCCCGCGTAAAATGCGCGGGCTCGCCGCCGTCAACAAAAGTGGTTTCTATGCCGGATTCCGGCAGCGTATTGGCGAAGAGATTGTAGGTTCCGCCGTAAATTGATTTGTCTGAGATAACATGGTCCCCTGCCCGCGCAATATTTTGAATCGCGTAAGTAATCGCCGCCGCGCCGGAGGCTGTGGCCAAGGCCGCCGCGCCGCCCTCCAGAGCCGCGACGCGCTGCTCGAACACGTCGGAGGTGGGGTTCATCAGGCGGGTGTAAATGTTGCCGCCCTCGCTCAGGGCAAAGCGCCCCGCCGCCTGGGCGCAGTCCTGGAAGACATACGAGGTGGTCTGGTAGATGGGCACGGCCCGCGCGCCGGTGGCGGGGTCGGGGCTTTCCTGCCCCACGTGCAGCTGCAGGGTTTCGAACTTATAGTTCTTCTGGCTCATGAAAATATCTCCTTTAAATTTTACTTGAAAACATAGAATGCCTATAGTATAATTGGGTTATCAAGACGAAAGCGGGTGTTTCCTGTGAAAATCTCAACCAAGGGCCGTTATTCCCTGCGGATGCTGCTGGATTTGGCCGAGCATAAAGACGAGGGCTTCATTGCCTTGAAGGATATCGCGCGGCGGCAGGGCATCTCCAAAAAATATCTGGAGCAGCTCGTCCCCCTGCTGGGCAGCGGGGATTTTCTGCGTGCCAACCGGGGCTACCAGGGGGGTTATATGCTGGCCCGCGCGCCGGGGCAGTATACGGTGGGGCAGGTTTTGCGCGTCACCGAGGGCGGGCTTTGCCCCGTGGCCTGCCTGGAGAACGAGCCCAACCAGTGCGGGCGCAGCGGCTACTGCAAAACCCTGCCCATGTGGCAGGGCCTGCAAAAAGTGATCGACGAATATCTCGACGGCATCACCCTGCAAATGATCCTGGATGAATCCACAGAAGCGGGCGAATATTGCATTTAATCAAACAGCGGTGTGGAAAGATAGCGTTCGCCGGTGTCGGGCAAAATCACGACGATATTCTTGCCCGCGTTTTCCGGACGGTTGGCAATTTGCGTTGCCGCCCACAGCGCCGCGCCGGAGGAAATCCCGCAAAGCAGCCCCTCGCTTCGCGCCAGCTCACGGCCCGTATGGAACGCGTCCTCATTTTTCACGGCGATGATTTCATCGTAAATCTCTGTGTTCAAAATTTCAGGCACAAAACCCGCGCCAATACCCTGAATTTTGTGGGAGCCCGCGCGTCCCTCGGACAGCATTGGCGAATCGGCGGGCTCCACCGCGATGATTTTCAGAGCCGGGTTTTTCTCCTTCAAATAGGCCGCCGCGCCGGTGATCGTGCCGCCCGTGCCGATCCCCGCCACGAAGATATCCACTTGCCCTTCAGTGTCAGCCCAGATTTCCGGGCCGGTGGTTTCATAGTGCACCTTCGGATTGGCAGGGTTGGCGAACTGCCCCGGCAGGAACGCGCCGGGCGTGGCGGCCAGCAATTCCTCCGCCCTGGCGATGGCTCCCTTCATGCCTTTCGCGCCTTCGGTCAGAACAATTTCCGCACCGTAGGCCTTGAGCAGATTGCGCCGTTCGATACTCATGGTTTCCGGCATGGTGAGGATCACGAGGTACCCCCGCGACGCGGCCACGCAGGCCAGACCAATGCCGGTGTTGCCGCTGGTAGGCTCGATGATCACGGCGCCGGGCTTCAGTTTGCCGCTGCGCTCGGCCTCCTCAATCATCGCCAGGGCGATGCGGTCTTTGACGCTGCCCGCCGGGTTGAAATATTCCAGCTTGGCGATGAGCGCCGCCTTCAGGCCCTGCATCTCGGCGTATCCCCCAAGCCGCAGCAGCGGGGTATTCCCGATCAGGTCGGTGAGCTTGCCCGCAATGCCCGCGTTTTTTGCTCTTGGCATTTCGATTACCTCCATTCATAAAATATACAATGCATATGGTATTGGTAGGTATTATATATCTTTCTATTGCGTTTGTCAAGAGAAATTTGCCCCGGGCTCCGCGACGTGCTCCGTGACGGCGATTGCTTTCTCCTCAGGTCCATAGGCTGGTGATAAACATCGGGCTGGCGTCTCCGGCTTTTTTGAAGCCGCAGGACTCGTAAAAATCCAATTCGGCGTTGTACGCTACCACGACGATGCGCAGGCGGAGATAACTGTTTCGAAATGATGCATGGCGGCGGCCAGCTTGTCAGGGTAATGCCCGCTCGACCACTCCACGGAAAGAAAGAGCTCTTGCAGAGCCTGCGGCGTAAAATCGTGCGTATCGCGGAAGGTGATCATATTCGTACACCCTTCATCTTTTTATTCGTCTTTGTATTTTTTGTTGAGCCCCCCCTTGACAACCCCGGCGCTTTCGCGTATAATGGGGTTGTCAGGGGGGCACAGCGCTTTGTGCGGACCTCCCCCTAGAGTTGCAATCAGATGACCGCCACGTCTTGGGTAGAGGGGCGGTCATCTGATTTTATCGGTTCAAGAGACGATCCAAAAGAATCAAAACAATGATTAAAAGGACGATGTACTCCATGAGCGACACCCCCTTCCGGGGGTTCAGATTGTCCGCCGCCGCGCCGGCGCCATAGAAATAATATCACATCTTTTGCCAAAAAGCAAGGGATTTTTTTGTTGTTTGAGGTTGATCTGGCGGCCCCATTGTTCATGATTCTATCATAAAAAGTTAAGAATTTTGCGCTATCATGAAACGCGGCGGCATGTTATACTTTAGATCATAGCATTGGTTGACGATTGGGGGTCAATATGGAAGTGATAATCCGAGAAATTGATGATTACCGGAATAGCAGTCAAAGAAGAAAACCAGAATAAAGGAATTGGAACACAGCTGATTCAACGTATGGAAAGCTACGCAAAAGAAAAAAGTGTCTTTCATATTCATTTAAACAGTGGATTCAAGCGTACCGCTGCACACGCGTTTTATGAGAGGAATGGATTTGATAAAGGTTCGTATGGTTTTGGGAAAACACTCAATCCTGCAAAATAAGCATTTTAAATAAAATAGCATACCGCCCTGACAGAACGACAGGGCGGCATGCTGAAAGAAAGAGAAAAAAAGAGGGAAGAGAGAGAAAGGCGCAGAAGAGGGAGTTCAGCCTCCCCTGCACCATAATAGTATATAGGATTAAGCCACTTGAATGTCAATGTCAATATATGGGTGTTTTTTAAGGGGCAATCTGGCGCGCTTCAGCGATTTAGCTTTATTAATTCTGATATTCTTCTCATTTTCGCCGCGAAAACGTTCGAGCGGCCAAAATGTTTTTAGAATCGTTTGGAGGTTTCGCAATGGCCGCCACCCGCCTGGACGAGCCCTTTTATGCCCGCGACGTGCTCACCGCCGCGCCGGAGCTGTTGGGCAAGCTGCTGTGCCGGCGGCTCCCCGACGGCAGCGTACTGCGGCGGCGTGTCACCGAAACGGAGGCCTACCGGGGCGAGGAGGACAGCGCCTGCCACGCGCACAAGGGCAAAACGAAGCGCAGCGCCACACTGTATGAGCCAGGCGGGCGTTCCTACGTCTATCTGTGCTATGGCATTCACGCCCTGCTCAACGTCGTCACCGGGCTGGACGGCCAGCCCCAGGGCGCGCTCATCCGCGGCGTGGAGGGAATGCCCCCCGGCCCCGGGCGGCTGACGAAGGCCCTGAATATCCGCGTGTGCCACAACGGCCTGCTCTTGTATGAGTCTGAGCTCCTGTGGCTGGAGGACGACGGCTTTCGGGTGCCGGGCATCGAAGCCCTGCCCCGGGTGGGGATCGCCTATGCCACGCGGGAGGACCAGGAACGGCTGTGGAGATTCAGACAGCTTTGCGCAGAGACTTGATGTCCTCCCGCGTGAATGAGCCAGACAGCATCAGCGCGGCAAGGTATATCCCGCCGCCCGCGCAGATGGCAAGCCCCAGCCACAGAGTGGATTTCCCCAGGAAGCCGGGGTTCATGGCATTGGAAATCCCCAGGGGCAGCAGGGCGGAGATGGCGGCGCAGAGCACAGGCTTGGCGATATCGGTGAATTTGAGCTTCACGGTTTTCGTCACCATCAACAGGCGGCGCAGGCTGAAGGCGAAGTTGTAGATCTCGCTGGCAAAGAGAATCATCATGTAGCCCTTGACGGCCAGCCGCGGAATCAGCAGCGGCACCAGCGCCACGCACATCCCGGTGTCGATGATGTTATAGAGCATGGAGTATTTCTGCAGATCCAGGCCCTTGAGCATGCCGTCCACGCTCATATCCACATACATCACCGGCACAAGGGGCGCCAGAACCTGCAGGTAGCGCGCCGCGTCGGTATTGCCGTAAATCCGCAGCGACAGCGGCTCGGCGAAGGCATAAAACACGCCGGCGGCAAAAACGCTGTAAAGCAGGGACAGCCGCAGAATCCGCTTCGCGGCCATGTCGATGCGCCCCTCCTGCCCGCGCACCCGCAGCTGGGAGAATTCCGGCACCAGCAGGCTCGAAAGGGACGACAGCACCGCCGAGGGGTACAGCAGCACCGGCAGCGTCATGCCGTGAATTACGCCGTAAATGCGCATGGCCTCCTCCGCCGAGCGCCCCGAGGCCTGAAATCCCCGCGGGATGAGCAGATGCTCCGTGGTCAGCAGAACGCTGCGAATACAGGTCCCGGCGGCGTCTGGCCCGGCGATGTGGAAGAGCTCCATCAGGCGCAGCGAGCGGCCCTTCTTCCGCCGCCGCATGAGGGGGTCCCGCCAAAGGAACAAAAACGACAGCAGCATCCCCGCCATTTCCCCCGCGCACATGCCGTAGACGATGGCCAGACAGGCGTAGTCCACTCCCCTGGGAAGCATTCTCACAAGCAGAACCACCACCACCGCGATCTTCACCGCCTGCTCCAGCACCTGCACCGCGGCGCTCTTTACGATGGTCCGCACGGCGGTAAAATAGCCCTGGGCCGCCACGCCAAGCGACACGCTTGGCAGGCACAGCGCCAGCCAGCGCAGGGCCGGCTCCGTGCGGATATCCCGCAGCCAGTGCTGCGCCGCCAGAGGCGCGCCAGCATAGAGCACCGCCCCCATCACGCAGCTGAGCGCCAGGGAATAGCCCAGGCACAGCCGCATGGCCTTCTGCGCCGAGGCCGCCGGATCCCGCGCCAGAAGGTCGATGCTCAGCCGGGTAGACCCCAGCCGCACCCCCGCTGTGGCGAAGGTGGCGGCCATGCCGTAGACCGTCATCGTCAGCTGGAACAGCCCGATGCCCACCGCCCCGATTCGATTGGTCAGGTAAACGTTGAACGCCACGCCCACCGTCTGCATCAAAAAAGCGACCATGGTGAGCAAAACGGTGTTGAGAATCAGTTTTCTGGAATTTTTCATTTAGCAGCTCCCGCATCCACGCATATTCGCAACAAAAACGCATCCATATATTGCAATATTTATATGAAAGAAAAGCGAAAAAAATTTCTTGCAAAATCTTGCGCAATCAGTTATAATACTTTATATAGGGACAAGTGCGTCATCAATACGCGGTGCTGCGCAAAGCCGTGCCGCCTGGAGGAGAATGGTTATGAAGAAAACAGCACCCTGGCTCGCGCTTCTGCTTACAGGCGCGATGGTATTCGCCTTTGCGGCCTGCGGCAAAGGCGGCAATGAAACCACCACCACCACAACAACGGAGATCTCAAGCTTCACCTTTACCACGCCGCCGGACGAAACCAGCGATATTCCGGTTGTCGCGGGCGTATGGCAGATTGAGGTGCGCGGCATTCCGGGCGTGAATGTTTTTCACAGCGCGGACGCGCAGTACTTACAAAAATATAATGTCGATATGGCTGTGACGGACCCCGCCACGGGCCTCACGATGAGCAACACCTACTCCGGCGTGCGGCTGAAGGACATCATCTCCTATCTGGGCATTCAGGCCGTGCAGAGCGTCGCGGTGTATTCCATTGAGGGCAGCGTCGTTAGCTACGACCCCATGACCGCCATGGCGGACGACACCCTGCTGGCCTGGGAGATGGACGGCGCGCTCATCGACGCCGAGCCGCCGCTGCGCATGTGCCCCCGCAGCCAGAGCCATGTGCCCGAAATGTTCGTGCAGCGGGTCAGCGCCATTCATGTGCTGCCGCTGTCGGGTGAGCTGCTGCCCACGGAACCGATAACAATGCCTACGACCTTTGATTATTACAGCCCCAATAACACCAACCCTGTCGGCAATTATACGATTCCCACCACCCGGCGCCCGACGACGCGGCCGCCAACCACCTATCCTACCATTCCCACCAACACTGTTCCAAACGCCACATTAACACAGGTTCCCACCACCGTCCCAACCTCCGATACCGGCACCACAGTGCCCAGCAGCTCGAGCTCCACAAGCTCCTCCGGCACGACCACAACCACCACAACGCGGTCCTCGGTTGGGATAACCTACACCACCAGGTCAACGCCTCCTACCACCACAACCACAACGACGACGCGCACCACCGCGCCGACAACAACAACGACGACGACCACTTCGCCCGGCTGGGTGCCAACGGATCTCATCCCATAACCCCCCCCAAAAAACCACCCGCCGCTGTATTTCTCTACAGCGGCGGGTTTCATATTCATTTTATTCCATTGCTCATTGCCATCACGCTAACCCTAAACCCAGAGCCCTCCGGCGAGGGCTGGTGGGGAGGGCCGAAGCCCTACCCCACCCCAAACAACCGAAGCAAGAAGGCGATAAACCTTTGCCAGAAGCTCTTTTTCTGTGGGGTGGTTTCGCCGGAGGCTTCGCCGCCGGTGCCGCTGTTTTCACCGGCTCCGTCTTCGC
>WRMQ01000063.1 GCA_009777055.1 Oscillospiraceae bacterium
GGGGGGGGAGACTTTCCGGAGCTGTGGCCAATATCGAATTAACAATTAACAATGAACAATGAACAATTGGGCCGGTCTCTACGATGCAATGAGCAATTGCTTCATTTGAATCGGCCATCGGCCAGACCCGAGTAGGGCGAGGCATTGCCGAGCCGTGGCGTAGAAACAACGAACCAGGACAATGCGATTTTTCTCCCCCCGCAGGCGCGGGGTGTTGTGTGGAATGCTATGTTGCCACGGCTCGGCACTGCCTCGCCCTACTCGATGCGGCCAATGGCCGATTCAAACGCGGCGTTCATAGCGCAAACAATAACCAGGGCGATGCAAGAGGAATTATGACTAAAAAAGGAGTGTTCCCATGAGCCGCCTTTCCGTCATTACCGGCGCGTCGGGCTTTCTTGGCCACGCGCTGCTTGTGCATTTGCTGGAGCGGGGCGAGCGGGTGCGGATTCTCCTGCGCAAGCCCCTTCCACGCTTCGAGGGCATGGACTGCGAGACCGTGATTGGCGATATAACCCAGCCCGAAAGCCTGCTTCGGGCTTTTGCGGGCGCGGATGTCGTCTACCACCTGGCCGGAGTGATCGAACTGGGCACGGGCCGGGATGAGCAGGTTTGGGCGGTTAATTTTGAGGGCACAGGCAACGTGACCGAGGCCTGCAAGGCCTGCGGCGTGCGTCATTTGATTTATGCCTCCTCCGTGGACGCCATGCCGCCGGCCCCCCGGGGGGAGGTCATGGCGGAGCCCGAAGCGTTTTCCGCCGGCGCGGTCAATGGTGCCTACGCCAAAAGCAAGGCCGCGGCCTCGCAGCTTGTGCTGGACAGCGCCGGGGAGGAGCTGCGGGTGGCCGTGCTGATGCCCAGCGCCGTGATCGGGCCTTATGACTACAAGGGCTCGGCCGTGGGCGCGCTGGCCGGCATGTTCGTTAAGCGCCCGTTTCCCTTCAAAATCACCTTCGGCGGCTACAACTTCGTGGATGTCCGCGACGTGGCGCGGGCCATGCAGGTCTGCGCGGAAAACGGGAGCCTGCCCCGCCAATCGGTTTACCTCCTTTCCGGGGAATACCTCGGCTGCCCCGGCTTTCTGGCGACGCTGGCGGAGCTTACAGGCCGGAAGCCGCCGCGCGTGCCGATTCCCTATTGGCTGGCCATGGCCTTTGCCCCTTTGGCGGAGCTTTATTACAAATACGCGAAGCAGACGCCGCTGTTTTCGCGCTACTCAATCCGCAAGATCACCGAAAATGGCCTCTTCAGCCACGAAAAGGCCGCCCGGGACCTGGGCTACGCCCCCCGGGACGCCCGGGAATCCCTGACAGATATGATCGAATGGATGGTAGGGGTTCAAAAATTTGAACCCATGCGATAAAATGCGATTCGCCACTGCGATAAAATGCGATTCCCTCATGCGATAAAATGCGATTCCCCCACTGCGATAAATGCGAAGTCAAAATCCGAAACGAGGTTATTTTTATGAAACGCGTCATTTCAATGTTCATCGCGCTCGTCCTGCTGCTGTCCCTGTGCGCCTGCGGCGGGCCCGCCGGCGTTAACGAGGGCAAAAACGCCGTGATCCACCTGGGGCAGAGCACCCTCATTACCTACAACGGTGGGCTCTACCTGGAGGAAAATAACTTTACCTGGCATCGCAAGCTGGCCAACGCGGAGGCCGACTGGCTCTGCTGGTACTTAGGCATGGCGGTTTATGTGGACCGGGGCAGCGGCATGCTGATGCGCGCAAGGCTCGACAGCGACGCCCGGCAGGTCATCAGCGAGGATCTGGCCGCGCAGCCCTACAGCGAAAACCAGTGGGTGTATTACATCAACCGCAGCGACGGAAATCGCCTGTACCGCTTTCAGCCCGAGGCGGAGGGCGAGACCAGGGAGGCTCTCAGCCGCCGCGCCTGCGTGTCCTACGCGGTGGCGGGAGGGCAGCTCTATTACAGCAGCGGCAGGGCGCTCTATGCCCTTTCGCTGGAAGAGGGTGAGGAAAGAAAGCTCGCGGATGGCAGGGATATCCGGCGGGTGCGGCTGTCGCAGCTTCAGGGGGATGCCACCGTCATCCTTTTCAGCGACGCCGGAAAGCTTATGGAGCTGGTCGTTTCCGGGGACACCGCCGCCTTCAGCCTGCTTTACGCGGGCGTCGGCAGCGACTGGGCCGTTTCCGGCCAGACGGTCTATTATGCCGCCGGCGGCGCGCTGCTGCGCGTTGGCCTGGGCCCGGAGGTCCCCCGGGGCGCCGCCGCGCCGGAGGAAGCCCGCTATGCGCAGGACCCCGACGACCCCCACCGCCTGCTCTGGCGGGACAGACAGGGCGTGGCGCAGTATAGTGTCGGGGTGCCCGGAGACAGCAAGGCCGGGGGAGATTGGTATGTGACCGTCAACCAGGAGACCGCCGCCTGCGTGCTGCGGGAGGATGAGAGCGTGTTCGCCGAGTTCCCCTTGGCCGAGCTGGACGCCGACGCCTCGAAGCGCCGCGGCGTCACGGTTCTGGCGGAGGGCTGCGACGAGGTCGTGGGAATTTCCGGCGAATGGATTTTCTTTGTTTCCAGCGACGAAAGCGGCGAAGAACGGCTGGAGCGCGTGTTTGTCACGGGAAGAGAGCGGACGGTTGTTGTTTAGCTAATCCCCGCAGGCGCGGGGTGTGCGAAATGCTATGGCCGATTCAAACGCGGCGTTCATAGCACAAACGCGGTCCACAGGCATGGCCATCGGCCAGACCCGAGTAGGGCGAGGCATTGCCGAGCCGTGGCATAAACAATAACCAGGACGATGCGATTTTTCTCCCCCCGCAGGCGCGGGGTGTTGTGCGGAATGCTATGTTGCCACGGCTCGGCACTGCCTCGCCCTACTCGATGCGGCCAATGGCCAATTCAAACGCGGGTTCATAGCGCAAACGCGGTTCACAGGCATGGCCATCGGCCAGACCCGAGTAGGGCGAGGCATTGCCGAGCCGTGGCCAATATCGAATTAACAATTAACAATGAACAATGAACAATTGGGCCGGTCTCTACGATGCAATGAGCAATTGCTTCATTTGAATCGGCCACCGGCCAGACCCGAGTAGGGCGAGGCAGTGCCGAGCCGTGGTATAGAAACAACGGGAAGTAAAACAAAGGTGAAATGTTAAAAAACCCTTGCATTTCAAACCGCAAACTATTATAATAACAAAAGCAAAAAAACAAAGGGCAAAAGCCCGGCGGCAAAATCATGGCGCATATCAAAAAAATCTAAATGTCTGGTCAAGGAGGTTCATTTCATGGCGGAAAAAATCAGGGTTGGTATTATCGGCTGCGGCGGAATCGCCAACGGAAAGCACATGCCCGCGATTAAAAAGGTTCCCTACGCGGAGATGGTGGCGTTCTGCGACATCGTCGGGGAGCGCGCGGAGGAGGCGGCGGAGAAATTCGGCGCGGCAGGCGCGAAGGCCTACACGGACTACAAGGAGCTGCTCGCCGACAAGAGCATTGACCTGGTGCACGTGCTCACCCCCAACCGCTCCCACGGCTTCATCACGGTGGACGCCCTGGAAGCGGGCAAGCACGTGATGTGCGAAAAACCCATGGCAAAAACATACGCCGACGCCAAGGCGATGCTCGACGCCGCGCGGCGCACCGGCAAAAAGCTTACCATCGGCTACCAGAGCCGCTGGCGCGGGGATTCCCTTTACCTCAAGGAGATGTGCGATAACGGCGAGCTGGGCGAGATCTACTACGCCAGAGCCATCGCGCTGCGCCGCCGCGCCGTGCCCACCTGGGGCGTGTTCCTCAATGAATATGAGCAGGGCGGCGGTCCGCTGATCGACATCGGCACCCATGCCCTGGACCTGACGCTGTGGCTGATGGACAATTACAAGCCCAAAATGGTCGTCGGCACCAGCTATAAAAAGCTGGGGCAGCAGCGCCGCGCCGGCAACGCCTGGGGCGACTGGGATCCAGAGGCGTTCACCACCGAGGATTCCGCCTTTGGCTTTATCGTGATGGAAAACGGCGCGACGATCACTCTGGAGGCCGCCTGGGCGCTGAACATCGCCGACCCGCGCGAGGCCGTCTGCCTGCTGGCGGGGGATAAGGCCGGGGCCGACTTTTTCGGCGAAGGCGACGCGCTGCGCATCAACCGCGTGCACTGCGGCCGGCAGAGCGTCGAGGTCCCCAACTTCGACGCGGGCGGCGTGGCCTTCTATGACGGCGCCGGCAGCGAGCCCTCCGAGCTGGAATGCCTTGCCTTCTATGAGGCCGTAAAGAACGACAGCGAGGTGCCCACCAAGCCGGAGCAGGCAATCGTGGTCACGCGGATTCTGGAGGCGATCTACGAGAGCGCGGCCACGGGCAAGCCGGTTTATTTTGAGGATTAGTTTTATGAAAATTGCCATTCAGCTTTACGGCCTGCGCGACCGGATCCGCTCCGGCGGGGAGCTCCTTGCCATCCTTCCCAGGGTAAAGGCCCTGGGCTTCGACGGCGTGGAATTCGCGGGCTGCTTTGGCCTGGACGCCGCCGTTCTGCGCGCGGCCCTGGAGCAAAACGGCCTTGTCCCTGTGGGGGCCCACGTTGGGCTTGACGAGCTGCGGCCCGAAAGCCTGGCCCAAACCCTGGCCTTCTATAAAGCGGCCGGCCTGACGCGCGTTGGCGTTGGCGGAGCGCCCCATGGCAGCGCCGCCGAGCTGGCCGAAACCTGCGCCGTGCTCAAAGCCGCCGCCGGGCGGGCCGCGGAAGAGGGCCTCACGGTCTACTTCCATAACCACGAGACGGAATTTATGCCCATAGAGGACGGCACGCTGCCCATCGACGCGTTGGCGCAGGCCTGCATGCTGCAGGTCGATACCTACTGGAGCTTTGTCGCGGGGCGGAACAACGAAGAGCTCCTCCCGGCGTACCGGAACCGGATCTGCTCCGTCCACATCAAGGATGGCGTGGGCCAGAAGACCATGGCCCTGGGCGAGGGAGACTGCGATCTGGATGCCGTGCTGCGGGGCGCCGCGGCCATCGGGCTCGGCTGGCTGATTCTCGAAAACGACGATCCGGAGCCGGATGGGCTTTCCGACGCGGCGCGGAGCATGGAATGGCTGCGGGCCAAGCTGGCGTTATCAATTTAAAATTTATCATTTTGAATGAACGAGGAGTATCCACATGAAAATAGGCGTTTTCACCTGCCTGCTGGGCAACAAGCCTCTCAAGGAAGCCCTGGCCATCTTCAAAAAGCTCGGCATTGAGATGGTGGAAATCGGCTGCGGGAATTATCCCGGCGACGCCCACGCGAATCCGAAGGAGCTTCTGGCCGACTCCGCGAAGCTGGCGGCGTTTCAGCAAACCATCGCGGACGCGGGCCTGGAGATCAGCGCGCTGAGCTGCCACGGCAATCCCCTGCATCCCGATAAGGAAACCGCCGTGGCCTTCGACGGCTGCATGCGCGAAACCGTGCTGCTGGCCGAAGCGCTGGGCATCCGCCAGATCAATGCTTTTTCCGGCTGCCCGGGAGATTCGGAGCAGGCAAAATACCCCAACTGGGTTACCTGCGCCTGGCCGGACGATTTCAGCGCTATCCTGAAATGGCAGTGGGAGGAAAAGCTCATTCCCTACTGGAAAGAATTCGTGGCCTTCGCGAAGCGGCACGGGGTCGATAAAATCGCCCTGGAAATGCATCCCGGCTTCAGC
The DNA here is from genome assembly GCA_009777055.1 of Oscillospiraceae bacterium. Taxonomy (GTDB): domain Bacteria; phylum Bacillota; class Clostridia; order Oscillospirales; family Acutalibacteraceae; genus WRMQ01. Next base: position 5,647 of record WRMQ01000063.1, read on the forward strand.
GTATACAACACCTCCAGCCTGCTTCGCCTGCGCGAGGCTGTTGGGCCCGAAATCGGCGCGAATTTCGACCCCAGCCACCTGATCTGGCAGGGCATGGACCCCGTGACGAGCATCCGCGCCCTGGGCGACGCGATCTTCCACTTTCACGCTAAGGACACGAAAATCGACCCCGCCAACACCGCCCGCAACGGCGTGCTGGACACCAGCCCCTATGGCAGGGAGATCGACCGCTCGTGGATCTTCCGCACCGTGGGCTACGGCCACGGCGCGGGCTTTTGGAAGGATATCATCTCCGCCCTGCGCATGGTGGGCTATGACCACGCCATCAGCATTGAGCACGAGGACAGCCTTATGAGCCAGCAGGAGGGCCTGCGCAAGGCCGTGGAGATGCTCAAGGACGTGCTGATCACCGAGCAGCCCGGCGCCATGTGGTGGGCCTGACCCTGTCGCGCGGGGCGCCGGCAACATCAGATAAACAGGAGTATAAGAGAATGGAAGATATTACAACGCCCATTGGAATCGGCCTCATCGGCTACGGCGGCATGGGCGGCTACCACGTGGAGCAGCTTATGGAGCACGGCGTCAGCTGCGTTCAGGTTATTGGTATCTATGATATCAAGCCGGAGCGGGCTGATTTGGCCCGCTCCAGGGGTGTTTTCGCCTACGATTCCCGGGAGGCGATGCTGTGCGACCCCCGCGTGGAGCTGGTCGTCATCGTCACGCCGAACGATACCCACAAGGAGATCATGCTCGACGCCATCGCCCATGGCAAGCACGTGGTCTGCGAAAAGCCCGTAACCATGACGCTCCCCGACTACGAGGACATGATCGCCGCGGCGGACGCGGCGGGCCTGGTCTTTACCGTGCACCAGAACCGCCGCTGGGATCCGGATTTCTTAATTATCAAACAAATACTGGAGCGCAACACCTTAGGGCCTGTGTTTCAAATCGAGTCCCGTGTACACGGCTCCCGGGGGATTCCCGGGGACTGGCGCAACCGCGAGGCCCAAGGCGGCGGCATGCTGCTGGACTGGGGCATTCACCTGCTGGATCAGATGCTGCAGCTGATGTCTGACCGACGGCTCCTGCGTATTTATGCCCAGCTGACCAACGTCACCAACGAGGAGGTTGACGACGGTTTTCGCGCGCTGTGCCAGTTTGAGGGCGGGTACTCCTTTCTGGCGGAGGTGCTCACCAGCAACTTCATTGAGCTGCCGCGCTGGTATGTCCTGGGGGAAAACGGCAGCGCCGTTATCCGCGACTGGGATCAAAACGGCGAGATCGTCATGGTGAGCGACTGGGAAAACCGGGACGCCGTGCCGGTGCAGGCGGGCGTGGGCCTCACCAAGACCATGGCGCCCCGCAATGAGGATACCATCCGCCGCTACCCCCTGCCGGAGCCGCCCGCGCTGTGCTGCTGGAAGGAATACTACGGCAGTGTCGCCCGCGCGATCCGCGGTCTGGGCGCGCCGGCGGTCAGCTATGACGAGCAGCGGCGGCTGCTGAAGCTCATCGCGGCGGTATTTGAATCCGGCCGAAAGAACCAGGTCGTGGCTTTTGATGACGTAATTTGAGCTGATAATTGTAGGAAACGACATAATATCACGGTTGTACGCTGTGGGTTATGTCGGATCCTACTGCGCGGTTACCCGTCCGGATACCTGTATAGGTACCCGTACACGTATCTATACAGGTACAACTATAGATACAGATACAGATATAAATACAAGTATAAATACTAATATAGATACAGAACAACAATTCAAAGGAGGCCCCCACGATGCATCCCACCGAAAACAAAAACCCCAGCGCAAGCGACGAGGTCCGCGAATCCCACGAAATATTCCTGAAGTCGGCGATTAGCGAGCTGGCTCAGCTATATGAGGGAGAAACGTTTTCTCTCTCCGACCTGTTCCGCGGTTATGAGTGGAAGCGGATTCCCATCCAAAGCAGAACGCTGCTTGGGCGCTATTTTCTGGATTTCGCCTGCAAAGAAGAGGGGAAACAGCTGATCGGCATCCTGAATGGGCCGGGACGCCAGCGCTATGTACGCAGATAAAACCCGCCAACAAACCGAAGCCGAGCAGCATCAATCAAAAACCATAGCAGGCCGCGGAGCACCTCCGCGGCCTGCTATATATATTTGCAAACCCTTCAAAAGCTTGCAATATCCAATGGATCAAACGGTTTCTTTCGGCGACCGCTGATCACTAGAAAAGCCAGATTCAGCAGAAAAATCAAACAAAGATGTACTGGAAGCTATTTCTGAGCGCGTAGCTGTGCGCGTAGGAGCCTTCCTTGCAGACGATGGTAACGCCGGCGGACTTGATGAACGCGTCAGGGTCGATCTTCGTCACGCTTTCGGGAATAAGCACACGATTCAGCTGAGAACAGTTGCCGAAGGCCCACCAGCCAATTTCCTCCGCGCCGGAGGGGAGAACGATCTCCGAAGCGCCGCAGTTAAAGAACGCGTGATCGGCGATCTTCTTGATCGGCACACCGTTGATGTGCGGGGGTACCGTCACGAGGGTATCGCCGCCGGTGTAACGAAGTAGTGTGTTGCCGCTCATGACGAACGCGTCCCAGCTTGGGGGCTCGGTGGGTGAGCTCTCATCCGAGGTCGGCTGGCCGGTGGAGCTTGTTCCCGCGGAGCTTCTGCTGGTCGTTGTCGTCCTGGTCGTTGCCGGTGTGCTGCTCTGTGTCGTCGGAACGCCGCTTGCCCTGGTCGTCGTCGCATAAGGCGTTGTGGGCGTGGGCTGCGTCGTTGTTGTGCTCATGCGCGCGGAAGGCTGCGCCGCCGTGCTCTGCTGCGCGCTGCCGGAGGGGTTTGCGCTCGTGCCGGCGTTTGTGCCGGAGGGATTCTGCGGCTGCGGCTGTGAAGCCTGCTGGCTGCCCGCCCGCGTCTGCCCGCCCTGGCTGCTTGGCCTCGCCGGATAGCTGTAGGGAATGCCCTGGGCATTGGTCGCATAGGCAGAGACGAATTCGCCCTCGGATGTCTCCCATTGAGGCTCGCCGCCGCCTGTCTGGCTCCAGCTCCCGGAGGCCGCCGCTGACTGCGAGGCCTCTGTCGTGAGAAGCCTGGCGTTATCCCTGCTTTTCTTCACCGCGACAACGCCCGCCGTGGTTCCGCCCACGGCCAGTGCGGCTACCGTGACTGCCGCAATCACCTTGGAAAGCGCACCCGCGGCAAATGTGGCAGCCACGGTTCCCGCACTGCCGGAGGTTCCGGCCGCACCCGCGGCGGAGCCAGCCGCGCTCCCCGCGGCAGCCCCGGCGGCTCCGGCCGCGGCCCCGGCGGCCGCCGTGCCAAGCAGCAGGGCCGGCAGGCGCTCCGCGGCGCCTGCGGTGTCCTGCGACAGCAGCTTGAGAAAATACGCCAGCAAGGGCATTGGCGCGAACGAATACAGCTTCAAGCCGCCGTCTTTTTGTGCTTCCTCCAGCTTTGCCGCCAGCTTTTGGCGCGCGCGGCTCAGCCTGCTTTTAACGGTCCCTTCAGGGATTTCCAATGCCGTCGCGATGGCCGCGACTTCCATGTCTTCAAAGTAACGAAGCAGCACGCAAAGCCGCTGGTCCTCCGGGAGCTCGCGGACCAGCCCCGCGATAAACTTCTTTGTTTCGTCCAGATCAAGCCGCTCGTCCGGCAGGAATTCGGGGTCCGTCTCTTCCTGCCAATTCGCGGCGGATTCGTCGTCGTATTCCGCGAAGGAGGCGGGACGCTTCTTGCTCAGGTAGTTCTTCGCCTGGTTCGCCGCGATCTGGCTCAGCCAGCTTTCGAAGCGTTCCGGCCGTTCAAGCTGGCCAATGCTCTGGTAAGCCCTCAAATAGGTTTCCTGCAGAATGTCCTGGGCGTCCGTCTCGTTTTTGGTGATGGAAAGCGCCACAAAATAGACGCGCTGGCGCGTGAGCTGATACAGCCGCTGAAAGGCGTCTTTCTCGCCCTTCGCTGCCTGGACCGCCAGCAATCCGATGTTGTTGTTATCCATCCGATGATCCTCCTGGCCCGGGCTCCGCGCCCGAAATGATGCGGCTCCATACCAGCTGATCAACGTCATCGGGTACAATGCAGTCCTTCGCTGCATCCTGCAATGCGGCCCGAATGAGTTCGTCCAGCACGCAGAATCACCCCCTCAACACTAATAAGACAGGTGACCGCGCCGGCAGGTTCCATGAAAATGAAAATTTGTTAAAATTTATTGAGATCCGGGTGTTTGTTGAGATCCGGGTGGCTTACGAGCCACCCCTACAGCCCGATAAAACGCCATCAGGGTTTTTTTCATTAGACTTCTTGAGGCTTCTTGAGACTTCTTGCGAAATGGGCGGTTTATTTTTGTCGGCGGGCGCCCGCAGGTCGCCCCTACTATGAATTCTGCCCCAGTTTGATATCAATCCATCGCGAAGGATCATCGTAGGGGCGCACTGTGTGCGCCCACTGCCACCAATACGCAGGGCCTGTAGGGGCGGCTGGCAAGCCGCCCGGAGCAACGATCTAAAAGAGTAGCTTGTTAAAGTTGTTATCGCTTTAACTCGACAATAAAAACCGGCGGCTTCTAAACAAACGAAGCTGCCGGTTTGAACTGCCCTGATTTTAAAACCAGCGCTTTTACTTCGCGATTTCGCTGGCCCTGCTCTCCCGAATGAGGTGCACCTTGATCTGTCCGGGATACTCCAGGTCTTTTTCGATTTTTTGCGCGATGTCCCTGGCCAGAAGCACCATCTGGTCGTCCGAGATCTGCTCGGGCTTGACCATGATGCGCACCTCGCGGCCCGCCTGCATGGCGAAGGAGTGCTCCACACCGGGGAAGGAGGTCGCCAGCTCTTCGAGCTTTTCCAGGCGCTTGATGTAGCTTTGCAGGTTTTCGCGCCGGGCGCCGGGCCGGGCGGCCGAGATGGCGTCCGCGGCCTGCACCAGGCAGGCGGCGATGGTTTTGCACTCCACGTCGCCGTGGTGCGCCTGAATGGCGTGCAGCACGTGTTCGTTTTCCTTGTATTTGCGCGCGAACTCCACGCCCAGCTCCACATGGGAGCCCTCCTGCTCGTGGTCGAGGGCTTTTCCGATATCGTGCAGCAGGCCGGCCCGTTTCGCGAGCTTGACGTCCGCGCCGAGCTCCGCCGCCATGAGCCCCGCGATATACGAGACCTCCAGGGAGTGGTTGAGCACGTTCTGCCCGTAGCTGGTGCGGTAGCGCAGTCTGCCCAGCAGCTTCACGATTTCGGAGTGCACGTTATTCACTCCGGCCTCAATGAGAGCGTGCTCGCCGGTCTGCTTGATGGCCGCTTCCACCTCGCGGCGGCATTTTTCGTGGGTCTCCTCCACCCGCGCCGGATGGATGCGCCCGTCGAGAATCAGCTTTTCCAGCGTACGCCGGGCCACCTCGCGCCGCACCGGGTCGAAGCAGGATACGGTGATGGCCTCGGGCGTGTCGTCGATGATCAGGTCCACGCCGGTGATGGTTTCGAGGGTGCGGATGTTGCGGCCCTCGCGGCCGATGATGCGGCCCTTCATTTCGTCGGTGGGCAACGCCACGACGCTCACGGTGGTCTCTGCCGAATGATCCGCCGCGCAGCGCTGAATTGCCGTGGCGATGATTTCCTTTGCCAGGTTGTCGGAATCGTCCCGGGTTTTCTGCTCAAATTCTATGACGCGCAGGGCGCGCTCATGCTCCAGCTCCTCCTCCACAATTTGAAGCAGCTCGGCCTTGGCCTGCTCCTGCGTGTAACCGGAAATGCGTTCAAGCATCTCGAACTGGCCTTTTTTGAGCTTTTCAACCTCTTCGAGGCGTTCCTCCGCCGCCTTGATTTTGCCCTGTATGATCTCCTCTTTTTTATCCAGATTGTCCGCGCGCTTGTCGAGGGTTTCCTCCCTCTGGTTGATGCGGCGCTCCTGGCGCTGCACCTCGGCGCGGCGTTCGCGCAGCTCGCGTTCGGTTTCGCTGCGCTGTTTGTGGATTTCGTCCTTCGCCTCAATGATGGCTTCTTTTTTCTTTGTCTCGGCCGCCGTCAGCGCCTCGTTGAGAATCTGGGCCGCCTTTTGCTCCGCGGAGCCGATTTCGCGCTCGGCGGTCTCTTTGCGGTGCTTGATGCCTCGCTTAAACATGAGAATACATCCGGCCACACCCAACAGGAAAAGAGCCGCGGTGGTCACGATAAATACAAATAATGGTATTGTCATCCCCTGTAAATCTACCTCCAATCTTTTTTATTTTCAAACTACTCAAGAGAAAAGCAAGCTGCGCTGCTTCAAATCCAAAGCGGATGCGCCGGCTTTCGGCAGAATAGTGCCCAGCACATCACTATATATTGTACCTCATATCGCGGACAATGTCAAGGCCGAATTTTGCCGCGGCTTAGCGGCGAAATGACACGCGGCGGAAATAGAGATATCCCATGGCGCAGACTGACAAACAAATCACGAAAAAAACCGGCGTATAAACCGGATTGGCCGCGACGCCGCCGGCCAGAATAACCGCGGAGCCTACGGTCGCCAAAACCGGGGAGACAAGCCCTTTGAAAAGGCTTTTGATTTCGCCCCTTCTCCACAGGACAATCACTCTGACATATAACACCGCAAAGCAGACATAGCTGAAAACAATGGCGATTTCGCTCACATCGTTGGCCGCGAGAATTCCGGCGGACTGCGTCCAATAGTGAATCAGCATCCAGGCGGCTGTCAGAACAAAGCAAATCGCGCAGGAAAGCGGCGAAAGGTTGATGGACGGGTGCACCCTGGAAATAAGCCCGGAACGCGGCAGCATATTTTTGCTGGCCAGGGCCTGCGGCATGCGCAGCATGCCCAGAATCAGGCCGTTGACCACGCCGAGCACCGCGCAGAGCACGAGCACGTTGACAGCGGCGCCGATCCCGCGTCCGTTCGCCGCGCCGAGGATTCCGGAAACCGCCTCACTCACGGAGGCGTTGCCCATCGCCACGATATTCTGCGGCCCCAGCATCGCGCTCATGCCGACAAAATACAAAATATAAACAGCTAAGATGACCAGCGGCGCGATCGTCAGCGCGAGGGGTATGTTTTTCCTGGCGACCTTCACCTCGTTGGTGATAACGACGGAGACAATCCAGCCGTCAAACGAAAAGGCGATCGCGGGCAGGGCCGCCATCCATCCCAGGCCGGCCACGGGCTGCACCACGGCCGGCGCGGGGGGAGGTCCGCCGTGGGAAGCGCCCCAGATCAGCCCTCCGGCCGCGATCAGCAGCAGCGGAATCAGCTTGATCACCATGGTCGCGTTTTGCAGGTACCCGCCCAGCTTGACGGATATAATATTGACCGCGAAAAGCAACACAACCCAGCCGGTGCCAATGAATACCTGCATGCCCAGCGACCGGGGCTGCCCGGCGAATACAAGGCAGGTATACACGCCGGCCACCCACGCGACCACAGCCGTAAGGGCCGGAAGATACACGAGCGTCTGGAACCACCCGAACCCGGCCGCGATGCGCGGCGAGATAAAATCCTCAAAATAGCCTACGGCGCCGCCGCTTTTCGCGGTGCGCACAGACAATTCGGACAGCGTCAGGCAGCCGAACACAATGCTCAGCGCAAGTATGCAGAACGCGGCGACGCCATAGCCCACGGAGCCGCCTGTCTTTGTCAGAATCAACGGGCTTTTAAAGAAGATGCCCGAGCCAATGACGATTCCGATGATCATGGAAAGCGCGGTGAAGAATCCATAATGCTCTTTTTTTGTTTTCATGATAATTCATATCCTCCCGGGAAGATCGGCTGTGCTTATTATAACAGAATTCGATTCTCCAGGCAAGAATTTTATTGTGAAGCAAAAAAGCTTGACTTTTCGTCCGTTCCGTGCATAATAGACAGGAAGACATACAGAAAGGAAGACTCTCAATGAACAAAAAAACTTTCGGCGCGATGCGCAGGCGCCTGATTGCGGTGTGGCTGCTGTCAGCCCTGCTGCTCGCGGCGCTTCTCCCCGCGGCGACGGCCGGCGCGGCCGGGGCCAACGCCGTATGCGACACGAAATACCCGGTGATCCTGGTGCACGGCGCGGGCTTTCGCGATAAGAACCTGTTTATCAATTACTGGGGAAGGATTCCCGGCGTTCTGGATGACAACGGCGCGCGGATTTTTTACGGAAACACCGATGGCTGGTGCAGCGTGGAAAACGGCGCGGCGGCTTTGAAGGCGACTGTTGAAAAAGTTCTCGCGCAAACGGGCAGCGCCAAGGTCAACATCGTCGCGCACTCCAAGGGCGGCACAGAGGCGCGTTACATGATCTCCTCCCTGGGAATGGCCGACAAGGTGGCCAGCCTTACCACCATCGCCACGCCCCACCACGGCTCCAAAACCATGGATGTCTTCCTCGCCATGCCAAACCTCCTGCTGCGGGCCGTGGCCATCCCCGCGGACATCATCCGCTGGTTCTGGGGCGACAAAAGGCCGGACTTCCTCAAGGGAATTCAAAGCCTGGGCACGGGCTACATGAAGGAGTTCAACAAGAACAATCCCGATAAATCCGGCGTGTATTATCAAAGCTATGCTGCCGCGATGCAATCCCCCATGAGCGATATCATCATGAGCTGGCCCAATTACGTCATCAAAAGCCTGGACGGCGAAAACGACGGCATGGTCACGGTGGAATCCGCGAAGTGGACGAATTTCCGGGGTGTGCTGCGGGGCGCCGGCAGCCGGGGCGTCTCCCACCTGGACGAGGTTGATTTCCGCCGGTCGGATGTCTCGATTCAGAAAATGGACAACGGCGCGGAGACCATCCGCGCGTTCTACGTCGCGCTGCTGGCGGATTTGAAGCAGAAGGGTTATTGATTTTCTCATCAGATAAATACAGCTCCCGAATGATGATTTATCCGGGAGCTGTGTTTGTAGGGGCTCAAAATTTGTCCGGTGTAGTAAGCTAGTATACAGGTGTGCAGTAGGAAGGTATACAGTTTTGTGATAGAATAGAAGGCAACAAAAAGGCCGAAAGAGGTGTTGAAGTTGCCATGGGAGAACAAAACTGTGGAACAACAGAGAGAAGAATTT
>WRMQ01000064.1 GCA_009777055.1 Oscillospiraceae bacterium
CCTCAAAAAGCTCGCCTGCTGGAGATGGAAAGCTTCCCTGCCTTCTGCTTTTCCCTTGTTTTTGACTCTGCTTTCTCCAATCCCGCAAAAATTTGCCCCCTGTCGCGCTTGAGACAGAGGGTTCTTTGACAGGCTGCGCGGCGCTTTCAAGCGCCGCCTCTTCGCGTCTATTGCATTATCCGGAACCATATGCTATAATTTGATCAAAGCGATAGAACGCGAAAGGAGCGACTCCATGAGCATTTTCAAACGCATAAAAACAGCGACGCAAACACGCGCCGGCGTGTATATTTTCTACGTTTTGGCGGCCGCGGCTATTACGCTGCTGCACAGCGCCAAATGGGCCTATGGCTGGATCGCCACATCGTATCCCCTGGGCACACTTTTTGTCCCCGCCTGCTTTGCCGCGCTTTGCGTGTGCGCCGCCGCCACGCTTGGCTTTTCGTTCGCGCCGGAAAAACGCCGGACATCACGCGCGGCGCGCGTCGGCTGCTTCATATTTTGCTTTTTGTCGGGCGCGTTGTTTGTTTTCACGGTCATGCTGCAATTCAGCCTGGATCAAGGGATTGACCCATACAGCCTGAAAAACGGCATGGCCGGGCTCGCGCCGAACCTGCCCTTTTTCAGCGTTGCCGCGGCGTTGCCTTTCCTGTTTGTTTTATTCTCCCGCTATCGGAAAAGAACGCGCGCCATACTGGCTCTGATCATCAGCCTGGCAATTGCGCTGCCTGTGTTTTGTGTAGGCGTACCCGCGCTGAGGCCTTTTGCCTTCAGCGCAAACCCGCTGGTGCTGGATATCGGCAATGATCAATACAGCGTTGTTTTCGCCACGAATCGTGACAGCGTCGCCTGGCTGACCTATACGGCTGAAAACGGTGAAGTCGTACAGGCGGCGGACAGCGGCCATGGCAGCCTGAATGCCGGGCGGTTACATCAGTTCAACGTGCCGCGGGAGGAATTCAACGGCGCGGCCTATACTGTTTCCGCGCGGGAGCTGCGGTCCTGGATGTGGGTCAATGTTCTCTTCGGCGGAGAAATCGAAAGCCCTGAATTCCAGTTCAGGGGGGAATACAAGGACGAGCTGAACATTTTGATGGCCACTGACTGGCACCATTACCCGGAGAACGCCCTCGCCGCCGCCGCGCGGCTCCCCGCGCCGGATCTTTTCCTCATGCTGGGCGATTACGCAACGGTCTACAACAGCGAGGACGAGCTCATCCGCTGCGTGCTTGCCGCCGGCGCCGACATGACAAAAAGCGAAATCCCCGCCATATTCGTGCGGGGAAACCATGAAATGGACGGCAGGCTGGCCGGGAGCGTCTTTCCCAGCCTGGGCTTGGACAGCTTTTATTATCAAGTGCGGCGCGGCAACGTTCTTTTCACCATCTGCGACGGCGGCAACGATGAATGGGACAGCGAAAAAATCAGCCTGTCCTATGGCGACAGCTACCGCGGAGGGCAGCTTGACTGGCTGGAGAGTCTGCCCGCGCCGGAGGAGAACACACTGCATTTCGCGGCGATTCACATCCCCGGCTTTGTTGACAATGACGCGGCGAAGCAAGCCCGCTTCTTCGCCGCGCTGGAGCGCCTGGGTGTCGGCATGCAATTTTCGGGCCATTGGCACGAGCTTTATCTGGCGCTGCCCGGCCAGGACGACTATATGGAACCGCCATTTCCGCTGCTCGTCGCGGGCGGGCCCGCGGGCGGCCGCTTCAGAGGGAACTACCTGTGCTCCATGGCACAGGTAACCGCCGCCGGCACCGTGCGGTTGACCGCCCGCGACAAAGCGGGAGCTCTTCTGATGGACGAGGTGCTGGATATTCGCTGAGACCGAAAAAGATTTTTGCTTGCGTTTTGCGGGATCTTGCGGTATAATATAAAATGCAGTAGTTTGTGCGACCGAAGGAGGCAGCCATGCGCAAAACAAAAATCGTTTGTACCCTGGGGCCCGCCAGCAGCGACAGCGAAACCATCCGCGGCATGCTGGAGGCCGGCCTGAATATCGCGCGCCTGAATTTTTCCCACGGAACCCACGAGAGCCACGCCGCGCTCATCGAATGTTTTCGGGAGGCGCGGGACGCCCTGGGGCTGCCTGCCGGGGTGATGCTGGACACCAAGGGGCCGGAAATCCGCATAGGCAGGTTCGGACAGGGACCGGTGACGCTGAAGCCGGGGGATAAATTCACGCTCACCGCCAGGGAGATACCGGGCAGCGGCGAGGCGGTTTCCATCAGCTATGACGCGCTCCCGTCGCAGATTGCCGGGGGCACGCGCATTCTTATCGACGACGGCAGGATCGCCCTGCGCGCCGTGAAAATCACTGAAACGGATATCATATGCGAGGTGGAAACCGGCGGGCTTCTCCAGGACCGCAAGGGCGTGAATATCCCCGGCAGCCGCCTGGACATGCCTTATCTCAGCGAGGCGGACAAGGCCGACCTGCTTTTTGGCATTGCCCATGACGTGGATTTCGTCTCCGCCTCCTTTGTCCGGCGGGACGAGGACGTGGTCGCCCTGCGCAAATTCCTTGACTACAACGGCGGGCACAACATTAAAATCATCTCCAAGATCGAAAATATGGAGGGCATTGAAAATTTCGGCGAAATCCTCGCCCAGTCCGACGGCATCATGGTGGCCCGTGGCGATATGGGCGTGGAGGTGGCCTACGAGAAGCTGCCCGGCCTCCAGAAAAAGTTTATCAAGGCCTGCTACCGCTCCGGCAAAATGGTCATCACCGCCACGCAGATGCTGGAGTCCATGGTCACAAGCCCGGACCCCACCCGCGCGGAGATCACCGACGTGGCCAACGCCGTGTTTGACGGCACCTCCGCCGTGATGCTCTCCTCTGAAAGCGCGGCGGGGCAGTATCCCGTGCGCGCGGTGGAAGTCATGGCGAAAATTGCCCGTCAGGCCGAGAAGGACGCCTTCGCCCAAAGCGCCTACCGGGACATCCATCACGACATGGACGAAAACGACACCACCAACGCCATCTGCGACGCGGCCTGCACCACTGCCCGGGATTTACACGCCCGCGCGATTATCGCTGTCACGAAATACGGCTCCACAGCGCGGCGCATGTCGAAGTTTCGCCCGCAGACCCCCATTGTGGCGGCTACGCCGGATAAAAAGACCTTTCATCAGCTGTCGCTTTCCTGGGGGGTGTACCCCGTTGTGGCCAGAATGCAGAGCTCCACGGACGAGCTGTTCCACCACGCCATCGACTGCGCGCGGATGCTTGACATCGCGGCGGACGGTGACACGGTAGTCATCACCGGCGGTGTGCCGCTGGGAACGACAGGGACCACGAACATTTTAAAGGTCCAAACAGTGGGCGAGCGGATTTAGGGTCTTCGGCCGCCCACTGGCAAAAAGCCACTTCTTGCGCAACAAGTCCATTGTTAATTTTTTATTTTCTTCTTTCTCCGTTTAGAATTATTTTCTTCTTTCTCCGTTTCCTCCATTTCACAATTTCATACCAAAGCACCGCGCCCGCAGATAAGCCCGCTACGGCAAGCAGCTGCGCCGGCGGCAGCGCCGCGAAATTCAGCGGCCCGTTGAGCGGGGAATACAGCAGCAGGGCCAGCACCGCCAGGGTGATGAGGTTCACCGCCCACATAACCCGGTCCTTCGCCAGCCGGCGCAGGGAGCTGAAAATGGAGTCCAAGTCAGAGCTGTTAACCTGCACCAGCAGCAGATTCGCCAGAATCAGAATCGCCAGACCCATGCTCCGGGCCGCCGAGGCGTTTTCGCCCCGGCGCAGCGCGCAGACATACGCGCCAAAGGATGCCCCAAAGATCGTCAGGCCCTGCAGCACGCTCTTGAGCAGCGTCCGCGCGGTGAGCAGCGGTTCTTTGGGATTCCGGGGCGGGCGGCGCATGATGTCCCGCTCCGCCGGCTGGCGTTCCAGCACCACGGAGCAGGTGGGGTCGATCACCAGCTCCAGCAGCACCACGTGCAGGGGGAGCAGCATCAGGGCGCCGGAGCTGATGCCCAGCAGAGGGCCCAGCAGGGAAGAAAGCGCGATGGGAATATGAATCGCGAAAACATAACCCACAGCCTTGCGGATGTTGTCGAAGATGCGGCGGCCATCCCGCACGGTATCCACGATGGTGGAGAAATTATCGTCCATCAGAATGAGGCCGGCGGCCTCCCGCGAAACCTCGCTGCCCCGCTGCCCCATGGCGATGCCGATGTCGGCGTGCTTGAGGGCCGGGGCATCGTTTACGCCGTCACCGGTCATGGCCACGATTTCGCCATTGGCCTGCAGGGCCTGCACGATGCGCATCTTATGCGCCGGGACAACCCGGGAGAAAATGCTCACATCCTTCACCCGTTCCAGCAATTCTTCGTCGGTCATGGCCTCAAGCATGTCACCCGTGACGATTGGGCCGGTCTGCCGCATGCCGATCCGCCGGGCGATGGACGCGGCTGTAATGCCGTTGTCGCCGGTAATCATCACCACGCGGACGCCTGCCGCGTAGCATAGAGCGATGTTCTCCGCCACACCCTCCCGGGGCGGGTCGGCCAGAGCGGCGAAGCCGCAGAATGTCAAAGAGCAGTCCGTCAGGCTGGCCGGGACCTCGGCCTCGCTCCCCAGCCGGGCAATGGCCACGGCAATCACCCGCAGGCCCTCCCCGCTCATCCGCGATACGGTATCGCCGGCAGCCTTGCGCGCGGCCTCCTCCATATGGCACAGGGACAGCAGCCGCTCCGGCGAGCCCTTCGCGGCGATCAGGATTTCCCCGTCATGGCGCCAGACATGGCCCATCATTTTCAGCTCGTTGGTGAAGGCGTATTCAAAGATCAGGCTGCCGCCGAACAGGTGGCTTTTTTCAATGCCCTTCGCCTCGCAGTGGAGCAGCATCGCCTGCTCCATGGGGTCGTAGGCTTCGGTTTCGCAGGCCAGGCCCATGGTTTCGCAGAGAAGCGCCTCATCGCCGTCCGGGGTCCAGAGCTCCTGCACCGTCATGCGGTTTTGGGTGATGGTACCGGTTTTGTCCACGCAGAGCACCGAGACCGTCCCCAGGGTTTCCACGCAGGGCAGCCTGCGCACCAGGGATTTTTTCTTTGCCAGCCGCCATGCCCCCATAGAGAGAAACACCGTGAGGATCACCGGGAATTCCTCCGGGATCATGGCCATGGCCAGGGTGATGCCCGACAGAACGCTTTCGATGAGCCGTTCCCAAAGCGGATGGCCGGCAATGTTAAACCAGGTGGCGAAGCCCACCAAAACGAAAAACACCGCGGCGATGATGGCACAGAGCTTTACCAGGCGGTCCGTCTGCCGCCGCAAAGGCGTTTTTTCCTCCCGCGCCCGCGCCACATGGCTGCCGATTTTGCCGTATTCCGTGGCCGCGCCTGTCCGTTCCACCCGCAGCAGCGCCGTGCCCTGGGTGGCCAGCGTGCCTGCGTAGCAGTAATCGTTCCGCCAGCAGCCGTTGCTTGCCCCCGCGCTGCCCTCCGGCACCTTCCAGACCCCCTCCGCCTCGCCGGTGAGAGAGGATTCGTCCACGCGCAGGTCGCTGCAGCGCAGAACAGTGCCATCCGCCGGGATTTTTACGCCCTCCTGGATAAATATGAGGTCGCCGGGCACCAGCTCCGCGCTGAGGATATCCGTCTCGGCCCCGTCGCGGATCACCTTGACCCGGGGGGCGGAGAGATCCTTCAGCGCGTTCAGGGTCCGGTCGGTTTTCCAGCCCTGTACCACGTCGATGCCGATGATGCCGGCGACGAAGATAAGCATGACCGCGCCGTCACGGGCCTCGCCGAGAATAAAATAAATCACCGCCGCCGCCAGCAGCAGCAGAAACATGGGCTCCGCCGCGATATGCAGCGCCTTGCGCGCGAAGCCCTGTTTTTTTTGCGGGACCAATTCATTTTTGCCGTATTGCCTTTGCAGCGCAATGACCTCTTCGGTGGAAAGGCCTGTGTGTGCAAGCGTTGACATGCGTGATTCTCCTTTATTATAATATATAAAAAACACATCCGCGGAACATATTACTGTCCCACAGATGCGATATCATCTGCTGCCGCTTTTAAGCGGCCCGGCCCCACAAATCCCGGGAAGGATTTATCGCCTGCTCAGATCTATTTGTATTGGCGCGTATTATATCATATGCGCATGGCCCTTGTAAAGTGATAAATATTCACGAGGCTTCCGTTGCTTCGGGTGCCCTGCCCGTGAATTTTCCAATCAGCACAAAGAGCATGGAAAAACCAAAGCCAGCCAAGGGCATGATGACCGCCAGGGGCCAGCGGAAGCCCGGATCCTCTATGCGCAGGCTTTGGAA
Source organism: Oscillospiraceae bacterium (assembly GCA_009777055.1). Lineage (GTDB taxonomy): Bacteria > Bacillota > Clostridia > Oscillospirales > Acutalibacteraceae > WRMQ01. Next base: position 6,291 of record WRMQ01000064.1, read on the forward strand.
TACGATGCCCGCGAGAGAGCCCGCGACAAGGCCAAGCACCGCCGAATTGGCGGCGCCGGGGTGCTTTTCGAACAGCGCCTTGATCCCGTTGGCGGTGAGCACCAGACCCGCCAGCATGCCGGCGCCGAACACGCCCACGGGGATCAGCGGCCCGAAGTCGAGCCGCAGCAGGGCTTCCGCCGCGAAGAGGAGCTCGCCGTAGACGCCCAGCACGATGAGCACCATGGATACGCTCATCCCGGGCACCACCATAGTCACACCGGCCAGAACCCCGCTGAGGGCCAGCAGGGGCAGCGACGCCGCGCCCCCGCCCTGCGCCGGCTTTTCGACGCCCGCGGTGAGCAGGGCGAAGGTCAGCACCCCGGCAAAGGCGAGAATTCCGGCGATCAGGTAGCGCTTGCGGAAGACCGTCTGCCGGAGCTCCCTGCGGATAATCGGCAGGTTTCCGGCGATGAGGCCGACAAAGAGAAAGTGCATGGCTTTTTCGTAGGAATCAAATAAATATTTGAACGCGACCACAAACAGCACCGCGCTGAGCACTGCCCCAATACCCAGCTGCAGGCAGAACAGCAGGTTGTGCTTAAATCGTTTGAAGGGGTTGGACGCGATGCGCAAAAGATCCTGATAGACGCCCATGGCAATGGCGATCACGCCGCCGCTGATGCCCGGCGCGAAAACGCTGAAGCCCAGAAAAAAGCCGCAGAGGATACGGAAGAATATCCGTTTCACCTTTTCCATAAGCGGGACCTTTCGTTGAAATGATAGATTTACAAAGAAATGATAAATTAGACTTCTTGCGAAATGGGTGTTTTTTTGCCAGTGGGCGACGCCCGCCGATAACCAATATCAATTTCGCAAGAGTTCTATGATGAAAGCAAAATCATTTACTTAAAATGGCCGTCAGGAATCCTGCACTTCAGCCAGCAGCATGTCGCGCCGCTCTTTCAAGGCGCTTTCGGTGTATTCCCGGTCCTCGGGGGTCCATTTAATCGTCGAGCGCCCGATCAGATAAATCAGATTATCTATCACCGGAGCCAGGGTCGCCAGGGGCCAGACATATTTCATATACCGTTCCGGCGGCTTCGAGCCCTCCTCGAGATAGCCGCCGCGGTAGCCCATCCAGTCCAGGGCGGCGTTGCCCGTGACCGTGCCGATGTTGTTGGTGACGGTTTTGTTGATCAGGCCCTGAACGGAGGTCGTGATCCCCTCGGAGCGTATGCCCGTTTGCAGCTCGACGTAGTCGTAAAACTCATAATTGAGCATGTTGCCGGCAACGCCGTCGGCGCCGCCGATCACCATGAGCACATTATCCACCAGAATATTGATGAAAATACCCGGAACGGTTCGGATGCCGGCGGCAAATTTGATGAGATGACCGACAACATCCACAGCCGATTTGATTTTTTGCATTTTCAGCGGCCCGCCAAACAAATTGACAATTTGCCTGCCAAAGGGATTCAGGATGGTATTCAGCACGCCCGAAAGCGTGTCCTTGAGCAAAAGCCAGCCCTCCCCGCTCATCGTCTGGCCGAACACGGTCGCCTTCGGCGCGAGATAACGCCATTGCACCAGCGAGTCCCCCGCCGTCGGCGTAAGCACCGCGAGCAGGCCGCAGATCATGTTTACTTTGAAGTATTTGTTGTATTTCACTACGCCGAGGGTCTCGCGCACGCTGAGCTTTTCCGGAGCCCCGGCGTTTTCTTCTGTAAAATCTTCTGATATAAAATCTTCTGACAAATCTTCTTGCGAATCTTTTTGACGCGCGGCTTCTTCCGCGCGCAGCTTGGCGTTGAAATCCACCCGGACCTTGATGAAAGACTTCATGGCGGAGGCGATGATATTCACCGGCAGGAAGATCAGCGCGCCGATAAAGATAATCTGATAGTCAGAAAAGCCGAAGGTATCCTTCCAGCCCATTAATATCAAGGGTATGGTCGTTAAGGGGTATGCCATCTGCCCGCCGACGGATTCCCAGATGCTCACACGCACCCGCTCCTGCGTGTATGGGCTGATGGAAGACCGCAGCTTATAGATGGCCACCGAGTCAAAAGTATTGATCGTATCCTTCAGGCAATTGCAGAAAATCAGGAGAAGGATATGGCCCCAGGGACCAAGACCGCCGTCGACCATTCTGATTAAGTCAAGCGTATGCCCCGTGACCGCGGCAATACGCATGATCCACTTCAACTTCTGTGCGGGAAGGCGCCACCGGTCCATCCACGTGCCTACAAAGGGGTCGTTAAACGCGTCATACAGCGAAGTGGCGATGCCGCCGACGCTCATTAAATTCGGCGGAACCCGGTAGACCTCCCTGAAAAGAAAGTCCTGTTTTCCGGCGTAGGCGCCGGACAGGCTGCTTAAAAAGTTCGCGACGGAAAAAACAAGAAGCTCGTAGGGGGCAATGCGGTTACCGTCTTTGATTTCAACCCCCTTGACCCAGGAAACCGGATGCCGGATGCTTTTCTTCAGCTCTTCGCGCAGCTCAGGCGGAAAACGCTCTTCGAATTTTTGGCGCAGGCCCATATCGTTTCGTTCCTTCACTATGTTCTTGATTTTTGAGTGCTGTCATTCACTATTTGATATCATTCACTATTTCAATTGAGAGTTCATCGCCAGGTCAAACAGCCTGTCGCCCAGCATGGTCTTCGAGACCACCGAAAGCCGCGCGATTTTGCCGGAATAATACCTCGGCTTCGGGTTCTTCGCGTTCACCGCCTTCATGACGCTCTTCACCACGGCGTCCACGCCGGAGGCCGCCCTGCCGTCCGTGGCGCCCTTGAGCAGCCGGTAGCTCTTTTGGGCGAATTCCTCGTACGCCGTGCCCGCGCAGTATTCCAGCAGCGACTTCTTCGCGCCTTCGGACCACTCGGTCTTGATGGGGCTTGGCTCGACGAGGGACAGCTGGATACCAAAAGGCCGCAGCTCAATGCGCAGGCAGTCGCTGATGCCCTCCAGGGCGAATTTCGACGCGCAGTACCAGCCGCTCAGCGGGGAATAAACCCTGCCGGCAACGCTGGAAATGTTGACGATTCTGCCGCCGCCCCGTTCGCGCATGGCGGGCGCCAGAAGCTGGATGAGGCGCACGGGGGCGAAGAAGTTGACCTCCATCTGCGCGCGGCCCACCGCCATGGGCACAGCCTCAATGGCCCCGTACTGCCCATAGCCCGCATTGTTGATGATGACGTCCACACCGCCGTTTTCCTGGATAATCCGTTCCGCGAGGGCCGTAACGCTTGCCTCGTCACCGCAGTCCAGGGGGAGAACAACGCCGCCTTTTTCGGCAAGGCCCCCCATTTGGTCCACGGAGCGCGCCGCGCAGTAAACGATGTAACCGTCGCTGAGAAGCCGTTCCGCCACGGCCAGACCGATCCCCCTGGACGCGCCGGTAACCAACGCCGCTTTCCGCATGATAAACCATTCCTTTCATGAAGAAATATATGTCTAAAATAACGTCGAAATCTATTATAGAGGAAAGCGGCGGGAATGTCAATAAAAAAAGTTTTGAGAAACACGACGATTGAGAAACACGACGGCCACTCCTCAAACAAAAGGTATGGGCAAAACGAACGAGCGGCTTCAAAGAATGTGATTGATCCTTAACTTTTTAAGCCATATATTGCTGGAACATGAACCCATTGCGTTCTACATAATCCGCAAGATTGGTGAAATCCTGCATAGCGGTATTGTTGGAGAAAATCACGCTGAAATTATCGCCGCCAAGATGCAGCCCGCCAGCGCACAGGCCCAGCCGCAGATCGCCGGGCCTTGGCCGGGACTTCCCGGCTGGCCCACCCTTGCGTGCTGGCTTTTGATGATCACTTTTCTTCCAACCCCGCGTTCAAGCCGCTGTTAGATATGCTCTATGATTTCACGGCTGAATATAGCATTCAATCACATTTTCTGGCCGCCGACGGCGGCGGGGTGTGCCATAGCGTGATTCGCGATAACTACGCCGCGCCGGGCAAGCTCATCATCGGCACGGATTCCCACACGCCTACTTGTGGTATTCGCGGGGCGCTGGGCTTGGCGGTTGGGGCCACCGAAGCCGCAGCCGCGATTGAGGCGGGCGCGTGGGGCGGTATTGCCGTGCCGCCGGGCTTCAATGCCAATTATACCGACACCCTCACCATTGATTTGAATAAAATTGTCCCGGCTGTTGCGCTGCCGCACAATCCGGGGAATTATATGCCGCTGGCAGATTTGCCGGAACCCGTGCCGGTTCACAAAGTCTTTGTCGGCTCCTGCACCGGCGGGTTGCTGTATGATATTCAGCTTGCCGCCGATCTGCTGCGGGGCAATCACGTTGCCGATTGGGTTAAGCTGTATGTGCAGCCGTCCTCCAATCCCATTTATGCAGAAGCGGAAAAGCTGGATCTGCTTGATATTATCCGCGAGGCCGGGGGCGTTGTCCTCAAGCCTGCTTGCGGCGGCTGCATTGGTCAAGGCGAAGCGGCCATTGGTGACGGCGAAAACGGCGTTTGGAACAGCAATCGGAATTATCAGGGACGCGTTGGCAGCGCGAAGGGGAATGTTTATATTGCCAGCACGAGGGCGGCGGTGCTGGCGGCAATTCATGGGGCCTTAGGAGTTTGAACATTAACGCTCAAGACAGGCTCCCGCTTCGGCGGGGATGGGCACGGCATTGTTGTCGGGCCTGCGCTCAAAATGCTTGAGAAACTGATTGACATCAGGGTAAACAGCGACTTCCACTGGTCTAATTTATCCTCCGGGATGGACAAAAATATGTCCGAAGAAAAAAGCCTTATCTTGTTATTCATCTCGGCAAAAATATTGGACAACGTCTTGTTTTCAAGGGCCGCAAACTGGCACATCTTCTCCTCCCGCGCTTCTGCGCTTTCCGACAGCTCAAAAATGTATTTAACGTGTGTGTCAACGGCTTTAGTCCTAATGAACGTGTGCCCGGCTTCGTCATTATCCACGCACAGAAAGGGCTGCGCATCCGGAAATTGCGCTATGGTATGGGCGATGATGTTCTTCATCACCAAAGGTGAGATTGTAGCCGCAGCCGCGCTTGCTGTCCGCGCCCACGTTTAGATGGTTTTCATAAATGGGGAAAACGGCGTTGTTGGTTTTGGCTTCCTGAAACAAATAACGGTCAATGACGAGCTGCTCGATCAGCAGGCGGGAAAGTCCGCGCTGCTCGGTGAGATAGCGCGGCGGCAATCAACCCCACCGCGCCGATGGATACGGAGATAATAACTACTTTCGCTTTGCTCAATGGTATGCCCCCTTTGATGGTTTTTGTCCAAGCTTATGCGGGGGCAGAGAAAAAATAGAACAAGCCCCCGCCGAAGCGGGAGCCTACTTGTGTCGTAAGATTCAATGTCGATGATTAACCGGGCGAAATCGCTCCAGTCACAGGATTCATAAAGCAATAAAATTCTTCACCATTACGATATCTAACTTCAATTTCATAGCCGTGTTCATCTTCTTCAGCGGAAAGCATAAAAAATGCAATATTGTTTGCTTTAGATTGACCGATGTAATCCATTACGGCAGTCAGCGCATCCCACTTGTTTATTCCATATAGCAAATCTGGATTTTCATATAATTCTGTTAATGAAGAATTTATAAGTTCATAGGATGTACCGTCAATCTGATAATTGTGCATAAAAAAGGGCATTCCTTTGCCGGAAACAATAAGAACCTCCCAATAACCGCTTGACACATATTCCGCTTCGATATGAACCATACCAGACATACGCGGTTCCCGCATAATCTTTGTTCCTCTTTCGGCATCATAACCCAACGCCGCCCAAACCGCTTGCTCAATAGGAGACTGGCTCCGTTGCGGAGCAGCAGTTGGTGCCTGTGTCTCTGGCGCCTGTGTCACTGGCGCTTGCGTCACGGGCGGTGTTGTTGCAGCAGGCTTTGTGGCGGGCGGTTCTGTTGGCGGGGTCGTCAGCATTGTTTCTTCGCCCGGTATCGGTTGTGGCACATCAGATGCCTGCACTGGGTCTGGCGTGAACCAGTCTTTGATTTTATCGATCCAGGTCATTTTGTTCGGATTACTAGGGCGAAAGCCTTTGCCCCAGACTGCATACAACGTGAGATTTTCATAGGCTTTAATACACGCGCCTTCCCAATTGTATTCCGCTTCCGCAGCATCAAAGGAGCGCGACCACCCCAACAGATGATAGCCAATGCGCATCGGATGTGATTTCGGAATGACATACACGCCGCCCAAATCGGCAGTAATCTCTTTTGGTGCGAACCAACCACCGTTAGCGTTAAAGTGCAGCGTTACTTTTTGCGGCTCGGCGTCACGATCCATATAGTGATTGAGATAATCCACCGGATCAACCCAGCCTGTAGGAACAGATACACTCAAGTCAAAACGGCCCGCCCATGGATGTATTTGTTGCCTTGTGCTGATCCCCAAATGCAGATGGTCGCCGTTTTCACCGAAATCAAGAATGGTTCCCAATTGTGTTTCTTCCGTAACCTTTTTGCCAAGCGGCTTTGCATAGTCGCCTTTCCCTCTCAATTCGGGCGTAATATCGATATGACCATAGACAGCATAGAAAACTTGTTCATACTTGTTTTTATGTTCAATTAAAACAGCCCCGCCTAAACCAAAGTCTTTTCCATAACCTTTATGCTCCCACGCCTCAATTATCGTACCCGGTGCGACAGGGAAAACAGGTTCGCCAAAATCAGCCATCAAGTCTAACCCTGCATGACGCTTGCCGCCAAAATATTTTCCGTCTGAACCGTAGCCATCGCTTGCTTTGTTCGGTGAAGCAAGAAAACCTGGCCCCAGGTCTGTGGAATTTAGAGGGAATTTCCATTTTCCGTTTGGCCCAGGCGCAGATGACTTCGCCGAAACTGGAATCGTCAAACCAGCCGCCAATGTTAGCGCGACCGCCAAAACCACGGCCAACAGCCGTTTGCCCAGCTTGTCCAAAACAATTTACCTCCAATTTTTGTTGATTGAGTTTCTCTGTTTGTACCGTAACATTCAAGCTTTTTAAGCTTGTCCAGTATAGCACCACCAGCACAAAAAAGCAAGAAAAAAGTGGTGTATCGCAAGATTATGTTTCTCTTGCCTTCATCGCCGCGATGATGCGGTTGACGGTGGAGCGGCTTAGTCCAGTGTCCGCTACAATCTGGTCAATCTTCACCTTGCGGCGGCGCATAGCCTCCACCGCCTCTATTTGCCCCTTTTCCGTGGCAGGTCTGCCACCCTTGCGCCCACGGGCGGCGGCGGCTTTCAAGCCCGATTTGGTGCGTTCTGCGGTCAAATCACGCTCGAATTGGCATAGCCCCGCGAAGATGGTGAAGATAAGCTGCCCCTGCGGGGTTGTGGTGTCAAGCCACGTTTCGTCTAGGCTGCGGAAGTGCGCCCCTTTGCGGTGAATCAGCTCCACGATTTCCAGCAAGTCCTTTGTGCTGCGCCCCATGCGCGAAAGCTCCACCGTGATAACCGTATCGCCCCGCTTCAGCGCGGCAAGCATACGGTTCGGCTCTGGCCTGTCGCGCTTCGTGCCTGTGATTTTCTCCTGATAGATGTTGCCCTGCCGCACTCCTGCGGCTGCCAGCTCGTCAAGCTGTCGGTCAATCGTCTGTTTTTCAAGGCTTGCCCGCGCGTATCCCTTTAGCATTGCTCCCAACCTCTCTTTGCTCCAATGTATGAAACAAAGGCGGGAAGCTATGCGTATCAAGGGGTTTGCTGTCGCTGGAAGGTTCTAAAACGGTCGTTTTAGACACTATAATTTTGAGCGTACATTCCCCGAAAAAATTTAGCAATAATCGCTAAAGAGAGGTGGTCGCTTGGGGCTGAATGTCGGCAATACTAACAATTCGGACAGGAGGGATACACAAAACGACAAAAAGGCTCTAAAACGTCCGTTTTTGAGCTTCAGCCTGTCAAAGAACCCCCTGTCTCAAGCGCGACAGGGGGCAAATTTTTGCGGAATTGGAGAAAGCAGAGTCAAAAACAAGGGAAAAGCAGAAGGCAGGGAAGCTTTCCATCTCCAGCAGGCGAGCTTTTTGAGGTTCATGGCGGCGAACTTGAGCCCGGTCCAGGCGGTTACCCTGGCCAGACCTCGCAAGTGGGTATATCGCATGGCGTGTTTCTCTTTGGCGTCGGCGAACACGCGCTCAATGGTTTCTTTTCGTCGCGCGTAAATGGCCTTGCCCTCGGGCGTG